>JBELHK010000025.1:25523-27747 GCA_042091415.1 Polaribacter sp. | reverse complement strand
AAAGAATGTAGCCCAAATGTCAACATTGGTAAAAAGAAAATTACCAATAATATTCTACTAATTAAGACATATGATTTCTTTTTAACGATCATAATTTTTGATAAGCCGCAAATTTAATGATTAAAGTTTTAAAAAATAGTTAAAAGATGAAATATGTTAACTTATTTTATCTTATAAATTGTACCTTTTTTGGTGAATTTAGAAAACCCGATTTTTACTGTAAAATCATATGAGTTTTCTTTGATTTTATTAATTTGTATATACATCGGATCTTTTTGTAAAGAATTCTTAGGATTTATATATTTTAAAGTGTAAAAGAAATTATTTTTCCATTTAATAGATAAAGTATCAATGTTATTGCCGTATTTGCTTATTTGAATAGAATCTTTTCTAATAATAGTCTCTTTTACAAAATCGTCACCAGCAGGTATTTCAAAAACTCCATTTTTAAATCTATCGGAATTATCTTTAAATTCAGATTTACAAGAAAAAATGAATGATGAAAGAATACAAAATATGAGTAATTTATTTTTCATGATTTACTTCTAAATTCCTGTGTAGTTAGATGGAGTTATATATTTTAATTCTTCTTTAATTTCATCAGAAACTTCTAAAGTATCGATAAAATTAGAAATTAAGTTTTGATTTATTTTCTCATTAGTTCTCGTTAAGCCTTTTAAAGCTTCATATGGATTTGGATAAGCTTCACGTCTTAGAATAGTTTGTATTGCTTCTGCAACAACTGCCCAATTATTTTCTAAATCTTGTTTAAACTTTTCTTCATTTAACAATAACTTATTTAATCCTTTTAAGGTTGATGTAAACCCGATAATTGTATGTCCAAAAGGTACACCAACGTTTCTTAAAACAGTACTGTCTGTTAAATCGCGTTGTAATCTAGATATTGGTAGCTTAGCAGAAAGATGTTCAAATATTGCGTTTGCAATTCCTAAGTTACCCTCAGAATTTTCAAAATCGATTGGGTTTACTTTGTGTGGCATTGCAGAAGAACCAACTTCACCTTTTTTAATTTTTTGCTTAAAATAATCCATGGAAACATAGGTCCAAAAATCTCTATCTAAATCTATAATGATAGTATTAATTCTCTTTAAGCTATCAAAAAGAGCCGCCATATGATCGTAATGCTCAATTTGAGTTGTCGGGAAAGAATGATATAAACCTAATTTCTCTTCTACAAATTTATTACCAAATACTTTCCAATCAATATTCGGATAAGCAACTTTATGTGCATTATAGTTTCCTGTTGCTCCTCCAAATTTTGCAGCATTAGGAATGTTTTTTAATAATTTAAACTGTTCTTTTAAACGAGTTACAAAAACAGCAATTTCTTTGCCTAGTCTTGTTGGAGAAGCTGGTTGACCGTGAGTTCTAGCCAACATTGAAATATCTTTCCATTCAATTACTAATTCCTCTAATTTTTCTAAAACTTCAGAAAAATTAGGAGCAAAAACATCTTTTACAGCTTCCTTTATCGATAAAGGAATTGCTGTATTATTGATGTCTTGAGAAGTCAATCCGAAGTGAATAAACTCTTTATATTCTTGTAAATCTAAAGCATCAAATTTTTCTTTTATAAAATACTCAACAGCTTTTACATCATGATTTGTAACCTTTTCAATATCTTTTATTTTTTGTGCATCTGTTGCAGAAAAATCTAGATATATCTTACGCAAGTCTTCGAACAAATTTTTATTAAAATTTGTTAATTGAGGCAATGGAATTTCGCAAAGAGCAATAAAATATTCAATTTCTATTCTTACTCTATATTTAATTAATGCTTCTTCAGAAAAATAATCTGCTAATTTTGAAATCTTATTTCTATAACGCCCATCAATAGGAGAAACCGCGTTTAATTGAGTTAAATTCATGTTTTTATAATAAAAACACAAAAATAGGAATTTGTATAGATTTATTCATCTGTTTTTTGATGTTTTTAAAACGTTATATTTAGAATTAATTGTCAGTTTTAATGCTATTGATGTATATTTATCCCAAAAAATTTTTGAATAATGAATAACGTTAAAACTATTTTACTTTTTTGTCTCACTTTTTTATTGTCTAATTTTTTAACAGCTCAAAAAATAAATCAGTTCGATCAAAATAATAAAAGGACTGGTGTTTGGAAAAAGTATTATCCAAACAAAACAATACGTTATGAAGGTGAGTTTAAAAACGGTAAAGAAATTGGTGTTTTTAAATTTTA
>JBELHK010000025.1:0-25423 GCA_042091415.1 Polaribacter sp. | reverse complement strand
TACGTTATGAAGGTGAGTTTAAAAACGGTAAAGAAATTGGTGTTTTTAAATTTTATAGAGAATCTTATTCTGGTTTTCCTTCAATTATTAAAAGATATTCAGCTAAAAATGATTCTGTAAAGGTTGAATTTTATTCTACAAAAGGAAAAATTGAAACTATTGGTTTTTTTATAAATAAAAAAAGAGTAGGAGCGTGGAAATATTATTTTGATGATGGAAAAATCATGTCTGAAGAATTTTACAATAAAGGTAAATTAGAAGGTAAAGTTGTCAACTATTATCCTAACGAAAAACCAACTGAAATCACTTTTTATAAAGATGGATTAAAACATGGTCTTTCAAAAAAATATTCTAGTGATGGTGTTTTGCTTGAGGAAATTAACTATAAACTTGGCAAAGCAAATGGTTTAGCTAAATATTTTGAATTAAACGGAAATCTAAAAGAAAAAGGTCTTTATCAAAATGGCAAAAGAGTAGGGAAGTGGGAATATTTCTTAGATGGAGAGGTTACAAATGATGAAGAATTAAAAAAGAAAAAAGGCTACAAAAAAAGCAAATAATTATACTTTAAGCCTAAATTAAATTTTTCTACTTACTTCATTTACAAAATTGTAAATTTGCAACTTCAAAATTAAAAAAATGAAACGTGTAGTTGTAGGACTTTCTGGAGGTGTAGATTCTAGTGTAACTGCTTATCTGTTAAAAAAGCAAGGTTATGAGGTTATCGGTCTTTTTATGAAGAATTGGCACGATGATTCTGTAACTATTTCTAACGAATGCCCTTGGTTAGAAGATAGCAATGATGCTATGATTGTTGCAGATAAATTAGGAATTCCGTTTCAAGTAGTTGATCTAAGTGAACAATATAAAGAGCGTATAGTAGATTATATGTTCAATGAGTATGAAAAAGGAAGAACACCAAACCCTGATGTTCTTTGCAATAGAGAAATTAAGTTTGATGTCTTTATGGATATTGCTTTAAAATTGGGCGCAGATTTTGTTGCAACTGGTCATTATTGCAGAAAATCTGAAGAAGAGCTTAATGGTGAAATGGTTTATAAATTATTGGCAGGTAAAGATAAAAATAAGGATCAATCTTATTTTTTATGTCAATTATCTCAAGTTCAATTAGCAAAAGCGTTGTTTCCAATAGGAGAACTTACAAAACCTGAGGTGAGAGAAATTGCAAAAGAGGCTGATTTAATTACTGCAGAAAAAAAAGATTCTCAAGGTCTTTGTTTTATTGGTAAAGTTAGGTTACCTGAGTTTTTACAACAAAAATTACAACCCAAAGAAGGAGAAATTGTTCAAATACCTGATAATTTTGATCAGTATACAGAACCAGTTCCAAATTTTGAAAATAAAGAAGCTGAATTAAAATATTTATCTAGAAAGTTTTCTTATCAGAAAGAAGATGGTAAAGTTGTGGGGAAACATCAAGGTGCACATTATTTTACAAAAGGCCAGCGAAAAGGTTTAGCTGTTGGAGGTACAAAAGAACCCTTATTTGTTATAGAAACAGATGTGAAGGAGAATATAATTTATACAGGAGAAGGCAAAAACCACTCTGGGTTATATAGAAATACTCTGTTTGTTTCCAATGCTGAATTACATTGGATTCGAGAAGATTTAACTTTAAAAACAGGAGAATCTATGATCGTTGAAGCAAGAATTCGTTATCGTCAAAAATTAGAAAAAGCCACATTGTTTAAATTTGAATCTGGTTTATATGTAAAATTTGAAAACAAACAATCTGCTATTCAAGAAGGTCAATTTGTAGCTTGGTATAATGATGAAGAGTTATTAGGTTCAGGTGTAATTTCATAAACATATTTTAATGCAAAATTTAATTTGTAATCTATTTGATATTGAGTATCCAATCGTACAAGGGGGAATGATTTGGGTATCTGGTTGGAAATTAGCATCTGCTGTTTCAAATTCAGGAGGTTTGGGTTTGATTGGTTCAGGGTCTATGTATCCTGATGTTTTGAGAGAACATATTCAAAAATGCAAACAAGCAACAGACAAACCTTTTGGTGTTAACGTACCTATGTTATATCCTCAAATTGATGAGATTATGGATATTATTGTAGAAGAAGGTGTTAAAATCGTTTTTACTTCTGCAGGTAATCCTAAAACTTGGACATCTTTTTTAAAAGAAAAAGGGATTACCGTAGTTCATGTAGTAAGTTCTGTTAAATTCGCATTAAAAGCTGAAGCTGCTGGTGTAGATGCTGTTGTATGCGAAGGTTTTGAAGCAGGAGGGCATAATGGAAGAGAGGAGACTACTACTTTTACTTTAATACCAATGGTGAAAGATCAGTTGAAAATTCCTGTTATTGCAGCTGGAGGAATAGCAAATGGTAAAGGGATGTTAGCAGCGACGGTTTTAGGAGCTGATGGGGTTCAAATAGGAAGTAGATTTGCCGCAACAAAAGAATCTTCTGCACACGAAAAATTCAAGCTAAAGATTGTCGATGTAAAAGATGGTGATACTCATTTAACCTTAAAAGAGTTAGCGCCTGTTCGTCTTATCAAAAATAAATTTTATAATGATGTTCAGAATTTATATCAGCAAAATCCTTCAAAAGAAAAATTACAAAAATTATTAGGAAGAGCAAGAGCTAAAAAAGGAATGTTTGAAGGAGATTTAGAAGAAGGGGAATTGGAAATAGGCCAAATAGCAGGTATAATTGACGAAATAAAATCTACAAAAGATGTTTTTACTGAAATTATTAATGAATTTAATGAGTCTAAACAGTTGATTTATAGATTTTAGAATAGTTTAACAATAAGAAAACAAATATTTTACATTTTCTTAAGAATTTAAGAAGTATCTTTGCAACTTAATATAACGTTGTTTTAAAAAAGCAACACAATAATTTTTTATAATGAGTAAAGGTACCGTAAAGTTCTTCAACGATTCAAAAGGATTTGGATTTATCACTGAAGAAGGAACAAACAAAGAACATTTTGTACACGTGTCAGGTTTAGTTGACGAAATTCGTGAAAACGATGAAGTTGAATTCGACTTGAAAGAAGGTAGAAAAGGATTAAACGCAGTAAACGTAAGAGTATTATAATATATTTTATTACTAGTTAAATTTTTATCTAAAAAACCTATCAATTTATTGGTAGGTTTTTTTTATTTTACTTCATCAATTACATCTACTAAAATTTTACACCCAATTTTTATATCTTCATCAGAAATAGTTAATGGAGGTGTAATTCTAATTGCACGATTTTCGAATAATAAAAAAAATAAAATCAGCCCTTTTTTAAGACACTCAAGAACAATTTTAGTTGCTAATTCTGAGTTTTTAACAATTACGGCAAGCATTAAACCTCTCCCTCGTATTTCTAAAATAGATTTATGAGTAAGGTGTTTTCTAATAATCTTTTCTTTTCTAATACTTTCTTTTAATAAGTTTTTAGAAAGAATTTCAGTAAGAGTAGCTATTCCTGCAGCTGCAATTACAGGATGGCCTGCAAAAGTAGAGATATGACCTAATTTAGGATTTTCTTTTAAATTGCTCATATGTTCAAACGATGCTATAAAAGCGCCTATTGGCATTCCACCTCCTAAACCCTTACCAGTAATTATTATATCTGGTATTACATTGTAATTCTCAAAGCCCCAAAAAGTTCCGGTTCTTCCAATACCTGTTTGAATTTCATCTAAAATTAAAAGAGCTCCAACGTCATTACAACGTTCTTTCACTTTAGATAAAAAACTATTATTGGGTTCAATAAAACCTGCTCCTCCTTGAATTGTTTCTAAAATAACTGCCGCTGTATTTTTAGTTATTTTTTGTAAGCAAAATTCACAATTAAAATCAATGAATTTTATACCTGGTATTAATGGTCTAAAAGCTCTGTTTTGAATTTCTGCCCCAGAAACACTCATAGCTCCTTGAGTATTTCCATGGTAAGAATTTTTAGCTGCAATAATTTCAAATCTATTTGTTACTCTTTTTGCTAACTTTAAAGCTCCTTCAGTTGCTTCAGTACCTGAATTTGTTAAATAAATAGCGTTTAAACTTTTAGGTGAATTATCTGCTAAAAGTTTACATAACTGAACTTGTGGTTTTTGAATAAACTCACCGTAAACCATAACGTGAGTGTGTGTATCTAATTGTTTTTTTATGGCTTGAGATACGTTATCATTGCAATGACCAACACTATTTGCAGATACACCAGCAACAAAATCTAAGTATTTTTTACCAGAAGTATCATATATATAGCTTCCTTTTGCATGAGAAATTTCTAAAGCTAATGGATGTGGTGAAGTTTGTGCTTGATATTTGAAAAAGTCTAGATTCATTTTATTTTTCTATATCTAAAACACCTTTATTATTCTTTAATCCCTTGTTTTTATTATTTAAAATAGCTGGCTTTTTTTTGATGTCATTTCTTTTTACGGGAGTGTTATCTTTTTTTCCGTCATTTATAAAAACATCTTCTTTACTTCTGGGTTGTTCATTCTCTCTCCAAACAAAACCCTTTAATTTTTTATCAGATTCAGGAAACATAGAAGGAGGATGTGTTTTTCCATCAGATTCTTTTAAATATTTTATAGATTCTACCTCCCCATTTATTAGAGTAAATTCTATATTACTTGATATTTCTTTTGTAATGGTTTCTAAAATCTTAGTTTCTTCATTTCTATTGAAGTAAACCGATTCAGCATTTCCTTTTACTAGAAGAAAGCGAAGTTTATTATTTTTAAATTTACCAAACATATTTCTACCTTTAATTTGATTAAAATTATCAGTAGATAAGGAGTCTTTAGATATGATAAAAGAATTATTGTAAACTTTTAAAGAGTCTAGTTTTTCTGTTTCTATATTTGATTGTAAAAAAATCGAATCACCAGTAATTTGATTTTGATCAGACCAAATGACAGGGTTCCTGTACATTTTGGTATATCCGGTTTCTTGATTTGTGAAAATAGAATCACACTTACCTTGTAAATCAGATTTAAAAATTTTTACATTATGATATGTTCTAACTATTCTTTTTTTAGGTTTCCCAGTAACCAACAATGTATCACCATGAACAAACATAGAATCTTTATCAACTATGGAAATTGCAAGTGCTTTTTTAATAATAAATAATGAATCTTTTTTTTCGTACAATTCTGCATAATTACCTTTTGTGATAAAATTCTGAAGCGTATCGATTATTCGAATATTATTTGTTGCAGAGGCAAAACCTTTATTTTTATCGTAATAAAGACTATCTCCCTCAATGGTTCTTTCTTTTAAAAATAGTTTTGCATTTTTTGTAAAATGAGAAATATCTTTTTTTGTATTATAAAATCCTCTTTCTGAATATAATTTATTGCTGTTTTTTTTATTTGTAATAGTTGATGGGCCATAAAGATATGCTAAACCAGAGTTTGTATAATAATCTAAATGATTTGAGATTAGAATGTGTTCAGGATTTACAACGGATACACTTGTTGTTGCAGTAAACTTTTTATTGTTTAAGAAATATTTACCTTTTTTACTTTTTAAAGTATTTGTTGCGTCTTTAATAGTCGCATAACTCTGATAATATAACTTTTGATTAACTCTATCAAACTGCAGTGTATCTGTAGTTAATGTCATTGTAGGATCTTTCAAAACAACATTTCCCCAAGATAACGCTTGTTTTGAATTAGCATCGTAATCTGCATAATTACTTGTTTGGGTAATTGTGTCTCCTTGTTTTATAAAAACATTACCAATGGCTTTAAAAAAGTTTTGCTTTTGATAATATAAAGCTTGTTGACATGTAAGGTTTATTCCTTCATGTTTCATTTTTACTTTGCCTAGAAGAATAGTTGCGCCAGGAAATTTTATTTCATCGACTTCTTGAATTTCAGCAGTATATTCTATTCTTCTTTTTTCTTGCGAAAAAGAATTTATAGTAAAAACGAAGAACAATAAAAAAGATATTCTTTTCAAAAATTTTAATTTATCACAAAAATAATGAAAAGAATATCTCAAAGTATTTAATATTAAGATAAATATATTTATCTAATAATAGTTTGTTTTCTGTCTGGACCAACAGAAACTATTTTTACAGGAACTCCAGTTTCTTTTTCAATGAAAGCAATATATTTCAAAAGACTTTCTGGAAGTTCATCAGCAGATGTCATTTTAGTTAAGTCTTCATCCCAACCATTGAATTCAGTATAATTTACTGAAACATTTTCAGGTTCAATATTATAAGGTAAATGTGTAATTTCCTTTCCTTTATAATTGTATGATGTACATATTTTTAAACTATCAAAACCAGAAAGAACATCTCCTTTCATCATCATTAATTGTGTAACTCCATTTACATCTACAGCGTACTTTAAAGCCACTAAATCTAGCCAGCCACATCGTCTTGGTCTACCTGTTGTAGCCCCAAATTCATGACCAACTTTTGCCATAGTTTCCCCGTCTTTGTCAAATAACTCTGTAGGAAATGGACCTGAACCAACTCTTGTGGTATATGCTTTAAAAATCCCAAAAACTTCACCAATTCTATTTGGAGCAACTCCTAAACCTGTACAAGCTCCTGCTGCAGTAGTGTTTGAGGATGTTACAAAAGGATAAGTACCAAAATCTATATCTAATAATGATCCTTGAGCACCTTCTGCTAATATTGTTTTATTTTCTTTTATTGCTGTATTTAAGAACTCTTCACTATCTATAAACTGTAAAGTTTTTAATTTTTCTATTCCTTTACAGAATTCATTTTCAAGTTCTTTTAAATCATACTGAATATCAACATCAAAAAATTCTAACATTTTAATATGCTTTGATGTTAAAGCGTCGTATTTTTCTTTCCAATTTTCTAATTCTAGGTCTCCAACACGCATACCATTTCTGCCTGTCTTATCCATATAAGTAGGGCCAATACCTTTTAGAGTAGAACCTATTTTTGCTTTTCCTTTTGAAGTTTCTGAAGCGGCATCTAATAATCTGTGCGTTGGTAGAATTAAATGTGCTTTTCTAGAGATAAGTAGTTTTTTAGTATAATCTATATTATGCTTATCTAAATTTTCTAATTCTTTTTTAAATATTACTGGGTCTATAACGACTCCGTTTCCAACAACATTTAATGCCGTTTTATGAAAAATTCCAGAAGGAATTGTGTGTAAAACATGTTTAGTCCCATCAAAAATTAAAGTATGCCCTGCATTTGGACCTCCTTGAAAACGAGCAATTATGTCGTAATTTTTAGTTAAAACATCTACAATTTTACCTTTTCCTTCATCTCCCCATTGCAATCCTAATAATAAATCTACAGCCATTAGTTATTTTAGTTTGTGTATTTTAATTAAGCTTTTTTCTTTTTTGTTCCGTAAAAATAAAGTGAGTGGTTATGAATATCTATATCGAAGACTTCTTCTATAGTTTTTTTAATAGTTTGAATTCTAGGATCACAAAATTCTTTAACCTCTCCTGAATCTGTAAAAATTACATGATCATGATTTTTATCAAAATAACTCTTTTCATAACGAGCCATAGATTGACCATCAAACTGATGTTTTCTAACTAGATTACAATCTAATAATAAATCAATGGTGTTGTAGAGTGTTGCTCTACTTACTCTGTAGTTTTTATTTTTCATTTTGATGTAGAGAGATTCTATATCAAAATGTTCATCAGCCTCATAGATTTCCTGAAGTATGGCATAACGTTCAGGGGTTTTTCTATGCTTATTTTCTTCTAAATATGAAGTAAAAACTTTATTAACTATTTCTTGATTTTCAATGCTATTACTCATCAGTGTTTAATTTTCTAAAAAAACAAATTTACAGTTATTTCTTTATAAAAAAACAGTTTTATTACATTGATATTTACATTCTATTAACACGATCAACTTTTTTTACTCCATCTACTTTTGAGATGTTATTAATAATCTTATTTAATTGGTTGCTGTTTTTGACGCTAAGTGAAATTTTACCATCAAAAACTCCTTCATCTCCTGTAATATTGATGCTGTTAATAAATACCTCCATATTATTAGAAATAATTCTTGTTACTTCATTTATAATTCCTCTGTTATCAACACCACCTATATGTAAAATTGCTTTAAAAACCTCTTTTGTAGAATCAATCCATTTTGCGGGCATAATTCTATAAGCATAATTCGATTGAAGAGAAATTGCATTTGGGCAGTTATATTTATGAACTTTTATTCCGTCATTTATTGTTAAGAAACCAAAAACTTTATCTCCAGGTATTGGTGTACAGCACTTTGATAATTTATAATCTAATTTTTCTTCTTCTTTACCAAAAACTAGAGCATCAAATTTACTAGTAACTTCATCTTCATTGATTTGTTGAGCAGCATTATCTAAAGGATTTTTTCTTAATTTAGTTTTAAAGAAATTTAGTATTCCACTATTTCGTTGTGCAACAAAAGCTTTCAGTTTTGTATTGTCTAAAGCGCCATTTCCAATTCTATAAAATAAATCAAAGCTAGTTCTTAGTTTAAAATAATTAACTAACTCGTTTATTGTTTTTTCATTGAATGAAATTTTAAGATGTCGTAATTTTCTTTTTAAAATAGCCTTTCCTTCTTCAGCAATTTTCTTTTCTTCTTCTTTTAGTGCAGCTCTAATTTTAGATTTTGCTCTTGCTGTTATTACAAAGTCTAACCAACGAGAATTCGGTTTGTTAGTTGAACTGGTGATTACCTCAATTTGATCTCCACTTTTAAGAGTGTGGCTAAGAGGGACTAATTTACTATTAACTTTTGCTCCTCTACATTTTAAACCAATATCAGTATGTATTGAAAAAGCAAAATCTAAAGCAGAGGCATCTTTTGGGAGTGATTTTAAGTCGCCTTTTGGAGTAAAAACATAAATTTCTTTTGCATAAAGATTCAGTTTAAAATCTTCTACGAAATCTACAGCATTAATATTTTGATTTTCTAATGTTTCTTTTAGTTTGTTTAACCAAGATTCTAAACCACTTTCATTTTCGTTTCCTTCTTTATATTTAAAATGAGCAGCATATCCTTTTTCTGCAATTTCATTCATTCTTTCAGATCTGATTTGAACTTCAACCCATTTAGCATCAGGGCCAATTACTGTTATATGTAAAGCTTCGTAACCTGTTGTTTTTGGTTGAGAAATCCAATCTCTTAATCGAGCAGGGTTAGGTCTAAAGTTATCAGTTACAATTGAATAAATTTTCCAAGCATCGTGTTTTTCATCCTTTGAAATAGGTTTAAAAATAATTCTGATGGCATATTTATCAAATACTTCTTCAAAAGTTACATTTTGCTTAAGCATTTTTCTACGTATAGAAAATATTGATTTAAATCTACCTTTAATTTCATAATTAAAATGCTCTGTTATTAAACCATTATCAATGGTTTTAGAAAATTGCTTTAAATAGTTTTGTTGTTCTTCTTTACTTTCTTTGATCTTAGCGATTATACTATTAAAAACCTCTGGTTCTGTATATTTTAATCCAAGATCTTCAAGCTCTGTTTTTATATTGTAAAGACCTAATCTGTGAGCTAGAGGCGCATAAATATAAAGCGTTTCGGATGCTATTTTTACCTGTTTGTAGTCAGGCATAGCATCCATCGTTTGCATATTATGTAGTCGATCGGCAATTTTTATTAATATTACTCTAACATCATCATGTAATGTTAGTAACATTTTTCTAAAGTTTTCTGCTTGTATTGAGGAATCTTGCTCTTTATTTAGTTTCGATATTTTTGTTAAACCATTTACAATTCTTGCAATCGTTTCTCCAAACAAATGCTCCATATCATTTAGAGTATATTCTGTATCTTCTACAACATCATGTAAAAGAGCGGCCGCAATAGAGGTAGCGCCTAAGCCAATTTCCATAGCAACAATTTTTGCAACTGCAATTGGATGAAAAATATAAGGTTCGCCAGTTTTTCTTCTTTGAGAAGAATGAGCATCTAAAGCGATATCAAAAGCCTTTCTTATAAGTTCCTTGTCTTTTTTAGATAAAACTTTATAAGTACCTTTTAGTAAGCCTTTATAACGTTTAGCTATTTCTTTATTTTCTTCTTCTATGGTTGCTTTATACTCCATAAACTATTAAAAGATATTAATCTTCAGTGAATTTATGAATAACAATTTGAACAAGCAAGAAATTAATTTTCTAAATTTTTAATTCTTTGTAATAATGTTGGGTGAGAATAATGAACAAAAACGTAAGCAGGATGAGGCGTTAAATTACTTAAACTTTTTTTAGATAATTTTTTTAGAGAACTTATTAATGGCTTTGCATCAAAAGTGTTTTTAGCATAATTATCTGCTTGAAACTCAAATTTTCTAGAGACATAATTCATTAGTAAACCAGTAATTTCTGAAATAGGAGAGTATAGCACACCAAAAGCAATTAGGTTTACATGAAAACTTTTTACCGATACCCCTAAAGCTTGAGATAGCGTTAACGAATTTACAAAAAGTGATAATATATATAACGTTAAACCTGTAAGTAGAGTAGATGTAATTAAATTAAAAATGATGTGCTTTTTTTTATAATGCCCAACTTCATGAGCTAAAACAGCTACAATTTCATCTGTTTCTAAGTCGTTTATTAATGTATCAAATAGGGTTATTCTTTTTTGTGAACCAAATCCAGAAAAATAAGCGTTAGCTTTTGTTGATCTTTTAGAACCATCAATTACAAAAATATTACTTACTTTAAACCCAACTGTTTCTGCATAACTTTCGATTTTTGACTTTAGTTCACCGTTTTCAAGAGGTATTTGTTTGTTAAATAATGGTACGATTAATTTTGAATAAAATAGGTTGATAAATATTGAAAAAAAGGTGGTTAAAATCCAAGTATAAATCCAAAATTTCTCCCCGGTTTGTTCATAGAACCATATTATTGATGATAAAATAATACCACCAAAAATTAGAGTCATTAGCCAGCCTTTTAATTTATCTAACCAAAAAGTTTTTTTTGAAGTTCTGTTAAAATCAAACTTTTCTTCAATAACAAAAGTTTTATAATATGAGAACGGAATCGTTAATATGTCTGATCCAATAATTATAATAGCAAAAAAGATTAAACCGATTGATATTGAATTATTTGAAAAAGTTCTTGCAAATTGGTCTAAATATTTAAAGCCTTCAAAATAAAAAAATAATAGTGTTAATACAATTGAAAAAGCAGATGTTAAATTTGAAAATAAAGCATTTGTCTTTTTATATTCTTGTGATTTTTTATACTCATTTTCATCATAAATATCTTTTAATCTTTCAGGAATTTGATTATCAAAATATTTTGTGTTTAGTAAATTTATAATTTTTTCAAAAATAAAATTAACGATGATTATACCAATAATGACAAAAAGTAAATTTTTAGGTTGCATTATTCTTTCAGTTTTTTGTTAGCGTACATTGCAGCACCAATAATACCTGCATTATTTCTAAACTTAGCAGCTTTTATATTAACATCAGTTTCAAAATAATCTTTAAATTTATCGAACTTTTTACTAATTCCTCCTCCTAATATTATTAAGCTTGGAGAAAAAACGATTTTTATATACGCTAATAATTCATCAAATCTTAAAGCCCATTGTTTTAATGTTAAATCTTCTTTTTTTCGAATAGAATCTGCAGTATAATATTCGATAATCTTACCATTTGAATGAAGTATTTTACCAATTTCTAAATTCGGAATTAATTTACCGTTATAAAATAAGCCAGACCCAATTCCTGTTCCAACAGTAATAACAACAGTTACTCCTTTTTCATTTTTTCCTGAGCCTAAATTCACTTCTGCAACACCAGCTAAATCAGCATCATTACTTATAAAAAAAGGAAGATTACATTCTTTTTTGAATAATTTATCAACTTTTACATTTAACCATTTTTCACTTAAATTTCCATGATGAATGCATTGCCCGTTTACAACTGTTGCAGGAAAACTGCAGCCAACTGCTTTATCCCAATTGAAATATTTTACCATTTCATTTACTGTTTTTGCAATTGCTTCAGGTGTCGATGGTTTAGGTGTTGCAATTCTATGCCTTTCTGAAATTAAATCACCTGTTTTTGTATCTACTATGGCAGCTTTTATACCCGAACCTCCAATGTCAATTCCTAGTAATTTCATTTATGTATTTTTTAATTCTCTTTGCCTTATTGCTTCAAATATAATAATTGCTGCAGATACAGATACATTCATAGAATCTATTTGTCCTTGCATTTTTATATTTATATTCTGTTTTGCACTTTTTCTCCATATTTCTGATAAACCTGTTGCTTCGGTACCAAAAACTATAGCAGATGCTGGTGAAAAATTTTCTTTATGATATTCATTTGAGTTTTGAAGGGTAGCTGCATAAATATCAATTTGATTTAATTTCAAAAAATTTATTATTTCTTCAGAAGTACCAACAGCAATTTGGTTGGTAAATAAACACCCAACACTTGAACGAATTACATTTGGATTGTATAAATCTCCTTTTGGATTTGCAATAAATACAGCATCTAAGTTTGCTGCATCAGCAGTTCTTAATAACGCTCCTAAATTTCCAGGTTTCTCAACAGATTCAGCTACTAAGATTAATGGTTTTTTATTTTTAAATTGAACCTTTGAAAGTGAGAAATCTTTAGTTTTAACAACGGCAATCAATCCTTCTGTAGAAGTTCTATAGGCTATTTTATTATAAACATCCTTTGATATTTCTATCAATTGATTTTCATTATTTATTATTTCTAATGCTTCTTCTTTTGTTATTAAAACGGGACAAAAAAGAATGATTTCAATTTCATAATTTGATGATTTTGCTAATGAAATTTCTCTCTTTCCTTCAATTAAAAATAAGCCTTGTTTTTTTCTTTCACGAGACTTTTCTTGAAGTTTTAATAATTTTTTTACAAAAATGTTATTTACGCTTTCTATTTTCTTCATTGATAACAAAGATACCTAATCATAGGTATAGTTTAAATTGTAATTTTTTAAATATTTGCTACAAGTTTATGAAAATTATTAGATTCTTTAAATAGATGAAAAATAATGAGAATAAATAAACAATAGAAAAGGGAAAATGCTATGAACCTCTTGATGTTTAAATAAAAAAGGCTCGCTTTTGCGAGCCTTTTTTAATATTGTAAATTTAAACTATTTTGATTTGTATTTATCTGAATACCTTTTCCAAAGTTTAGTTTGATGAGTTTCTAAACTAACATCTCTTCCTTGAATATATGCTTTAATTAGTTGATTTCCTCGCATATCAAGTGCATCGCCTTTAGATAAAAACAAAGTTGCATCTTTCCCAACTTCAAGAGTCCCCAAATTAGCATCAATTCCTAAAATTTTAGCAGCATTAGAAGTTAATAATTTTAAAGCCTCTTCTTTATCTAAACCATGAGCAGAAAAAGTACCGGCATAAAATGGTAAATTTCTTGTATTCATTCTTTCCATTTGACCTTCCATTCCAACGCTTACGATAACATTTTTCTCCATTAATGTTTTTGCAATCGTATAAGTTGAGTCATAAGCATCATCTTCATTATCAGGATTTCTGTGCGGCCTATTTAAAACCACGGCGATATTATTTTTTACTAAAAGATCAGTTACACTATCAGCTTCCTCTCCGTTAACGATAACAATATTTTTGATTCCTAGTTCTTTACAAATTGTAACAGCATCTGTAATTTCTTTTTGCCCATCAACATGAATAAATAATTTAACAGAACCGTCAAATAATCCTTTTGTTGATTCATAAGGAATATGTTTTTTTTCAACATTACTAGATAAGTAATTCTTTGCATTTGTTAAGTAGGTCTTTATTTTATCAATATTATCTCCATATTTTGGATCTACTTTTAATGCAGGATCTTCACCTAACCACCATCTTCCTGATGTAAAGCTATTTGGCCAATTCATATGGATCGCATCATTCTCTTTTATAATAGCGTCTTCCCAATTCCAAGCATCTAATTGTACAATAGTCGATTTTCCAGAAATTGTACCGCCTCTTGGAGCAACTTGAGCAACTAAAACGCCATTTGGTCTCATAGATTCTACAACTTTACTTTCGGCATTGTATGCAATGATACTTCTTATATGAGGATTCATTGTACCAACTTCATCGAAATCTATTGTAGCTTTAACAGCATCGATTTCTGCCAAACCTAAAGAGGTATTTACAGCTATAAAACCTGGGTAAATATGTTTGTTTCTTCCGTCAATAATAGTTCCTTGTCTTGCAATTTTCATCATTGCGCTTCCAACAAACGTAATTTTACCTTCATTAAACATTATTAATGAATTTTTTATTACTTCTCCATTTCCTAAATGAGCTGTCGCTCCTTCAATAGAAATTGCATTTGTTTGATTATTTGCAGGAGTTTGTTGTGAGTATAATGGTACTATTATAAAAATGAGCAGCAAATAATATAGTATATTTTTCATTTTTTTAGTTTTTAAGTTCTTCTAATGTATCGCACTCAAAGTTTCTGTCATTTCTTTTCATTGGGACCTGAGTTTTCCCTCCGCCTAATTTTTCTTCTAACATCATTTTTGTTAGTTCACTTCTTTCTTTTATGATTGCTTTACGTTTCTTTTTATCTTCATTTACATCAAAAAATACTTTACCATCTATAATGGTTTTTTCTGCTTTTGCATAAATAGACATAGGATGATCTGACCATAAAACAACATCTGCATCTTTACCTTCTTTTATACTACCAACTCTATCATCTATATGAAGTAATTTAGCAGGATTAATCGTTACGGTTTTCCAAGCCTCTAATTCAGATAATCCTCCGTATTTTATAGTTTTTGCCGCTTCTTGATTTAATCTTCTAGACATTTCTCTGTCATCTGAATTGATTGCAACTGTAACTCCTGCATTATGCATTATTGCCGCGTTATATGGAATCGCATCGTTTACCTCGTATTTATAAGCCCACCAGTCTGAAAAAGTAGAACCACCAACTCCGTGTTCAGCCATCTTATCTGCAACCTTATAACCTTCTAAAATATGAGTGAATGTATTTATAGTAAAATCAAATTTTTCGGCTACTTTCATTAACATATTAATTTCTGACTGAACATAAGAATGACAAGAAATAAAGCGTTCGTTGTTTAAAATTTCAGCCAATGTTTCCATTTCAATATCCTTTCTATAAGTTTTTCCGCTCTTTTTTATTTTATCGTATTCTTTTGCTCTTGTAAAATAGTCGATATAAAGTTGTTCAACACCCATTCTTGTTTGTGGAAAACGGGTTCCGTTTGGACTTCTAGATTGTTTAACATTTTCTCCTAAGGCAAATTTTATAAACTTTGGAGTGTTGTTATATATCATTCCATCAGCATTTTCTCCCCATTTTAGTTTTATAATTGCAGATCTACCACCAATTGGGTTTGCTGATCCATGTAGAATTTGTGCAGTTGTTGTTCCGCCAGAAATATTTCTGTAAATATTAATATCTGTAGGATCTACGACGTCTTCTATTGTTACTTCTGCAGATGAATTTTGCGCCCATTCATTAATTGCTGAAGCTGCTATATGAGAGTGTTCATCAACAATTCCGGCAGTTAAATGTTTGCCAGTACCATCTATAATAGTTGCTTTTCTATCAGTTATATTTTTCCCAATTTTAGATATTTTTCCATCCTTCAAAAGTACATCAGTATTTTTTAGTATGCCTTTATCTTCACTCGTCCAAACAGTTACATTCTTAATCAAAATAGTTTCTGTTTTCGGTTGTGTATAGTTACCAAAACCTAAGTTAGGATAACTCACAGGAACAACAGTAACTTCTGTTTTTTTCTTATTAGATTTTTTAGGAGTTTTGGTTTTTTCTTTGTTTTCTTTTTTAATTGCTGACCAAATTGATTCATTTTCACCTGCATCAAAAGCAGTTCCTTTTAAACTATTTGAATTATCAGATACTTTGCCTAAGAGTCTTGTGAAACCAGATTCTTCATTTAAAATGATTGATATCCAATCGTTTTTAAAAGAGAATTTCGATTTTACTGTTTTATCATCTTTTTTAATTGTTGCGCTTTGTTTTGTTCCTTTACCTGAAATTACTAATTCATAGTTTCTATTATTAACAGACAATTTATAATTTCCTGTAATGTCTTTAATAGACATATCTGTTATGATATTTTTACTACCCTGAATCCAGTTTTCAAACATTATCGTCTTAGAATCAAAAATATCTCCAGAAGTAATTAAAAAATTGGCGTGACTACCTACTTTTAAATTACCTAAATCGGCTTTACCTAAAATAGATGCAGGTATTGTAGTAAGTGAGGCTAATGCTTTTTCTTTATCAAAACCATATTTAATAGCTTTTTTTAGATTTGTATGAAAAGATTTAATAGATTTTAATTTATAAGTAGTTAAAGCAAAATTAATATCATTACTTGATAAAGCAGCTAAATTTGAAGGCTCTTGATTCCATTTTCGCATATCGCGTAATGAAATATTTTGAGCTAATAATGGATCGGAAACATCATATGCTTTTGTAAAGTTTATAGGTATTATAAAATTAGCATTCAGTGCTTTAATGTCATTGATTCTTTCGTATTCATCACCAGAACCAACAATTGTATATTGTATATTAAATTCATCACCAACTTTGTCTGCTCTTGTAGCATCTAACCAACTATCTGTTTCAAAAATTTGGACTAAATTTTTATTTTGATTTAAAGCTTCAAGAGATAAAT
This sequence comes from Polaribacter sp., assembly GCA_042091415.1. GTDB lineage: Bacteria > Bacteroidota > Bacteroidia > Flavobacteriales > Flavobacteriaceae > Polaribacter. The sequence continues at coordinate 8,741 of JBELHK010000025.1, read as the reverse complement.
CTTTATTATCCATATTACCATTAGCATACCAATCTGCATCTAAGTATACTTGACGTAATAAAGCCATAGCTCCCATTTTAGAGCCAGGATATAACTGATTAGATTTTCTACTTTTATTAAAAGATAAAAATTGAGTAGAATTATTATCTAATATTCTGTAAGCGTTTGTTGATTTTGAGTTTAATGAAATTAATAAACCTTTACCACGAATTATACCATCATGTAAATGTGTATTTACAACACCAAAACCAGCATCTACAAAACTTTTTGCTTTTTTTGTATCGAATTTAAAAAAGTTAATAGGATCTGTTTCAGGTCTAATATGATCATTCCAATAATAACCTGTTCTTGTTGCCTCATATTGATTACCGCCAAAACCACCTCCAGATTGTCTTTTTGGTTTAGAAATACCGAAGTCTGTATAAATATCGATAAATGAAGGGTAAATACTTTTCCCTTTTAAATCTTTTACATTTGCCCCTTTCGGAATTTTCACTGATTTACCAACAGCTTTAACTTTTCCATTTTCAATAAGTAAAGTCGCTTTTTTGATAACTTTTGAAGGGGTAATGTAAATTTTTGCATTAGTAAAAGCAAAAATTGAATTTTCTTTGGTTTTTACTCCTTTATCAGTTGGGAAATAATCTTGCGATTGAGTAAAACTTATCCAAAAGAAAAAGAACAATAAAAATAGTTTTTTCATGAAATTTAATAGTTTTTTAAAGCCTATAAAATTAGTTAGAAGTACTGATTTATTATTTGTTGTAAATTGTTTTAACAAAACTTTAGGAACTTACAACTTTTTATATTTATCAAAATAAGAAATCATTAAATCAACAACATAATTGTAAGAATCAGTTCCTTTTTCTTGATTATTACTTTTTAAGTAAACGTTATAACCCTTTTTAAATAAAGGTTCAAAAGGATTTTTATAGGATTCCCAAAACATATAACTTTTACTAAAATCTTTTCGAATTCCTTTATTTACTTTTTTCCATAATCTTTTATATAGATCATAATCTCTTTTTCTAACTTCAGAAATACAATAGCTAAAAGCCATTCTGTAACTTGCGTATTTAAAATAAATATCATCGCTATAGTTTGCCGCCAAAAAACCTATAAAGTTAGCTTCATTTTCAGCAGCAAAACCAATTTGATGAGCCATTTCATGACATGTAGTTGTTGGGAATCCTGTTTTTGGAATCAAATCATTTACATGAGCTTCTCCTGTTAAAGGATTCAAATAACCTGATGTACCAATGTAAGATTGAAATTTACTTATTGATGATTTTTTTACAGATTTAAATTGATAAGACAGTTCCGTGAAATCATTCGCTAAATTTTTATATCCTTTAATTGCTATATTGAAATTTTGATTAGAATTATATGGATTAATGACGCTAATGGTATCATTTTTAGTAATTTCAAATTGTAGTTTATTTAGGTTTTCAATTATATATTCTGTTGTGTTTTCTAAACTGCTAGTGGTATATGTTGTATTTGTAAATCCTAGTTTTTTCTCCAGAGGTTCTCTGAAATAATTTAGAGCCCAAAAAAAATAAAAGCAAAAATAAATTATAGAAGTAAAAGCAAGTAAATGGATAAACCTTGGGAGGAAAAATTTAAATTTATTTTTTACTGAGATGAAAATAAATCTAATAATTAAAATGATTAAAATAACAAGAAATATATCACCAACAGAATAAGGAATCCATCCAAAAATAATTCTTAAAAAAGAAGAAATATATGGATATATCCCATTTGAGTAATACGTTTCTATAAAGTGTGAATAATCTTTAATTAACCATATTACAAAAATTTGAAAGGGTAAAAGTATCGCTAAAATAATATGTTTTTTATTCCATTTCATTCATCGTAAAAATAAGTAAACCTTTGTAAAGTTATTGTTTTATTAACAACATAATAACATTTTTGTTTACAATATTTGTTTACAAATAAATGTCAAATTAGATAATCACTATTCAAACTAAAAAATTACATTTGTGTGATGGAAAAAACGAAAGTGGTAACGGGTAAAAAGATTGATAAGGCAAGAATTATAAGTCTTGAAAAAGGAAAAATACCACCGCAAGCAGTTGATTTAGAGGAAGCTGTATTGGGTGCTATGATGATTGATAAAAAAGGAATTGATGATGTAATTGATATTTTACATTCAGATACTTTTTACGATGTAAAGCATCAAGAAATTTATTCGGTTATTTATGAGTTATTCCAAAACTCCCAACCAATAGACTTATTAACAGTATCGAACCTGTTAAAGAAAAATGGGAAATTAGATTTAGTTGGCGGAGATTTTTATTTAATTCGTTTAACTCAAAAAGTTGCTTCATCAGCTCATATTGAGTTTCATGCAAGAATTATTTTACAAAAATATATTCAGCGTAAATTAATTTCAATTTCATCAGAAATTATAGAAAATGCGTATGATGAAGGCACAGATGTTTTCGATTTATTAGATGATGCCGAAGGAAAACTTTTTGAGGTAACTCAAGGAAACTTAAAAAAGAGTTCTGAAGATGCTGGTTCACTTGTAAAGCAAGCTTTAAAAAAGATACAAGAAATAGGAAACCAAGAAGGAATGTCTGGTTTAGCAACTGGTTTTACCAAATTAGACCAGTTAACATCAGGTTGGCAACCTTCTGATTTAATTATTATTGCTGCAAGACCAGGTATGGGAAAAACAGCATTCGTAATTTCCATGGCAAAAAATATGGCAATTGATTTTAATCATGCTGTTGCAGTATTTTCATTAGAAATGTCTTCTGTTCAGTTAATAACTAGAATGATTTCATCGGAAACAGGTTTAACATCAGAAAAATTAAGAAAGGGTAATTTAGAACCTCATGAATGGGAGCAACTAAATGTAAAAGTTAAAAAACTATCTGATGCTCCAATTTTTATTGATGATACACCATCTTTATCAATTTTTGATTTACGTGCAAAAGCGAGAAGATTAGTTTCTCAGCATAACGTTAGAATTATTATTATAGATTATTTACAATTGATGACTGCCGGAGGTAATGGCAAAGGAGGAGGAAATAGGGAGCAAGAAATTTCTACGATTTCTAGAAACTTAAAAGCATTAGCCAAGGAATTAAGTGTGCCAGTAATCGCTTTATCGCAATTGTCTAGGGCAGTAGAAACAAGAGGAGGAAGTAAAAGACCTTTGCTTTCAGATTTACGTGAATCTGGTGCCATCGAACAAGATGCAGATATTGTGTCTTTCATATTTAGACCAGAATATTATGGAATGACAGAATGGGATGATGATGAGCATACACCTTGTGAAGGTCAAGGCGAATTTATTGTAGCGAAACATAGAAATGGAGGTTTAGATAATATAAGATTGAAATTTACAGGCCATTTAGCAAAGTTTTCAGATTTAGAAGAAGGCTTTAGCTCTGAATTTCAATCCTCTATGAATGATCCTTTTGGAGAAGATGATTTTTCGCCGAACCAAAGAATTGAACCTAAAGATGCATTTGGTGATAATGATGTTCCATTTTAAAAAAATAAGACATGAAAAAACAAACCATTGATATAAACGAAATAGAAGTTGATTATATTGAGATAAAGTTTAGCATTTAATCCCTTTATATTTCTTAAAAAATTTAAAATACACAATTACTTTAAAGTAATTGTGTATTTTAGTTTCTAGTATGAAAAACTTTATATTTAGTCTATTTTTATTTTTAAGTACAAGCTCATTATGGGCTTCGTTTATCTATATTCCTATGAATGATGATAATCAAAAAAATCATCTAAAAGCATACGGAATTGTTTATTATTCTTTAGAAGTAGGATTAAAATCTAAATGGTTACTGAATTACGATGGAGGTGCATTTTTAATAGAAAATAATAAAGCAGTAGAGAATGAATGTAAAATTAGAGGTGTATCTTATCAAATTATTTCTGATGCTAAATCACAATTAATTCTTCAAGAAATTTCTTCGCCCTCTTCAAATCAAGAGGCTGTAACTTTAGAAAAAGCACCTAAAATTGCCGTTTATTCCCCAAAAGACAAAATGCCTTGGGATGATGCTGTAACAATGGTTTTAACTTATGCTGAAATTCCTTTTGATGTTGTTTACGATAAAGAAGTACTTTCAGATAAGTTATTATTATATGAATGGTTGCATTTACATCATGAAGATTTTACAGGGCAATATGGAAAGTTTTATAATTCTTTTAGAACCACACCTTGGTACATAGAAGCTAAAAAAGAGGCAGAAAAATTAGCTTCAGAATTAGGATTTAATAAAGTTTCAGAAGAAAAATTGGCAGTCGCAAAAAAAATACGAGATTATGTTATTGGAGGAGGATTTATGTTTGCAATGTGTTCAGCAACAGATAGTTTTGATATCGCACTTTCTGCAGAAGGAGTAGATATTGCTGAAGCCATGTTTGATGGAGATGCAACAACATCTAATTATCAATCTAAAATTGATTTTAATAAAACCTTTGCATTTAAAGATTTTGAATTGATTAAAAGTCCAAAAATATATGAGTTTTCTTCAATTGATATGACAAGAAAAAGAAGAATTCCAAAAACATCTGATTATTTTTCGTTGATTGAATTTTCTGCAAAATGGGATCCTGTTCCAACAATGTTAACTCAAAATCATACAATTTTAATTAAAGGTTTTATGGGGCAAACGACTTCCTTTGACAGAAGTACAATAAAAAGCAATGTTTTAGTTCTTGGTGAAAATAAAACAAACAAAGAAGCACGTTACATTCACGGAACAAAAGGTAAAGGGATGTTTACTTTTTATGGAGGTCATGATCCTGAAGATTATACGCATAGAGTAGGAGATCCTAAAACAGAATTAGATTTACATCCAACTTCACCAGGTTACAGATTAATTTTAAACAATGTACTTTTTCCTGCTGCTAAAAAGAAAAAGCAAAAAACTTAAAATATTTTGTTGATAATTTTCAAATAAATTATTTGTAAAATAAGTTCTTATATAATCACTTTTGTATTTTTGCTACTTAAACAATTTACATTCAAATGTCAACAACACAAGAATTAAAAGATTTTACTCAACAAGTAAGAAGAGATATTTTAAGAATGGTTCATGCTGTAAATTCAGGTCATCCAGGAGGATCACTTGGTTGTGCGGAATTTTTTACATGTTTGTATCAAGAAGTAATGGATTATTCTAAAGATTTTACCATGGATGGTAAAAACGAAGATTTATTTTTTCTTTCAAATGGTCATATTTCACCAGTCTATTACAGTGTTTTAGCTCACAGTGGTTTTTTTCCTGTTTCAGAATTAGCAACTTTTAGACTTATTGATTCTCGTTTACAAGGTCATCCTACAACACATGAAGGCTTACCAGGTATAAGAATTGCTTCAGGTTCATTAGGGCAAGGAATGTCAATTGCATTAGGAGCAGCAGAAGCTAAAAAATTAAATGGAGACAATAAGTTAGTATATTCTTTACATGGTGATGGAGAATTACAAGAAGGTCAAAATTGGGAAGCTATTATGTACGCATCAGCAAAAAAAGTTGATAATATTATTTGTACAATTGATTTAAATGGAAAACAAATTGATGGAGCTACTGATGATGTTTTACCTATGGGAAGTATCAAAGAAAAGTTTCAAGCTTTCGGTTGGGATGTTTTAGAAGTAAAGGAAGGAAATGATATAGATTCTGTATTAGAAGGTTTAGAAAATGCAAAATCATTAACAGGAAAAGGAAAACCTGTTTGTATTTTATTGCATACAGAAATGGGTAATGGGGTTGATTTTATGATGCATACTCATGCTTGGCATGGAAAAGCTCCTAATGATGAACAACTAGAATCAGCATTAGCTCAAAATCCTGAAACTTTAGGAGATTATTAAAATCAAAAAAGTTTATCTAAAATTATAACAAAACCTATAAATACATTTATAGGTTTTTTTTGTGATTTTATTTAGCTTTTAAAAACAATAATAAATTTATATTTACAATATAAATCTAAGCATATCAGAATGAAAATAGGTATTGTATGTTATCCCACTTTTGGGGGAAGTGGAGTTGTAGCTACCGAATTAGGAATGGCGCTAGCTCATAAAGGGCATGAAGTACATTTTATAACTTATAATCAACCTGTGAGATTAGATTTTTTATCTCATAACCTACATTTTCATCAAGTACTTATAGAAGAATATCCACTATTTCAATATCAACCTTATGAGTTAGCATTATCTAGCAAAATGGTAGAAGTTGTTTTAAAGTATAATATCGAAGTTTTACACGTTCATTATGCTATTCCACATGCTTATGCTGCTTATATGGCTAAACAAATGTTAAAAGAAAAAGGAGTTGAAATAAAAGTTGTAACAACTTTACACGGTACAGATATTACATTAGTTGGTAGTCATCCTACATATAAAACAGCCGTTGAATTTAGTATAAATAATTCTGATATTGTTACCGCAGTTTCTGAAGATTTAAAAACAACGACCATTGAACTTTTTAATATTAAAAAAGATATAAAAGTTATCTATAATTTTATTGATACAATTAAATATGATAAGGCTCAAGAAGAGGAATGTAAAAGAAATGCACTAGCAAAAACAGAAGAGAAAATTCTAACTCATATAAGTAATTTTAGACCAGTAAAAAGAGTTGAAGACGTTATTAAAATCTTTTTTGAAGTACAGAAAGAAATTCCTTCAAAATTATTATTGATAGGAGAGGGGCCAGAAAGAAATAAGGCTGAAAATTTATCAAGAGAGTTAGGCATTAGTAACAAGGTTTTTTTTCTAGGAAATAGTACTGAAATTGATAAAATACTATGTTATTCTGATGTATTTCTACTACCTTCTAAAACTGAAAGTTTTGGTTTAGCCGCTCTCGAAGCAATGGCAGCAAAAACACCTGTAATATCAACAAATACTGGTGGTTTACCAGAAGTTAATATTCATGGCGTTACAGGTTATTTAAGTAATTTAGGTGATGTGAAAGATATGGCATCAAATGCCATATCAATATTAAGAGATGAAAAAATATTGGAGAAATTTAAGAATAATGCTAAAGAACATACTTATAAATTTTCATTAGAAAATATTCTGCCTATTTACGAAGAGATTTATAAATCTTTTTAAAAAAATCACACTAATACATTTTTTATATGAGTCTTATTTAAATTTCAGAACTTATTTATATCAAAATAAAAAGACTGTATTTTTAAATAATTTTCTATCTTTCAAACTCAAAATATTTTAACAAATTTTATGAAGAAATTAGCTTTACATTGGAAGATATTAATAGGTATGGTGGTAGGAGTTTTATTCGGTTTGGGAATGACTTCTATTGAAGGAGGTGCAAATTTTGTAAGTAATTGGATAAACCCTTTTGGTACTATATTTGTAAAGCTTTTAAAGCTAATTGCTGTACCATTAATTGTAGCTTCTTTAGTTAAAGGTATTTCAGATTTAAAAGATATTTCTAAATTTAAAAATATTGGTTTAAGAACCATCAGTATCTATATTGGTACAACAGTTATTGCAATTACAATAGGTCTCTTATTAGTTAACTTTGTAAAACCAGGAAATGGAATATCAGAAGAAACTATCACAAAACTTACCGATACTTATGCCAATAGTGGAGGAGTGCAATCAAAAATTGCAGAGGCTTCTAAACAAATAAATAGCGGTCCACTAGAATTTTTAGTTGATATGGTTCCAGATAATGCTATAAAAGCTTTGGGTGAAAATAAATCGATGCTTCAGGTTATTTTCTTTACTATTTTTTTAGGTATATCAATGTTACTAATTGGTGAAAACAGAGCAAAACCATTAAAGGATTTCTTTGATTCTTTAAATGACGTGGTTTTAAAAATGGTAGATTTAATAATGTTATTCGCTCCTTATGCTGTTTTTGCATTATTAGCTAATGTAGTTGTTTCATCTAATGATCCTGATTTGTTATTGGCTCTATTAAAGTATGCATTTACTGTAGTTGGCGGACTCTTATTAATGGTTGTTTTTTACATGATTTTAGTAAGTGTATTTACTAAGAAAAATCCACTTTGGTTTTTAAAACAACTAAGTCCAGCTCAATTATTAGCATTTTCAACAAGTTCAAGTGCTGCTACATTACCAGTAACAATGGAGCGTGTTGAAGAGCATATTGGTGTAGATAAAGAGGTTTCTAGTTTTGTTTTACCCGTTGGTGCAACAATCAATATGGATGGAACCTCATTATATCAAGCAGTAGCAGCAGTTTTTATAGCACAAGCTTTAGGTTTTGATCTTACTTTTACAGATCAATTATTAATCATTTTAACAGCTTTATTAGCTTCAATCGGTTCTGCAGCAGTTCCGGGAGCAGGTATGGTTATGTTAGTGATTGTTTTAGAAACTGTAAACTTTCCAGCGGATAAATTAGCTATTGGGTTAGCGTTAATTTTTGCGGTTGATAGACCTTTAGATATGTGTAGAACTGTTATTAATGTAACTGGTGATGCTACAGTATCTGCATTAGTTGCTAAATCTGTTGGGAAATTAAATGATAATCCTATTGAAAAAAAATGGGATGATAATTATGACGAAGTAAAATAATTATCAAAAATGAAAAAGTATTTTTAAAACGTAATTTTTCAGTAAAACACGTGAATTTTATCGGAAGTGAATCATTAGAAATGGTTGCTGCTTTTTTTTAAAAATTATACTTAAAAAAAGTTTTATAGAAGTTTAATTTAGACTAGTTTTAATT
>JBELHK010000024.1:7576-27791 GCA_042091415.1 Polaribacter sp. | reverse complement strand
CCCGAAAGAACTGGATTTTGAATCCAGCGCGTCTACCAATTCCGCCACTTGAGCTTTTATAGATTTGGATTGCAAATCTAATAAATATTTTTAGTTTTTGTAACACAATTTTAATTTCTAAACTCAGTAAATAATCTTTACTTTTGTTAACAACTTAAAACAACACACTTAAATAACATTTAATGGCAGATACAAATCTTACTCCAAAACTTTTTGCATGTAGACAAAGTATGGTTTTGGCTGAAAAAATTGCGAAAGATTATAATACAGAACTAGGCAATGTTATAACAACTTATTTTTCAGACGGAGAGTTTCAACCAGCTTTTGAAGAATCTGTTCGAGGTAGAAGAGTTTTTATCATTGGGTCTACTTTTCCAAACGCTGATAACTTAATGGAAATGTTATTAATGTTAGATGCTGCTAAAAGAGCTTCTGCAAGACACATTACGGCAGTTATGCCTTATTTTGGATGGGCAAGACAAGATAGAAAAGATAAACCTAGAGTTGCAATTGGGGCTAAACTAGTTGCTAAATTATTAGAAGCAGCAGGTGCTACTAGAATTATGACAATGGATTTACATGCAGATCAAATTCAAGGTTTTTTTGAAAAACCAGTAGATCATCTATTTGCCTCTACAATATTTTTACCTTACATAAAAAGTCTTAACCTTGAAAATTTGACAATTGCTTCTCCAGATATGGGAGGTTCTAAAAGAGCTTATGCGTACTCTAAACATTTATTATCAGATGTTGTTGTATGTTACAAACAGCGTAAAAAAGCAAATGTTATTGGACATATGGAGTTGATTGGTGATGTAGAAGGTAAAAATGTTATTCTTGTTGATGATATGATTGATACAGGAGGTACCTTAGCTCATGCTGCAAACTTAATGAAAGAAAGAGGAGCTTTAAGTGTTAGAGCAATTTGTACTCATCCAATACTTTCAGGCGGAGCTTATGAAAAGATTCAAAACTCAGCATTAACAGAATTAATTGTTTCAGATACAATTCCTCTTAAAAAAGAAGTATCTAAAATAAAAGTTGTATCTTGCGCGCCCTTATTCGCTGATGTTATGCATAAAGTGCAGGATAACAAGTCAATAAGTGGTAAATTTATAATTTAATATTTTAAAAAAGTAATGAAATCAATTACAATTAAAGGATCAAAAAGAGAAAGCGTAGGTAAAGTAGCTACTAAAGCCCTACGTAATGCTGGAATGGTTCCTTGCGTTATTTACGGAGGAGAAAAACCACTACATTTTTCAGCAGAAGAAAAAGCGTTTAAAAACTTAGTGTTTACTCCTAATGTTTATACAGCGAGTATTGAGGTTGATGGTGAGAAATTTTCTGCCGTTTTACAGGATATTCAATTTCACCCAGTAACAGATAAAATTTTACATATTGATTTTTATCAATTATTTGATGATAAAGCAGTAGTAATGAACATACCTGTTCGTTTAGTTGGTAATTCTAAAGGAGTTGCTATTGGAGGGGCTTTACGTCATAATGTTCGTAAAATGAAAGTGAAAGCTTTACCTTCTAATTTACCAGATTTCGTAGAGGCTGATATTACAGAACTTGAAATAGGTAATAAATTATATGTAACAGAATTAAAAAACGAAAACTATACTATAATGCATCCAGATAATACTGTGGTTGCACAAGTAAGAATGTCTCGTAATGCATCTAAAGCTGCTGAAGAAACAGAAGAATAGATCAATTATATCAAAAAATTCAAAAAGCGTTGTTACTTTTAACAACGCTTTTTTTTGTTATAATTTAATAAGTTATATTATTTTTGATTAAAATTTTACTTTTATATTTCTTAGAAAAAGTAATAAACCAAATGAAAACTTCATGAATAAATATCTAATTGTAGGTTTAGGTAATGTCGGTGAAAAGTATCACAATACTAGACATAATATTGGGTTTAAAATTTTAGATGAAATTGCAGAAGATAAAAACATAAAATTTGAAACAGAAAAGTTAGGAGATGTTTCTAGTTTTAGATTTAAAGGGAGAGTTTTTATTTTATTAAAACCAAGTACATTTATGAATTTAAGTGGAAAGGCTGTAAAATATTGGATGCAGAAAGAAAAAATTGCTGTAGAGAATTTATTAATTATTACAGACGATTTAAATATAGATTTTGGAACAATAAGAGTAAAAGCAAAGGGTTCTGATGGCGGACACAATGGATTAAAAGATATTCAAGAAAAATTAGGTTCTAACAAATACCCAAGATTTAGATTTGGCGTTGGCAATAATTATTCTAGAGGCAGACAAGTCGATTATGTTCTTGGAGAATGGACTAAGGAAGAAGAAAGCATATTAATAGAACGTTTACAAAAATCATCAGAAGTTATTTTATCATTTGCAACTGCAGGATTAGCAAATACAATGAACACATTCAACGGAAAATAAAAAAGATTTTTCTTTATTAAAAACCCAGCAATTATAATGTAAATAACTCCTACTTCTTAGATTGTATTTAGTATTGTTGTTATGTGCTCAATAAGTTTATTGATGCTATAAAAAAACCTACTTATAAAGATTTTTTAGTTATCACTAGCAAACCATTCTGCAAAACAAGTCTCGGTTTCTTGTAATTTTAAAGAATGTAATTTTAAGTTTTTAGGAAGACGAGCTGTAATTTTATCAGCAAAATCAATTACCATCATTTCACTTGTAGGTTGGTAATCTGTTAATAAAACATTTAATCCTCTGTCTAGTAATTCTTTTGCTAATTCAACATGAGGTGTGTTTTTATTAAATATAGTTGCATGGTCAAAAACATCAACTATTTCTTGATTAACAATTTTCTTTAAATCGCCAAAGTCAATCACCATACCAAATTTCGGATCAGTATTATCTGAAATAGGTTGTCCTGAAACAGTTACAAAAAGTTTATAAGAATGTCCATGAATATTTTTACACTTTCCATCGTAGCCAAATAAGGCATGGCCAGTTTCAAAATTAAATTTTTTTGTAATTCTAATAGTACTCATTTGTTTCTACTTCTAAATTTGCTGCAAAAGTAAACAATAACTGATTTTATAGCTAACACTATAAACAAAATATTACATCAAAATTCTATCTTTCTACAAATTGTTCTAAAACACTTGCAATTTCTCTATTATCTGAAAGCTGAGGTATTTTATTTTGCCCTCCAAATTTACCGATAGACTTCATATATTCATGAAAACCACCTTTTTTAACTTTTCTGATTTTTAACGGACGCAAAACTTTACCTTCAATTAAATCAAAATAATATATGTTTTGATTTTGCATTGAGGTATCTATTTTTTGTGCAAACTGTTCTAAATTCTTAGGTTCAGTTTCAAATTCTATAAACCACTCATGATAAGGTAAGCCGTTTTCAGGATTTACTTGAGGAGCTACAGTAAATTCACTCACATTAATATTTGTATTTACAATGGCATCGTTCAAGGCTTTCTCTACTTCTTTACCAATTACATGTTCGCCAAATGCAGATATAAAATGTTTAATTCTACCAGTAACTTTAATTCTAAATGGCTTTATTGAAGTAAATTCAATTGTGTCACCAATATTATATCCCCAAAGACCAGCAGTTGTGTTTAAAATGATAACATAATTTACTCCTAATTTTACATCCTTTATTGAAATTCTTGTTGGATTTTTATCAAAAAATTCATTAGCAGGAATGAACTCATAAAAGATACCGGAATCTAATTGTAATAGCATTCCTTTTTCTGTTTGTGAGTCTTGATAAGCGATAAAACCTTCTGAAGCAGGATATAATTCTATAGAATCTATTTTTTTACCAATTAAGTTTTCAAATTTATTTTTATAGAGCTCAAAATTTACACCGCCGTAAACGAATAAATTTAATTGAGGAAATATTTCAGAAATTGTTTTGCCGGTTTTATCAATTAATTTTTCAAAATACATTTGAACCCAAGATGGAATACCGCCAATTAACCTCATATCTTCATTTTCGGTTTCATTTATAACGGCGTCTACTTTCTTATCCCAATCTTCAATACAGTTGGTTTTCCAGCTTGGCAATCTGTTTTTCAGTAAATATTGAGGTACATAATGAGCAACAATACCACTTAATCGCCCTAATTTAATGCCATTTTTGTCTTCTAGAATTGGGCTTCCTTGTAAAAACATCATCTTACCATCAACAAAACTAGCGTCATTTTTTTCATTGATATAAAATAACAGTGCATTTCTTGCTGACTTTATGTGAGTTGGCATAGACTCTTTTGTGATAGGAATATATTTTGCCCCTGAAGTTGTACCTGAAGTTTTTGCGAAATAGATTGGTTTACCTTTCCAAAGAACATCAGATTCACCTGCTATAATTCTATCAACATAAGACCTTAACCCTTCGTATTCTTGAACCTTTACTCTGCTTTTAAAATCATCATAAGTAGCAACGTTTTTAAAGTCATGGTCTTTTCCAAAAGCAGTTTTTTTTCCAATTTTGATTAAGTTTTTAAAAACTTTATCTTGAGTTTTAACAGGGTCGTTAGCCCATTTATATACCTTTTTGGTTGATATCTTAGCAAAAGGGATTGCGAAATACGATTTTAGATTCATTTATTTAAAATCAATAAAATTTAAAGGGTTTACAGAATATCCACCTTTCCAAAGTTCAAAATGTAAATGAGGGCCTGTTGTAAGTTCTCCAGTAGAACCAACGCTGGCAATTACTTCTCCAGATTTTACAAAGTCACCTTGTTCTTTTAACAAGTTGCCATTATGTTTATATACGGTGGTATAATCTTCTTTGTGTTTTAAAATTAATACATAGCCTGTCTCTGTTGTCCATCCAGAAAAAATTACTGTACCGTCAGCAGCAGCTTTTACAGGAGTATTTTTAGATGCAACAATATCTATGGCTAAGTGTTTTGCCTTAGCATCATATGTTTGAGAAATGATTCCTTTTAACGGTGAAAAAAATACAATATTGGCTTTATTTTGTCCATTAACTTGAATAGGAAAACGATCTCGACTTTCAATTTTTTCACGAAACAAAGAATCTGCTTTTGATGCATTTAGTAAACTATCGTTTATTGTTACTCTGTTGTTTTCTAGGTAAATAGAATCAATATCGTCAGCTTTAATTTCTCCTGTTAAAATCGGACCTAAATTTTTAGTAAAGGTTTCTAATAGATCTAATTTTCTTTGAAGAGAATCGGTTTTAAAAGCCAATTTAGTAGCCTTTATTTTTAAATCTGTTGATGAATATCCAGGAATATACTCTTTTATTGGAGTTGAGGTGATGATAAACGTAGTGCTAAAAATTAATAAGAAAGTAAGAATACCTGCTAAAACAAAAACATTTAATCTTGATAATTTTAAAGAAAAACGCTCTTCAAAAGTATCTTCATTTAAAACAACTAACCTATATTTATTGGTTAGTTTTTGTTTAAAAGACGATTTTTTTTGTTTTTGATTTTCCACTGAAATTCCGTTATAATAATCTATTTTAAGGCAAAAATAATGAAACTATTTTTTATAAAAATTCATTTCATCTATATAGCTCCAAACTTCTTTTGTTAAAAGCGGCTGAACATTTTTTTTATTCTTTATTCCATTTCTTATCATAGATGATGAAATTTCAATAATTGGCGCATCAATTTTATGGACTTTTTTATGATCTTTAAATTGATTGCTAATTTCTCCGTTTGAAATTCTAGGATATACGTAAATGTGATGATTTTCTAAAATTGTTTCATAGTTTTTCCATCTATGAAAACTCTTCAGGTTGTCTTCTCCCATAATCAAACAAAATTCTTTTTTAGGATGAATCTCTGATATATGAGCTAATGTGTATGAAGTATAATTTGGTTGAGGTAATTTAAACTCAATATCTGAAGGTTTAATTTTAGGATAATTTTCTGTTGCCCTGTATACTAATTCAAATCTATGATAGTTGTCTAGCAAAGAGCTTTTCTTTTTAAATGGATTGTGAGGCGTAACTACCATCCAAATTTCATCTAAATCAGAATATTCAATCATATGGTTGGCTATTATTACATGGCCAACGTGTATTGGGTTAAACGTACCAAAATATAAACCAACTTTCATTATAGTGTTAAGATAGTTTTTTATTTATTGTTTAAAAAATCAAAAACCAAAGATTCAGCTTCTTCTAGAGCAATATCTAATTCGTAGTTTTTAATAATTTTATCAAATTGGGGTGCTGTTGCTAATTCAACAGAAGCTTTAGCAATGCGCATGTTTATTTTATCTTCACTTTCTGTAGAACGTTTTTTTAGTCTAATTTTTAACTCATCTACACTTGGTGGCTTTACGAATACGGCAAGAGTTTCATCAGGGAATTTCTTTTTTATTCGAAGACCTCCAACAACGTCTATATCAAAAATAACGTGTTTTTTTTGCGCCCAAATACGTTCTACTTCTGTTTTTAAAGTTCCGTAAAAGTTATCTCTATAAACTTCTTCCCACTCTAAAAACTCATCAGCTTTAATTTTATTTTTAAAATCTTTTAGCGATATAAAATAATAGTCAACTCCATTTTGTTCTAAACCTCTCGGTTCTCTTGAGGTTGCGGAAATTGAAAAAGAAAGATTAAGCTTTTCTTGCTTCAATAAATGTCTAACAATGGTAGTTTTACCTGAGCCAGATGGTGCTGAAAAAACGAATAATTTGCCTTTGAAGTCAGTCATACTTAATTATATTTTAAAGCACATTTAAAATTTGTTCTTTAATTTGTTCAAGTTCATTTTTCATTTGTATTACAGCTTTTTGCATTGGTGCAAAATTTGCTTTAGAACCTGTTGTATTTATTTCTCTTCCCATTTCTTGAATGATAAAGCCTAATTTTTTTCCATTAGAATCAGGTGTTTCTAAAGTCGTTAAAAAATAATCTAGATGATTTTTTAAACGTACTTTTTCTTCGTTGATGTCTAACTTTTCTAAATAGTAGATAAGCTCTTGTTCGAACCTATTTTCATCAGTATTTACTTTTAGGTCTTCAATTGCTTTTTTAAGTCGAGTTTTTACATTTTCAATTCTATCATTATCTAAAGATTCTACTTCGCTTAAATACTTCTTAATGTTTGAGATCCTTTCTTTGAAATCAATTTCTAAAGACTTCGCTTCATCTATTCTATACTGTATTATTTTTTCGATTGATTTATCAATTGATTCATCAATAAAACTCCATTCTTTTTCATCTAATTCTTCGCGCTCTGTTTTTAAAGAGTCAGGCATAGAAACGGCCAATTTCAATAACTCTAACTCTTCAGAAGAATCGGTTTCAACAATGTTTTTTAACTGTTGCATATATTGTTTTACCACACCGTTATTTATTGATGTTGAAGTTTCATCAGCCGTCATTTCAACAAAGATTGAAAAATCAACTTTTCCTCTTACTAAAGATTTTGCTAACTTTTTTCTAACATTCAACTCCTTTTCTTTGTAGTAACTAGGAATGCGAACATTTAGATCTAAATTTTTACTGTTTAAAGATTTTATTTCTATGGTTACTTTTTTCGTTGGAAGTTGCAACACAGATTTACCATAACCGGTCATAGATTGAATCATAAAAACATTATTTTAATTGGGCGCAAAGATAGTTTTTTATTTTTTTGGATGTAGCTTTAGTAAAGGACTAATTTTATTGTTGCTTGAAAACATCTTAAAAATATTTTTATTAATTTACGTGATATAATTTATTAAAAATGATAGTTCATCACATAGAGAAAAATAATTCTATTTTAAATAAATTTTTATCTGAAATTAGAGATAAAAACATTCAAAACGATTCTTTGCGTTTTAGAAGAAATATAGAAAGAATTGGAGAAATATTAGGATACGAATTAAGTAAGTCGCTCTTATATTCAAAAAAACGTATTCAATCTCCTTTGGGGGAATTAGATATGCAATTGCCAACAAATGATGTTGTTTTATGCTCTATTTTAAGAGCGGGTTTACCACTGCATCAGGGTTTATTGAATTACTTTGATAATGCAGAAAATGCTTTTATATCAGCTTATAGAAAACTAAACGAAAATAAGAACGATTTTGAAATTGTTGTAGAATATTTTGCTTCTCCAGAAATAAAAAATAGAACACTTATTCTAGCTGACCCAATGTTGGCAACAGGGCAATCTTTAGTGGCTGTTAGTAAAGCTTTAAAAAGTCATGGAGAACCTAAAGAAATTCATGTTGTCGCTGTTATAGGTTCTTCGCAAGGTATTGAATTTATAAAAAATCATTTCCCAGAAAACACACATTTATGGATTGCAGCAATAGATAATATTTTGAACGAAAAAGGATATATAATTCCAGGTTTAGGTGATGCTGGAGATTTAGCTTTTGGCAGTAAGCTATAAAAAATATATGATGAAAGAGCAGATTAAAAATAAGTATAAAAATATATTTTTAATAAGCGGTTTTTTAATAAGTTCAATTCCGTTTGCCAAAATTATTGCTGTGGGGAAAATTAGGTAAATTACATTCTCATAATTTTTTGACGGACTCACAATAAAAAACAGAATACAAAAACTAAAATTGATCAACAATATCGTCCATTTTTTTTGAAAGGTATTGTTTATGGAGAAAATTTTTGCAGTCTTAAAAAAGATAGAAATTATGCTTAGCGAAATAATTGGTATAAGACAATATAATACTTTGCTTTCTATCTGATTTTTCGAGAAAAAATCAAAAACAAACAAATCATAGATGTTTTTAGTTTTATCAAACCAAAAAAGGTAAGTAAAGTAAACAATTAACGGAGTAAGGAAACCGATAAAGGGAATGATCAAAGAATTTATTGTTGCTTTTTTATGGATATAAATACTGGCATAAAGTAGTATTAGTAACGGCAAAGAAAAAGGTTCAAAAATAAAAAATATGCCCAACCAAAACCCTGCATCAAACGTTTTTTTAAATAGTTGTTTTGAAGAATTTAAGCTATATATTTTTCTAAGAATTAAAAGGTAAATAATATTTGAGCTTAATGTTTTTAGGTGTAAAGTTTCAGGTAAAAAATAGATGAAAAGAGTTGTGTAAAAAAAGAAAGCATAAGAATTATCATATGTCAATTTATTTTTTAAAACTATAAAATTCACAAAAAAAAAGGCGACTACAAATAATAGTATGATTAGTAAGCTTTCCAAGATTTTTGAAGACGAAAAATTATCTTTATAAAGGTCGGTTAGCAAAGAATAAAGCAAGACTGAAAAAAATATTGCTAAAAGAACAACAAAATTGATTGGTTTAGATTTATTTAAAAAATTGTCTAACATTATTTCTTTTGTTATTTTTGCAAAATAAAGATAATAAAGATATGATTGCAAGCAATATTTTTAGATTAATTGGTAGTTTGTTTACTGATTTTTTATTCCTGCCTTTTAAGTGGCTAAGACTTCAAATAGCAACTTCTGAGTCAGGATGGTGGACATCTAATGCAATTAACTGGGGTTTTCTAGTTGTGCTTTTAGTATTATTCGCTTACTGGATGAAAGAATCGAAGAGATTTTTAGAAGAAGGAACCGAAGATAGAGCTTAATCTCCGCATAAATTGGGCAGCAAAAATAAATTAAAACGTTTCAAAGAAAACGAAACATTTCCCAATGTTATTCAGCCTACTAGAGATGAAGTTGTTGGTAACTTTTCTCATAGAGGTAAATGGTATTCTTTTTTTGGGAATAATAATCCTATCGTAGTAGAATTAGGCTGTGGTAAAGGAGAATATACTGTTGCTTTAGCGCAAAAAAATCCTGATAAAAATTATATTGGAATTGATATCAAAGGTGCTAGATTTTGGAGAGGAGCAAAAACTGCTGTTGAAGAAAATTTAAAAAATGTAGCTTTTGTAAGAACTCAGATTGAGTTAATCGATTTTATTTTTGGTGAAAAAGAAATTGATGAAATTTGGATTACCTTCCCAGATCCTCAAATTAAATACCAAAGAACTAAGCATAGAATGACGAATTCGACTTTTTTGAAAAGATATTCTAAAGTTTTGAAAAAAGAAGGCGTTTTAAATTTAAAAACAGATTCAGAGTTTATGCACGGTTATACCTTAGGATTACTTCATGGAGAAGGACATGAGGTATTAAACTCAAATCATAATGTATATCATAATGAAGGGGCTCCTGAAGAAGTAACTCAGGTGCAAACATTTTATGAAAATCAATATTTAAAAGTAAATAAAGCCATTACTTATATAAAATTTCGTTTGAAATATTGAGAAAAGTGTTAAGTTCAAAAACATTTTGAAAATATTATCTTATGAAAAAAACTGAAAACTTTTTCGATAAAGTGTACGAGGTTGCTAGAGAAATTCCCTTTGGAAGAGTGACTAGTTACGGAGCAATTGCTAAGTATTTAGGTGCAGTAAGGTCTGCAAGAATGGTTGGTTGGGCAATGAATAATTCTCACAATCAAGAAAATGAAGTTCCTGCACATAGAGTTGTTAATCGAAAAGGGTTACTTACCGGAAAACATCATTTTGATGGTACAAATTTGATGCAACAATTATTAGAAAATGAGGGAGTGAAAGTTGTAGATAATCAAATTCAAGATTTTGACAAAATATTTTGGGATCCTTCAGATTGATACCATAAAATAGACTTATAAATATATAAAGAAACAAAATTTGTTAGCTTTATTTTATGATAACTAAGCCGTATCTTTGTGGCATAGATTAAGTAAAAATAATCTACTAAAAAATGAGTTATACAAAACAAGATATAAACTTAGCTTTAGGTACTATTACCGCACCTGGAGAGGGTAAAAGTTTAACTGAAAATAATAATGTAAAGAACATCGTTATTTTTGGTGAAGAGGTAATCGTAGATGTAGTAATTTCAAATCCTTCACTTCAAGCAAAAAAGAAAGTTGAAGTAGAAATTATGAAAGCAATTCATGATAAAGTACATCAAAAGATTGATGTAAAAGTAAATGTAAAAGTTGAAAAAACAACTGTTAAGGAAGATCCTAACTTAATTCGTGGAAAAGAAATACCGAATATAAAAAATATAATCGCTATTGCGTCAGGTAAAGGAGGTGTTGGTAAATCAACAATTACCTCAAACATGGCAATTTCTTTAGCAAAAATGGGATTTAATGTTGGGGTTTTAGATGCAGATGTTTATGGGCCATCTCAACATATTATGTTCGATGTTGAAAAAGCGAGGCCTCTTTCAGTAAATATTGAAGGAAATTCGAAAATGAAACCCGTTGAAAATTATGGGGTTAAATTATTATCTCTTGGTTTTTTTACAAATCCAGATCAAGCTGTCATTTGGCGTGGACCAATGGCAAGTAAAGCATTAAAACAATTAATTTTTGATGGTGATTGGGGTGAGTTAGATTTTTTATTGATTGATTTACCTCCAGGTACAGGAGATGTTCATCTTTCAATTGTACAAGCATTACCAATTACTGGAGCAGTTGTGGTAAGTACGCCACAAAATATAGCTTTGGCAGATGCTAAAAAGGGTGTCGCGATGTTTCAACAAGATAGTATTAAAGTTCCTGTTTTAGGAATTGTTGAAAATATGGCCTATTTTACGCCTGAAGAATTACCGAACAATAAATATTATATCTTTGGTAAAAATGGAGCTAAAAATTTAGCTGAAGATATTGATACAAAATTTTTAGGAGAAATACCTTTGTTGCAAAGTATTCGAGAAGCAGGAGATGTAGGACATCCAGTTGCTTTGCAAGAAGGAACTGTTTTAGAAAAATCTTTTAATGAGATTACTAAAGAAATGGTATCTGAATTATTAAAGAGAAATGCAAACTTACCACCAACAGAAGTGGTTAGAATCACAACCATGAGTGGTTGTAGTTCGTAAACAAAAAATTATGACAACACAAGAAATACAAAATAACGTAGAGAAAGCTTTAGAGGAAATTCGCCCTTTTTTAATGAGTGATGGAGGTAATATTAAACTATTATCTATTGAAGACACAATTGTTAAAGTGCAGTTAGAAGGAGCTTGTACAGGTTGTTCTGTTAACCAAATGACTTTAAAAAACGGTGTTGAAGCTACTATAAAAAAATATGCTCCTCAAATTGAGGAGGTTATAAATGTAGCTTAGACATTTATCCTATAGTTTTACAAACGTCAAGAATTTTATTTTATCCTATTTTTTAGTTAGATGATTAGTACAGATATACTTATTATTGGTGCAGGGCCTACAGGTTTATTTACTGTTTTTGAAGCAGGTCTATTAAAATTACGTTGTCATTTAATAGATGCTCTTCCTCAGCCAGGAGGCCAATGCTCAGAAATATATCCTAAAAAACCGATTTATGATATTCCTGCTTATCCAGAAATTTTAGCAGGAGATTTAACAGAGAAATTACTAGAGCAAATAAAGCAATTTGAACCTGGTTTTACTTTAGGAGAAAGAGCTGATACTATTGATAAGCAAGAAGATGGAACTTTTATAGTAACAACAAATAGAGGTACAAAGCATCATGCAAAAGTAGTTGCTATTGCTGGAGGTTTGGGGAGTTTTGAGCCAAGAAAACCACCTATAAATAATATCAAAGACTTTGAAGACAAAGGTGTTGAATATATTATTAGAGATCCAGAAATTTATAAAGACAAAAAGGTCGTAATTGCTGGTGGTGGAGATTCTGCTTTAGATTGGTCTATCTTTTTAACAGATATTGCTTCAGAAGTTACTTTGGTTCATAGAAGGAATGAATTTAGAGGAGCATTAGATTCAGTAGACAAAGTTCAAGAATTAAAAAATGCGGGAAAAATAAATTTAGTTACGCCTGCTGAAGTAAAAAGTATAATAGGAGAAGATAAGGTAGAAGGTGTTCAGATTATACAGAAAGATAAAGAACCATTTATAATTGAAACAGATCATTTTATTCCTTTATTTGGTTTATCACCTAAGTTGGGCCCTATTGGAAATTGGGGACTAGAAATTGAGAAAAATGCAATTAAGGTAAATAATGCGTTAGATTATCAAACAAATATTCCAGGAATATATGCTATTGGAGACGTAAATACGTATCCAGGTAAATTGAAACTAATTCTTTGTGGTTTTCATGAAGCTACTTTAATGTGTCAAAGTGCTTATAAACGTATTTTTCCTGATAAAAAATATGTGATGAAATACACAACTGTTGGCGGAGTTGAAGGTTTTGATGGAACAAAAAAAGAAGCTCCGAAGGCTGTTGTAAAGAAAATTGAATAATATTGTTTTTATTTATTCTAAATAATTATTAAATTTGCTGCATGAATAGTTTTGCAGATATAAAATTTAATATTCAACTACAAAAACTAACTTTTTGTCAATATCAACTTACTATTGATGAAAAGAAAATGATTCTTACTTTTCCTCAGTTGTTACAGCTAAGAAATAGAATTAATGAATTAACAACAGAAGAGAAACTTGAGAGTTTAATTAATAATGAGAACTTTGTTTTGTTATTTATTGCAGATAGAAAACATCTTGTATTTTTAGAAGTTCCAAAACTTTTAGATTTAAAAGACGAAATTAATTTTTTTTTCTGGGTATTAGGATCCTAACCTGCACATTTACTTTTATTTAGACTGTATTTAAATTTTATTACAAGTAAAATCTAACCCTGTTTTTGTCGTATTTTTGTTATCTAAATTCTACAATTATGAAAACGGCGATAAGAAAACAAATGTCAATACATCCAGAAGTAATGGATATGTTAAATAATCAGATTGCTCTAGAAATGCATGCATCTGCATCTTATTTGGCAATGGCATCGTGGTGTGACCAAAGAGAACTTTTAAATAGTAAAGCCTTTTTCTATAAACAAGCAGAAGAAGAAAGAGAGCATGGAATGAAGATTTTTAATTTTGTAAATGATGCTGGTGGAGCTGCAATTTCGCCATCTGTTCCTCATGTTAATAATGACTTTGAAAGTTTGCGTGAGATTTATGAAAAGACTCTAGATCAAGAAATAAATGTAACAGAATCTATTCATAAATGTTTTAGCCAGGCTAGAAGTTTAAATGATTTTGCTTCTGAAGTATTTTTACAGTGGTTTGTTTCTGAGCAAGTTGAAGAAGAAGATGTTGTAAGAGGAATTTTAGATACTTTTGATTTAATGGGAGATATGCCATTAAAAATGATTGATGAAAGATTACCAAAAGAGTAATTTAATTATAAACAAGTAAAGATAAAGCCGGAAATATTCCGGCTTTATCTTTACTTGTTTATTTCTGAAGAGAACTCATTACTTAGCATAGACAGCCATTTCAAAACTCTTTCTTCAGTTAATTCTGGTTGATTATCTTCATCAATAGCTAAACCAAAAAAATATTCTTCATTATACAAAGCTTTAGATTCTTCAAAATCATAATCTTTAGTTGGCCAATAACCTACAATTTTTCCTCCGTTCTCTAAAATTACTTCTGATAACATACCAACACCGTCTATAAAATATTCTCCATATCCATATTGATCTCCTAAGCCAAAGAGAGCGATTGTTTTATTAGTGAAATCAATCTTTTTAAAATCATCAAAATAATCTTCCCAATCACTTTGTAAATCTCCATCATACCAAGTTGATAAGCCTAATATTAAAGTATTATATTTTTCAAAATCACTTTTTTTTGCCTGAGAAACTTCAATCACATTAATATTACTTAGCGTCCAATTATCAACAATTAAACTAGTAACTTCTTCGGTCATACCTGTGTCTGAACCGTAAATTAAGCCAATTTCATTCATCTTTTAAATAATTTAAAACTGTGATTATTTTATGATACTACTGATTCCGTTTTTCTCCACTCGTTTAGATTTCTAATTAAGAAAATACTTGCAATTGAAACTAAAGCTAGCATAAATATTTCAGAAACATTATTACTTTCAAAAATACAGGCTTCTATAAAATGATATATATTATATAGCCCTGCTAAAATTGACCAAACAAAAGACATAATTTTAAACCACTGTTTTGAAAGTTCTATTGTTAAAAGAGCAAACAAAAGGCATACCCCTTCAAATATTATTCTATACATGTGATGAATAAAAGGAGCTTCTCCTGTAGCGCCTTCCATAATTAATGTTTCGTTATAATATATATTAAATAGTCCATAGATATGATGAACAATCCATCCTATTGCTAAGAAAAGCCATAATATTATAATTTTTGTTCTCATAGAGATATAATTTTTATTGTTAATATTTTTGATATTAATTGGTTGTTTACTATTATTTTTAGTCTCTTCAATTACTATGTTTTTGTAATCAATAGGATACTTTGAAAATGCACTTTGCAGTTTAATTTTTGGATTAATTTTCACATAAATCAAAAGAGAAGAGACTGATATAAAAAGCCACAAGGCATCTATTATAAAGACTTCAAAATCTTGATTTTTAAAAGAATTCCAAATCCAGTTTTTAGAAACAATACCGTTTGAAATTGGTACAAGAAATCCTAAAATTGAACCTGATAATAGTGTATATTTATTGGTGAAATAGTTATCTCTTTTAAACCTAAAAAACAGAATTACTAACAACCAAACAACAAAAAACCAAGTATAAAGTATGTTCATTTTTTGGTTTTGATATGCTTCTGGTAATAATTTTATGATGTTAAAAAATAAAGCAATTACAGGAAATAAAGACAAGCAAATGGCAAGATATATATGACCTGTTTTTGCTGTAAACAAGCGTTGCTTCAAGGTCATACTTTTCTTGTTTCTGGCTTCAATCCAGATAAGAACCCCGGTTATTATTACAAAACATGTAATTAATGCTAAAATAAAGTAGGTGATTTTTACCGAAATACCCCCAAAATTACCAAAGTGAAGCCTTCCCATTAACCTCTGAGAATCCTCTATGTAATTTAGTTTATCAGGATTTTTAATTTCTAATATTGAGTTTTCAAATGGATTATATATAATTTTACCAGTTCCTATAAATCTCTTGTCATAAGATAATTCTCCAGAAATTTCATACCGCATATTTGAACCTCCATAGTTTTTTATAAAAACTCTATTTATATTAAAATCTTCCCATTTTTCTTCAGTTTTTAGAATGTAATAATCAACACTAGGAATTGCTTTTTCAGATAAAGAAACCCATGCAATCACATTTCTGTCTGGCCTCATATCTTCAATTAACTTTTGTTGATCTCCTTCGTATAACAATGCCGCTGGTATTAGGGCTAAAATACTTAAGCCAAAGTAAGCGCCAGTTATCGCGAATATAAATTGATAAGGAATACCAATGATGCCTAACGCGGTATGTGCATCTGTCCAAACTCTTTTTAAAGTGGTTTTTGGATTAAATTGATAAAAATTAGAGATGATTTTTTTCCAATGAACTATAACGCCAGTTACAATGGCAAACAAAAAAAATAGCGCAACAAAACCAGATAAATAAATTCCTACATAAGGTAATTGGTCAAAAAAATGCAATCTATAAATGAACTCACCAAGATTATATTGTTCTTCATAAGTTCTCGTTTCAAAAGATTTTGGGTTGACATATAAAAATCTGTTTTCTAAGTCTTTTTGTCCATTTATGGTGTCTTTTTGAGGTCCCAAAAAAACAGAAAAATTATTATAAACGTAGTTAAGTCTTATCTCTAAATCTCTGCCTGAAAGAGTATATTCTTTATCTAGGTTTTGTAAAGCCTTATCAATATTGAATTTTTCATCCTTAAATTGGTTTGTTGCATTAGATTCTTCCCAAACATGAATTTCTTCTTTAAAAAGGGCAAAAGCACCTGCAAAGAAAATGATGTATAAAGCAACACTTATTACAATACCACTTACAGTGTGTGTATTAAAAAATATGTTATAAATTCTTTTACTCATTAAAGAAACGGGTTTTCTAGTTTTCCAAAATAAAAACTAACGAATAAGATTATACAAATCAATAGGTATAAACCCCACACTTTCCAACCATTTTTAAATAGAAAAGGGATAATAAGAAAAATTGTCCAGATTATAAATATGGTATAAATTGATGTAATTAATGCTTCTTTATGCAAAGGAAACCACAATGCAAATGAAAGGTGAATTAATACTGTTATTAAATAACCACCAATAACACCTGCAGATATTTTCGCAAATCTTTGCCAGCTAGATGTTGTTAAATATTTTTTATTTGCTGGCATAATTTAGGCTTATTTCTAAAATTAAAAATATACAATACATGATAATTACACTTTTGTAATTTATTGTATGTGTTGGAGTAATGATTATTATCAAACTAAAAAATAGGCATAAACAAAGAAGCCAAAATATAATACCGCTAGTAAATCCGAAG
This sequence comes from Polaribacter sp., assembly GCA_042091415.1. Taxonomy (GTDB): domain Bacteria; phylum Bacteroidota; class Bacteroidia; order Flavobacteriales; family Flavobacteriaceae; genus Polaribacter. The sequence goes on along the minus strand of JBELHK010000024.1, from coordinate 10,532 downwards.
TAAAAAGTACATAAGGCAAGTGTAATAATAAGAACAGCTAATGCGATAATCTTTGAAAACTTTGTGTTGTTTTCAATCCAGCTTTGAAGAGGAATTACTTTAATGAGCTTATTTTGTTTTGATGTGCTATACAAAATAAAACTCGCTAAGAATATCAGAAAAATAATAGTTACAATCATCTTATAAATTAAAACCATAAAACTCTGAATATAAAATCCAGAGTTCTAAGGTTGTTAACAAACATTAAATCAATTCAAATTCACACTAATTCTATATATTAAAACTTATAGCCTATTGTTGCTAAGAAAGCTCTGGGAGCTTGTGGGTTAATAGTACTCCAGCCTTTATAGTAAGTATTATCAGTAATATTATTAATTTTTAAACCAACTCTAAATTTTTGAGTGTTGTAATAAATTGAGCTATTAAAAACGGTATAACTTGGCAATTCAAATTGCCCGCTAATACCATTATCCATTGTGTTATATGAAGAAGCTCCGTTAAAACCTGCTCCAATTCCGAATTTTTCTAAAGCTGACCCTTGTTTAAATTTATAGTCTGCCCAAAAATTGTACACAGATTCAGGACCCGCTTCTTCTGGTCTTCTATCTAAAAGTTCTGGAATTGAGACTTCTGTAATCTTACTATCATTATAAGCATAAGAAGCTCTAAGGTTTAACCCAGCAAAAGGGCTCGCATTTACTTCTAACTCTAATCCTTGGCTCACAATTTCATCAATTGGTACACTTACTGGTAGTAATAATCCTCTAGGATCTGTTCCTATTCTGTCTTCAGCTTTAATGTTGTAGTAGCTTGCGCCAATATTTAATTTACCTTTAACTAAATTTGTTTTTACACCCACTTCAAATTGATTTGCTTTAGTAGGCTCCCAAGTATCATAACCTCCTGTGGTAGGATTGAATACAGGATCGTTGTTAATAAAACCTGTTTGGTAGTTCGTAAATAAACTTAATTGGTCTTTAATTGGTTGATAGATAATTCCTGCGTTAGGAGAAAATGTTGTTTTTGTAAATCCGTCATCTGGATTATTTACATCTCCGTCTTGGTTAAAATAATCTAAACGTAATCCAACATTAAATGTTAATTGTTCTGTTAGGTTAATAACATCAGAAACATAAGCGGCAAAAGTACTAGATTTAAAATCGTCATTTCTTGCTGGTATTTGATCAAAAATCGCCTCTAAACCATCATTTGTTATATTCGTTGTTGCCCCTGGCGTAAAAGATGTAGGAATTACGTTTCCTTGTGCGTCAAAAAATGCATCAAAATAAGGTAAATTAGAATAAAAAGCTTCTAAATATTGAGCAGTTGGTGCCAATTGTGGAATACTATTTAAAGTACCTAATAGTTGTGGGAAATTAGAGGTAGATGTAATTACAGGGTTTCCACTTTTATTTTTGTAGTTATATTTGCTTACAACATAATCTAACCCGATAACCATACGATTACGCATAGTACCTAATTTAAAGTCTCCTGTAAAATTTTGTTGAAAGTTAATGTGTTTTGCACGAGCATCTCTTTTATCAAAAATTCTAGTGAATGCTTCAGTTTGTAATAATGAACCTGCTTCTAGTAACATTGGAGTTACAATAGGAGCTAATACTGGTTGTAATGGAGCAAGAGCAGGGTCTGCAAGTAATTCTTGTAATGATAAAATTGCAACAGCTCCACCATCTATGTTGTATTGGTAAAATCCTTTAGATTCTCCAAAGTTTCCTGCAAAAATTGTTTGAGAAGTCCAATTATCTGATAATTTATAATCAGCAATTGCTCTTGTTGTTAAACTTGGACTTGTTAAGTAAACATCGTCTGAAGTTAATGATTTATTTGGGTCTACGTTTAATTCTTCAATATTTGTTGATACTAATGGTAGACCTCTACGTAAGAACAACATTGAAGCATTCGTTTGTCTTGTCCATGAGTACTCTAATCCAGCAGATAAATTTAATCTGTTATTAACTCTATACGTTAAAGAAGGAGCTACGAAGAATGTTTTTCTAAAACCTGCATCTTGAAAACTATCTTGAGTTAAGTAAGAAGAATTTAGTCTAAAGTACATGTTTTCTTTTTTATTCAATGCTGTATTAACATCTAAAGAAATACGGTGTGTTCCAAAACTACCTCCTGTATAAGAAACGCTTCCTCCAGTTCCTTTATATGGTTTTTTAGTAACTACATTAATAAGACCTCCAAGAGAAGTAAATGTACTTCCAAATAAAGTAGCAGAAGGGCCTTTTATTACTTCAATTCTTTCGATATAAGAAGGATCGATAGCACTTAAAGTTACACCAGGTAAACCATTAACCATTTGTGGTTGACTTGCAAATCCTCTAGTAGAAAAATATCCAGTTCCTTTTAATGGATCTCTTCCTGTAGCTTCCCAAAGTTTAGAAACACCTGTAGCGTTTATAAGAGCATCATCTATATTTGTAATCACTTGAGATTCTAGTAATTCTGTAGTTACTGTAGAGTATACATGAGAATTGTCTAAATCTTTTAAAGGTAATTTAGAAACATATGCTGTTTCTTTTCTTGAGAAATTATTCTTTCTAGAAGAAACAACAACCTCTTGAAGTAATTCAGTTCCTTCAAATAATATAATTTCGAGTTCTGATGATGGAATCGTTACATTTAATTCTTTTGTTTTATAACCTATTGAAGAAATTACGATTGTGTAATCACCTTTTTGTAGATCGTTAATAATGAATTTCCCATCAAAGTCAGTATTGCTTCCTTTTGAAGATTCTTTAATTAAAACATTAACACCTGCTAAAGGTTCGTTAAAGTTATTGAGTATTTTCCCTTGTAAGCTCTCTGTTTGAGCTGTCATATTAACTGTAATTACGAATAAAAATACAGAAGTTAAAATAGCTTTCATTTATGTTTATTTAGATTAAATTTAAATAAAAATAAGTTTTAAAATTTTATAAGACTCATC
>JBELHK010000024.1:0-7476 GCA_042091415.1 Polaribacter sp. | reverse complement strand
TTTATTTAGATTAAATTTAAATAAAAATAAGTTTTAAAATTTTATAAGACTCATCAAGTTTTAAAATCTGTATATTTGTTACTTAGGTATTAAAATCTAAAAGATGTACTTATACTTGTTATTATATTTAAAATTTTTAATCAAGAGAAATCCGGAATGATAGTCCCATTTCTTTTAATTATTGTATTTTAACTTCAACAATATCAATTATTTATTAACAAGTATCTTGTTTTTTCAAGAATTTCAAAAAACTATATAATGCCTTTTTACCATAAATTAGGGAAAATACCACCTAAAAGACATACACAATTCCGAAAAAAAGACGGGAGTTTATACTACGAGCAGCTTTTCGGTACAATTGGTTTCGATGGTATGTCAACAAATTCCTACCATGAATTCAGACCAACAATGGTCAAAGAAATAAGAAAACAGTATTCTATTGCTCCTAAAGTTGCGAAAGCCAATAATATACAATCGTATCGTTTTAGAGGATTTCAAGTAAAGCCTGAAAATGATTATTTAGAAAGTAGAAAAGTAGTATTAACAAATACTGACTGTAATATTATTCTAGCATCACCAAAAAAATCTACTGAAGATTATTTTTATAAAAATACAGATGCAGATGAGGTTGTCTTTATTCATAAAGGATCAGGGAAATTAAGAACACACTTGGGAAATATAGATTTCAAATATGGAGATTATTTAGTGATTCCAAGAGGTGTAATTTATAAACTAGATTTTGATTCTACTGACAATAGACTTTTTATAGTTGAATCTTATAGCCCAGTTTATACACCAAAACGCTATAGAAATTGGTTTGGTCAATTATTAGAACATGCACCTTTTTGTGAACGTGATTTAAGAAGGCCTAAAGAATTAGAAACACATAATGAATTGGGAGACTTTTTAATAAAAGTTAAAAAACAAGATGAAATTATTGAAATGGTATATGCCTCTCATCCTTTTGATGTTGTGGGTTATGATGGATATAATTTCCCTTATGCTTTTTCAATTCATGATTTTGAACCAATCACAGGTCGAATTCATCAACCACCACCTGTGCATCAAACATTTGAAACAAATGCTTTTGTAATTTGCAGTTTTGTACCTCGTTTGTACGATTATCATCCAAATTCAATTCCAGCACCATACAATCATAGTAATATAGATTCAGACGAAGTTTTATATTATGTAGATGGAGATTTTATGAGTAGAAATGATATTGAAGCTGGTCATATTTCTCTGCATCCTGCAGGAATTCCACACGGTCCGCATCCAGGTGCAACAGAGAGAAGTATTGGGGAAACTGTCACTGAGGAACTTGCAGTAATGGTAGATACATTCAAGCCTTTAAAAGTTACGGAAGAAGCTATGAAAATTGCTGATGAAGATTATTATAAATCTTGGTTAGAGTAATATATTTATAAGAAGCTATTTCCTGCTTTACATTATATCTTTTTTATGAAAAATAAAAAAGGATGCCATTTCAATCAGGGCTAAACTTGTTTGCAAGCAAATAGTAAAATCAAAAAACTAAAATCATCAAAAAGATGGCAAAAGAAATAAAATCAGTAAACTACGGTTTAGAAAAAATATTTGAAGGAGCTCAAGATTTCCTTCCATTGTTAGGTACAGATTATGTAGAATTTTATGTTGGTAACGCAAAACAGGCAGCACATTTTTATAAAACTGCTTTTGGGTTCCAATCGTATGCTTATAGAGGTTTAGAAACAGGCGCAACAGATTCTGTAAGTTATGTCTTAACACAAGATAAGATAAAATTGATTTTAACGACTCCACTAAACAGTTCTTCTCCAATTAACGAACATATTGTAAAACATGGAGATGGCGTAAAAGTTGTTGCACTTTGGGTAGAAGATGCAAGACAAGCCTATAAAGAAACTACTTCTAGAGGCGCAAAATCTTATATGGAGCCAGTTGTAGAAAAAGATGAATTTGGAGAAGTTGTTAGAGCAGGTATTTATACATATGGAGAAACCGTACATATGTTTGTAGAGCGCAAAAATTATAATGGGGTTTTCTTACCGGGTTTCCAAAAATGGGATTCAGATTATAATCCACCAGCAGCTGGTTTGAAATATATTGATCATATGGTTGGTAATGTTGGTTGGAATCAAATGGATATTTGGGTAAAATGGTACGAAGATGTTATGGGGTTTGAGAATTTTTTATCTTTTGATGATAAACAAATCCATACAGAATATTCGGCATTAATGAGTAAAGTAATGTCTAATGGAAATGGACGTATTAAATTTCCGATTAATGAACCCGCTGAAGGAAAAAAACGATCTCAAATAGAAGAATATTTAGATTTTTATGAAGGTGCAGGTGTTCAACATATTGCAGTTGCTACAGATGATATCATCAAAACAGTTTCGCAATTACGTTCTAATGGAGTAGAATTTTTATCAACACCGCCTGATGATTATTACAATTCAGTTCCAGGGCGTTTAGAAGAATTCAGTCATGAACTAAGAGAAGATATCGAAAAGTTAAAAGGTTTAGGTATAATGATTGATGCAGATGAAGAAGGTTATTTATTACAAATCTTTACAAAACCAGTTGAAGATAGGCCTACTTTATTTTTTGAGATTATTCAAAGAATGGGAGCTAGAGGTTTTGGAGCCGGGAACTTTAAAGCACTTTTTGAGTCAATAGAAAGAGAACAACAAAAAAGAGGAACATTGTAAAATTCAAAAAGCAAGATGTAACTATCTTGCTTTTTTATTTCAACCAAAATGAAAAGAGACGAAATTTTAAAAGCTATAGAAGATAAATATGATAAGTTAGGAGTTCCTGTAGATTCTATGTTAGAAGGTTTATTGTGGAGCACACCAATAACTTATTGGGATTATATTCAAACAGACGCATTATTGGGTCTACAAATTCCAAGAACCACTCAACCAGATGAAATGGTTTTTATCATGTATCATCAGGTAAACGAGTTGTTGTTTAAAATGATTTTATGGGAAATAGACCAAGTTGCAAAATCAAATGAAATAACTGCAGATAAATTTTCTATGCATTTAAATAGAATTAGTAGATATTTTGATATGCTTTGTAGTTCTTTTTCTGTAATGGCAGATGGTATGGAAAAAGAGCAATATTTAAAGTTTAGAAATACACTTACTCCTGCAAGTGGTTTTCAAAGTGCACAATATAGAAAAATCGAGTTTGCGTCAACAGAACTCATCAACTTAATAGATGCACGCTACAGAGATACTATTGATAGAAACTCATCTTTTAGAAACGCTTACAATCATTTATATTGGCAAGCTGCTGGTAAAAATTATACAACGGGTCAAAAATCAACTTTATTAAGTCTTTTTGAAAAAAAATACATGGGAGATTTTATTGAGTTTATGGAAGATTATAATGAAATTAATCTATCAAAAAAATTTAAACAACTACCTAAAGAAGTTCAAGAAAATCAAGATTTAATAAAGGCAATGCGTCATTACGATTACACTGTAAATGTAAAATGGGTGATGGCACATTACAATGCTGCAGCAAAATACATTGGAGGTGATGATTCTGATTTGAAAGCAACAGGAGGTAGTAATTGGCGAAAATATATGCATCCTAAATATCAGAGGAGAATATTTTATCCTTATTTATGGAGTAAGGAAGAACTTGAGAATTGGGGTGATTTTTAATACGTGAATAAATTGTTAAATTTTAATTTTCAAATTTTAATTCAACGATTTTTATCATTTTGGAATGATCATTGTCATTACTTTTTTATAAGTTTGAGTTTTATGGAAAAGTACAGATTAATAATACTATTACTTTTTGTAATTTCTTCTTTATCAGCTCAAGAAAATACACACTCTTTTAAATCAGGAGAATTTCTGCGTTACAAAATGAGTTACAGTGGTTTTTTAAGGGCAGGTTCAGCAATTTTAGAAGTTGATGAAAGAGAATACAATGGGAAAAAAGTTTTTTACACCAAAGGAACTGGTTGGACTTCAGGCATGATAAAATGGTTTTTCGAAGTAGATGATGTTTATGAGTCTTATTTTGATAAAGAAACAAAAAAACCTTATTTATTTAAAAGAAAAATAGATGAAGGAGGTTATAAAAAACACAGAATTATAAGCTTTAATTATGAATCTAATACTGCTTATGTTCAAGATTTTATAAATCAAAAAGATTCAATTATTCCAGTAGGAAATGTTCAAGATATACTTTCTTCCTTCTATTATTTGAGAACAAGAGATGTTTCAAATTTAAAAACAGGGGATGAAATTGCATTAGATATGTTTCTTGATTCTCAAGTTTATCCTTTTAAATTACGCTTTTTAGGTAGAGATGTTTTAAAAACAAAATTCGGAAAAGTTAAATGCATGATGTTTAGGCCATTAGTGCAATCTGGGAGGATTTTTAAAGAAGAGGAGAGTGTAACGATTTGGATAACTGACGATGCTAATAAAATTCCTATAAAGATGAAAGCTTCTTTAGCAGTAGGTTCTTTAAGAGCCGATTTAGAAGATTATAAAGGTTTGGCAAATCCATTTAAAAAAAATTGATAATTTTAAAGAACGTCTCGTATTGTTTTTGTTAAATTTTTTCTTTATTTGTATTTTTGAAATACTTGTCAAATTTTAACCCTTGAAAAACATAATTCAACTACTTTTTGTTTTAATTATAATTGTTTCCTGTAAAAACAATGAACAAGAAGTAAAAAAAATCATTAAAAAAGAACCAGAACCAGAAATCAGATTTGGTTATAAAATTGATGATTTTAAAGTAATTCAAGATACCATAAAAAGCGGAGAAAGTTTTGGTGCAATCTTAGATCGACATCACGTTTATTATCCAAAAATTAATAAAATTGCGGCTACTGTTAAAGAAACTTTTGATGTAAGAAGAGTTAGGGCAGGAAAGCCATATACTATTTTAGCAAGTAAAGATTCTACTGAAACAGCACAAGTTTTCATTTATAAGCACGATAAAATTAATGCAACTATTCTAGATTTTAAAGATTCTATAATCTTAGCTAAAGAATATAAAAAGCCCATAAAAATAATAGAAAAACAGGTTGAAGGAACTGTTTATTCTAGTTTTTCACAAACGATGGATAGTTTAGGTATTCGTCCTAACCTTACATACGCTATTGCAGATAATATTTATGCTTGGACTTTAGATTTTGCAAGACTACAAAAAGGAGATTCCTTTAAAATATTTTATGAAGAAAAGTTTATTGATGACACTATTTTCGCTGGATATGGTAAAATTAACTCAGCATTTTTTAAGCATAAAGGCAAAAAATTGTATGCATTTAGATATGTAGCAGACACAATCATGGGGATTGCAGAATACTACGATGAAAAAGGTAAAATGTTGAGAAGTCAGTTCTTAAAATCTCCCATAAAATTTCAGTATAGAATATCATCAAGATATAATTTAAGACGTAGAATAGCTTTATACGGTAACAAAGTGAAACCTCATAAAGGAACTGATTTTGCGGCAAAAGTAGGTACTCCGATTATAGCAACAGCAAGCGGTACTGTAATTGAATCTAAAAAAAGAGGAGGTAATGGCAATTATGTGAAAATTAAACATAATAATACTTATTCTACTCAATATTTGCATATGAAACAGCGAAAGGTAAAAAGAGGAGATTATGTAAAGCAGGGAGATGTTATAGGAACAGTTGGAATGACAGGAAATACAAGCGGACCACATGTTTGTTACCGATTTTGGAAAAATGGTAGGCAAGTAGATCCTTTAAAGCAAAAGTTGCCGGCAGCAAAACCAATGAAAAAATCTATAAAACCTAAATACTTAAAGTATATAGAGCCTTTAAAATATCAGTTAGATAATAAAACACTTAACATACAAGAATCAGAAGCTTTCTCTGAGACAATAGCAAAAAAATAACATGGCCTTACCAAATATCAATCCAACTACAACAGCATCTTGGAATAAGTTATTCAAACATTTTAATGAAATTGAAGGAATTAATATTAAAGATTTGTTTGAAGACGAAAATAGAAAGCAAAACTTTTTACTAAGGTTAGATGATTTAGAGGTCGATTTTTCAAAAAATAGAATAACTGATGAAACTGTAAATTTACTTGTAGATTTAGCAAAAGAAGTAGGTCTAAAAGAAGCTATAGAAAGTCAATTTTCAGGAGAAATAATAAATGCAACAGAAGGTAGAGCAGTATTACATACAGCTTTAAGAAGCAATTCTGAAGACCCAATAATTATTGATGGTAAAGATATTAAGCCAAAAATACAAGCTGCACTAAGAAAAATAAGAAGCTTTAGTAATAAAGTTATCTCTGGTAAATGGAAAGGCTATACAGGAAAATCAATAACAGATATTGTAAATATTGGTATTGGAGGTTCAGACTTAGGGCCAGATATGGTTGTTGAGTCATTAAAATATTATAAAAATCATCTGAACGCGCATTTTGTTTCAAACATTGATGGAGATCACGTTTCAGAGATTATAAAAAAGCTAAACCCAGAAACAACATTGTTTGTAATTGTTTCTAAAACATTTACTACTCAAGAAACGATAACAAATGCAGAAACAATTAAAAATTGGTTTTTAAAATCTGCGACTATTTTTGATATTCCAAAACACTTTGTAGCTGTTTCTACAAATTTAGAGGCTGTTGATAGTTTTGGTATTGATAAGAATAATGTTTTTCCGATGTGGAATTGGGTTGGAGGTCGTTTTTCTCTTTGGTCTGCGGTTGGTTTATCAATCAGTTTAGCAGTAGGTTTTAATAACTACAAAGAGTTATTAGATGGTGCAGAAGAAATGGATATCCATTTTAGAAACGAAGATTTCAATAAAAATATACCTGTAATTCTTGCTTTAATAAGTGTTTGGTATAATAATTTTTACAAAGCAGAATCAGAGGCGGTACTCCCTTATACTCAATATCTATCTAAATTACCTTCATATTTACAACAAGCTATTATGGAAAGTAATGGAAAAGGCGTAGATAGAAATGGAGATAAAATTGATTACCAAACCGGTACTATAGTTTGGGGAAGTTCAGGAACCAATATGCAACACGCATTTATGCAACTTGTTCATCAAGGAACAAAATTAATTCCTTCAGATTTTATCGGTTTTAGAGAATCTTTATATGGTAATAAAGACCATCATAAAAAATTAATGGCAAATTACTTCGCTCAGATGGATGCTTTAGCATTCGGTAAAACAAAAGAAGAAGTTCATTTAGAGCTTAAGTTTTCAGGAGATGAAGATAAAATCAATAGTTTGTTACCATTTAAGGTTTTTGAAGGAAACAGACCGAGTAATGCAATTCTTTTTGATAAACTAACTCCAAAAAGTTTAGGAAAACTAATAGCTCTTTACGAACACAAAATATTTACACAAGGTATATTGTGGAATATTTATAGTTATGACCAATTTGGAGTAGAATTAGGTAAAGAGCTTGCAAAAAAGATTCTAAAAGAGTCTTGAAG
>JBELHK010000023.1:0-28068 GCA_042091415.1 Polaribacter sp. | reverse complement strand
TTATAAAAACGAGCAGCATTTCTTCGAGCATTACAATAGCTATCTAAATGAGGTAGTTTTGCTTTTAGAACTCCTGCTTGAATAGAATCTAATCTAGAGTTTACCCCAACAACATCATGATAATATCTTTTATACATACCGTGATTTACAATACCTCTTATAGTATGAGCTAATTCATCATCATTTGTAAATATTGCACCTCCATCACCATAACATCCTAAATTTTTTGAAGGGAAAAAAGAAGTTGTTCCAACATTTCCAATAGTTCCTGCTTTTTGTTTTTTACCATTTTTAAATGTGTAATTAGCTCCAATCGCTTGCGCATTATCTTCTATTATGAATAAATTGTGTTCTTTAGCAATTTCTAAAATAGCATCCATATTTGCAACTTGACCAAATAAATGAACAGGAACGATTGCTTTTGTTTTAGGTGTTATTGCTTTTTTTATTGCTTCTATATCTATGTTAAAAGTATCTGGTTCTACATCAACTAAAACAGGAGTTAATTTAAGTAAACCGATAACTTCTACTGTTGCAGCAAATGTAAAATCTGCAGTGATAACTTCGTCTCCTTGCTGTAAGCCCAATCCCATCATTGCAATTTGCAAAGCATCGGTTCCGTTTGCGCAAGGAATTACGTGCTTTACGTTAAGGTATTCTTCTAAATCTTTTTGAAAAGACTTTACCAAAGGACCATTAATATAAGCAGATGTTTCTAATACAGATTTTATTGAAGAGTCTACAGTTTCTTTGATTTGTTGATATTGCCCTTGCAAATCAACCATTTGTAATTTTTTCATGATGTCAAAATATATACACTTCAAAAATACAACATAAATTGGTTAACTTTGGTTTCGACAAAATATTTTCAGATGAAACTTCTTAAAAAATCTTTAAAAATTACATTTATAACTATCGCTTTATTGTCTTTAGGTTTATTTGTGTATTCAAGAACTTTTTTACCGAAATATTCCGGGGAATTAGAAATTGATAATTTATCGGAAACTGTAACTGTATATTTTGATGAAATTGGAGTTCCTCATATAAATGCCCAAAATCAAAGAGATGCTTATTTAGCTTTGGGTTATGTTCATGCGCAAGATAGATTATGGCAAATGGAGTTAATACGAAGAATTGCTCCAGGAAGATTGTCTGAGGTTCTCGGTAAAGACTTGCTAGAAACCGATGTGTTTTTTGCGGGTTTAGGCATAGAAGAAGCTTCTGTGAAAGCGATTGCTAATCTAGATAAAAACTCTAAAGCGTATAAATTATCAAATGCTTATTTAGAGGGGATTAATCAATATATAAAATCAGGAAAAACTCCTCTCGAATTTACTTTATTGGGTTTAGAAAAAGAAAATTACACGCTAAAAGATATCTATAATGTATTTGGTTATATGTCTTTTAGTTTTGCCGTTGCACATAAAACAGATCCTTTATTAACAGAGATAAAAGAAAAATTAGGGCCTGCTTACTTAAATGAGTTAACTTCTTCATTTGATAAAAACTTGACTATTAATAAGACTCAAATTAAACCTGTAAAGGCTAAACTATCGAATTCTGTAAGTTTAATAATGGATAAACTCCCTGTGTCAGCATTTATTGGAAGTAATTCTTGGGTAATTGCTCCAGAGAAAACAAAAAACGGAAAAGTACTTTTCGCGAATGATCCTCATATTGGTTTTTCACAGCCTTCAGTTTGGTATCAAAATCATATAAAAACTCCAGATTATGAAATTTATGGATATAATATTGCTTTAATGCCATTTCCTTTATTGGCTCATAATAGAGATTATGCATATGGTTTAACCATGTTAGCTAATGACGATTTGAACTTTTATGTAGAAGAAAATAATCCAAACAACTCAAAACAATATAGATCGGGTAATACTTATAAAGACTATGAGTTAAGAGATAAAACAATTAAGATTAAAGATGATAAGGATACTACTTTTCAAGTAAAAGTCAGCCATCATGGTCCTGTAATGAATAACTTAATTAGTCATTTAGATGATGAAAGGCCTATCGCTATGAATTGGATATATACTCAATTAGAGAGTCAGATTTTAGATGCTTGCTACGAAATGTCGCATTCACAAACATTAGATGATTTTAAAAAATCTGTTTCTAAAATTCATGCTCCAGGATTGAATGTTATGTATGGTGATAAAAATGATAATATTGCTTGGTTTGCTGCTGCAAAACTTTATCAATTAAGAGATAGTCTATCAACTAAAACTTTTTTAAATGGTGCTTCTGGTAAAGATGAAATATTAGAAATTTTACCTTTTAGTGAAAATCCTCAAGCTATAAATTCGAGTTGGAACTATGTATATTCTGCAAATCATCAACCAGACTCTGTGAGAGGGAAACTTTATCCAGGATATTATCAACCACAAGACAGATCAAAGAGAATTATGAATCTGTTAGAAGCGAAAGATGATTTTACCAAAGAAGATGTTGCTAAAATGATTTACGATGTAAAGTCTTCAACAGTTTCAGAAATCACAAATGATTTGTTGAGCTTTGTAAATAGTAAAGATTTTTCTGCATCACAAAAAAAGGCAATGTCAATATTGAGTAATTGGGATGGTGTTTATACAAAAAGTAATGTAGGAGCAACAATTTATAATCGATTTTTATATGAATTCTTAAAAAATACTTATAAGGATGAATTAGGAGATAGTTTTGCGTTGTTTTTAAATTCTCAATTGCAAGATAAAATATTGCCAGTTCAAATACATAGAGATAATTCAGTTTGGTGGGATGATGTAAAAACTGATAATATTATTGAGTCAAAAGAACAAATTATAACAAATTCTTTTTTAGGTGCGATTGAATTTTTGCAAAATCAACTAGGTGAAAATATAGAAGATTGGCATTGGAAAAGAGTAATTTCTCTAGAACATGAACATGCTTTTGGAAAAGCAGGAGGTGTTTTTAGAAACATTTTTAATGTCGGGCCTTTTGAAACTGTTGGAGGAAACGAAGTGATAAATAATCAAATTTTTAAATTAGATAGTACAGGAGTTTATAAAATTTCAGCAGGTCCATCAACAAGAAGAGTTATCGATTTTTCAGATATAGAAAACAGTTGGTCAGTATTACCAACTGGGCAATCAGGAAATGTTTTTAGTCCACATTATGATGATCAAGCACAAAAATTTGTAGACGGAGAATTTGTAAAAATGAAATTAAATCAATCAGAAATTGAGGCTAGCGAAAACATTTTGATTCTTAAGCCTCAAAGCAAATAACATTTAACTAACCTTAGTGTAAACTTCCTTAAAAGGAATTCGAAAACGTTCGCCATAAACACCTTCTGGTTTGCGAATACCGCATGAAATAATCATGTTTATCTCTGCACCAATTGGTAAGTTTAATAATTTTTTTACGCGCCAAGTATCCGAGCCTTCCATTGGGCAAGTGTCATATCCTTTTGCTGCCATTGAAAGCATAAAAGTTTGAGCAGCTAATCCACAAGTTTTATGAGCAACATTTCTCATGTCACTTTTACGAACTTCTCTGTAAATTGGTTTGAATAATCCAGTTATTAAAATAATGATGTATTTAAGAAGTCCGAAAATACCTAAGAAATCTGCATAGGCAAAAGGTATAATTTTCCCGTAATAATTACGAGCTACTTTTTCTCTACTACTTTGTTCAGATTTAGGATTATTGTCACCAAAATTTTTATCAATAAATTTTAAATTGGCTTGCGCTCTTTTTTTCCATAAATCTTTTCTCACTACAAAAACTACCAATTCTTGTGCGGTTCTTGCTGCATTTTGATTAAAACAAAACGGTGCAATTTTAGTAATAATTTCTTTTGATGTTATATGATAAAACTCCCACAATTGCATATTGCTACTGTTGGGCGCCAAAGAGGCTTGTTCAATACATTTTTTTACAACTGCAGTGTCTATTGGTTTTTCTGCATCATAAATTCTTACTGAACGTCTAAATTGAATAGCTTCAGATACTGTTTTTTCTTGTTGCATAGAATGTTAAGATAGATTTTTTAGTTTTTTATTCATCACCCAAAACCAAATAGGAGGTAAAAGTGATAGCAGCATCATACCAGGATAACCTGTTGGCATTTGCGGACTTTCTGGTAATGATTTTAAAAGTTGATAATGTTTACTGCCATTATAATGATGGTCTGAATGGCGAGATAAATTGAACAATAGTACTTGGCCAACTTGATGGTTCGAATTCCAAGAATGATTTCTTTTTACACGTTCATAGCGTCCATGTTTATTTTTTGTACGAAGAAGGCCGTAGTGTTCTATGTAATTTACAGTTTCTAGTAACAAAATACCAGAAATAGCAGCCAATAAATAAGCGATTAAAACAAATTTACCGAAGAAGAAGTAAATGCTAAATAGAAAAAGAATATTACAAAAAGTATAAATAACCATTCTATTTTGATGGTGAAACCAAAACCTATTTTCTGTCTTCATTCTTTTGTTTTCCAATATCCAAGCTTGTGCATAACTTGTAAAATGTGAACGAATCCAAAAAAGGAAAAGAACTTCATTTTTTCTAGCGGTTGCTGCGTCTTTTGGGGTTGCTACATTGTAATGGTGTCCACCATTATGATATGGTAAAAAGTGAGTGTTTATTGAGGTTAATAAAAGTATTTCGCCAATAAATTCATCTAATCTATTGTTTCTGTGTCCTAATTCGTGTCCAACATTTATTCCTATAATACCACACATGATTCCCATTCCAAAAATACGCCCAGCCAATTCAAAATTGGTGAGATTTGGTTCTTGAATTGCATAAAAGAAAAAAATTAAAAAAACAATTTGAATAGGTAATGTTAAATATAGGAGGTAAGTGTAAAGTTTATTTTCTTTCTCTATTTTCTCTTCGTCCTTGCTTAAGTTTTCTTTGTTTGGCTTAATAAAAAATTCTAAAAAAGGAACTAAACCAAAAAAGACAATTGCAGGAATATGAGTCGCCCATCCTTTACTTGTAAAAGATATAAAAACAACAATTGGTAAAACAAGAACTGAAAAATATTTTAAAGACTTCATAAGCTAGAAAAAAACTTTCTAAATATAATAATTACTTGCAAGCACTCCAAATAACATCATCAGGTGTTGGAGCAATTATTGAAATATTTTCTTTAGAGACAGGGTGTATAAATTCAATTTTTCTTGCATGCAGGTGTATGCTTCCGTCTTTATTGCTTCTGTTAAATCCGTATTTTAAATCTCCTTTTATAGGGAATCCTATAGACGATAATTGAGCTCTTATTTGATGATGTCTTCCAGTTTCTAAATCAATTTCTAACAAAGAATAATTATCGAGTTTTTTTATCAAAGTATAATGTAAAATTGCCTTTTTAGAGTCTTTAATTTCTTTATTGAAAACAGAGGTTTTATTATTCTTTGGATTTTTTTTTAAAAAATTTATTAAAGTATCTTTTTCTTTTTTAGGCTTGCCTTTAACAATAGCCCAATAGGTTTTGTTAATTTTTTTATCGCGAAGCATTTTGTTTAAACGTTCTAATGCTTTTGATGTTCTTGCAAAAATAATGATTCCAGAAGTAGGTCTGTCTAATCTGTGAACAACTCCTAAATAGACATTGCCAGCTTTGTTGTATTTTTCTTTAATGTATTCTTTTACAACATCACTTAAAGGTTTGTCGCCTGTTTTATCACCTTGAGAAATGTCTCCAGAACGTTTATTTACAATAATAACATGATTGTCTTCATGTAAAATTTGTAAATTATTTTTATTGGAGTGCATTTTTAGATTATTTAAAATCTTTCGCTACATCTTCATTAACACTCTCAATAAATTCCAAAAACTCCTTTCGTCCCATACCAGATGAAGATGATGTAATAAATGAATTAGGTAGAGATTCCCAATGATTAAGAAGCTTTTTTTTGTAGGATGTGATTTGTTTATTCAGTTTTGAGCTACCCAACTTGTCAGCTTTTGTAAAAACAATACAGAAAGGAATTTGGTTTTCTCCTAAAAAACGCATAAAATCTAAATCAATTTTTTGAGGATCATGTCTTGAATCTATCAAAACAAAAGTACAAACCAATTGCTCTCTTTCTTTAAAATAATTTTCTATAAAGTATTGAAAAATTACTCTTTTCTTTTTAGAAACTTTTGCATATCCATAGCCCGGCAAGTCTACTAAAAACCAAGATTCATTTATTTTAAAATGATTGATAAGTTGAGTTTTTCCTGGTTTTCCAGAAATCTTCGCTAAATCTTTTCGCTCCATTAACATGTTAATCAGAGAAGATTTACCCACATTAGAGCGCCCGATAAATGCATATTCAGGAATTCTGTCTTTTGGAGCATTTATAACATTGCTGTTACTCATTACAAATTCAGCGGACTTAATTTTCACAGCAAAAGTTTATATATTTCTACTCATAAACCAATCATGAAGAATTTTGTTGAACTCTTCAGGTTTTTCCATCATTGCAGCATGACCACATTCATCTAGCCAAAATAAATTAGAATCTGGTAAAAGTTTCTGAAAATCATCTGCTACTTCAGGAGGTGTTACGTTATCTTGTTTACCCCAAATAATACAACTCGGTTGTTTCATTTCAGGTAGATCTTTAGCCATATTATGTCTAATGGCGCTTTTTGCAATTGCCAAAGTTTTTATAACCGAATTTCTATCATTTACAATTTCGTAAATGTTATCAACAAGTTCTTTTGTAGCCATTTTAGGGTCATAAAATACATCTTTCGCTTTTTGCTCTATGTATTCATAATTTCCTCTTTTAGGAAAACTATCTCCCATTGCCTTTTCATACAGACCAGAACTTCCTGTTAGAACTAGAGCTTCAACTTTTTCTTGATAATGTTTTGTAAAATATAGTGCAATATGACCTCCTAAAGAATTTCCTAAAAGAATTGCTTTATCAATTTTTTTATGTTCAATAAAATCTTTTAAAAATTTTGCAAGGTTTTTTACATTGGTTTTTACCAATGGTAAACTATATAAAGGTAATTCAGGAATCAAAACCTTGTAGCCAGTATTAGAGAAATAATTAAAAGTATCTTCAAAATTACTCAAAGCCCCCATCAATCCATGTAAAACAATGATTGCAGGTCCCTCACCAGCTTCTACGTATGTAAACTTTCCCTCAGTAATTAACTTGTCGGTCATTGATTTTTGTTTAATTCACTTTAATTAGCAAATGTAATTCTTTTTTCAATATAAAACCTCTTTTAAACCAAACACTGTGTCTCATTTTTAAAACGTTTAAAAGCAAATGCAATCCTGATTTGTATAAATTTATTAACAATGTGGTAAAATGTGGTAAAATGTGGTATTTTTTGTATATTTTTGATTGTTATTATAGTTTTTCATGATTAATCTTATTGGTACATATGAATGTAAGGCAGATGTTAAAGGCAGAGTAATGCTCTCATCAGCTTTAAAAAAGCAGCTACAACCTGTCTTGCAAGAAGGCTTTGTGTTGAAAAGAGCTGTTTTTCAGCCTTGTTTGGAATTGTATCCAATGAGAGAATGGACGGAAATGATGGGTAAGATTGGAAAACTTAATAAGTTTAAGAAAAAAAACAATGATTTTATAAGAAGGTTTACGGCTGGGGTTAAACAAGTAGAGTTAGATGCTACTGGCAGAATTTTGATGCCAAAAGACTTGATTGATTTTGCAAAAATCAAAAAAGATATTGTCTTGTCTTCGTCAATTAACATCATTGAGATTTGGGATAAAGAAAAGTATGAAAAAGCTATAGATGACGCCTCTGATGGTTTTGCAGATTTAGCTGAAGAAGTAATGGGAAATATAGATTTTGATGAATTACCATAACCCTGTTTTATTAAAAGAAAGTGTTGATGCACTCGCTATCAAAGAAGATGGTGTTTATGTGGATGTTACTTTTGGTGGAGGAGGTCATTCTAGGGAAATACTAAGTAGACTTGGAGAAAAAGGGAGGTTGTTTGCTTTTGATCAAGATCCTGATGCTTTAGGTAATGTTATTGATGATGAACGCTTCGTGTTTATTCCTGAAAACTTCAGATATATATCTAGATTTTTAAGATTTCATGGAGTAAGAAAAGTGGATGGGGTTTTAGCAGATTTAGGAGTTTCTTCTCATCAATTTGATGAAGCTGATAGGGGGTTTTCGACCCGTTTTGATGGTGATTTAGATATGAGAATGAATCAAAAATCAAAAAAATCGGCTATAAAAATAATTAACGAGTATTCAGAAGAGAAGCTTGCGGAAGTTTTGTTTTTGTATGGGGAGTTGAGAAACTCAAGAAAAATTGCTCGAGAAATTGTTCATAAGCGATCTGGGAATTTTATCGAAACAAGCTTTCAGTTAAAAGAAGTTTTAAAGCCATTTTTGCCGAAATCTAAAGAACACAAAATTTTAGCTCAGGTCTATCAAGCGATTAGAATTGAGGTGAATGAAGAATTAGAGGTTTTGAAAGAATTTCTAAGTCAAATGCCGAGTTTATTAAGTGAAGAAGGTAGGTTAAGTGTTATTTCTTATCATTCTCTAGAGGATAGATTGGTAAAAAGGTTTATAAGAACGGGTCTCTTTGAAGGAGAGGCAGAGAAAGATGTTTTTGGTAATTCAAATGAGCCATTAAAAAAAATTGGCAAATTAATAATTCCGAATAAAGAAGAGATAAAGGTTAATAATAGAGCCAGAAGTGCGAAGTTAAGAATCGCGACTTTAAAAGATTAGAATGAAAAAAAGGGTTTATGCTTTTTTAAGAGGTAGTTTTTTAACTGATGAGTCTGCAACTAAAAATTGGCGAATCATCATATTTGTTGTTGTTCTCTTATTAATAATGATTACAAGTGCACACAATGCAGATAAAAAAGTTATTAAAATTTCAGAGCTAAATAAAAGGAAAAGGGAGTTAAGGGCAGAATATGTAGATACGGGCACTATTTTAATGCGGATGAAAATGGAGTCTAATATTCGTGCAAAAGCAAAAAAAAGAGGCTTAAAGCCTTTAGAAAATCCACCAAAAAGAATTATAGTAACTAAAAAAGATTAAAAATTGACAACTCATAAGAAAAGCATACTAACCAAATTTTATTTTGTGGCTGCTTTTTTGTCTATTTTTCTCTTGACTATTATTATAAGAGTAGGGAATCTTCAATATATTCAGGGGGAAAGATATCGAGAGCTAGCAACAGAACTTACGATTAGGCAAGATACAATTTATGCTAATAAAGGAAATGTATACGCGGCTGATGGTAATTTATTGGCAACATCAATGTCTAAGTTTACCATTAGAATGGATGTTGTTGCAGTAGATAATAATGTTTTTGAAAAAAACATAGTAAATCTCTCAAAAGAGCTGTCAAATATGTTGGGTAAAACTCCCAAATATTATCAAACAAAACTTAGAAAAGCAAAGAGGTTAAAAAATAGATATTTATTAATTGCAAGAAATATCGGTTATAACGATTATCTAAAAATGAAGAGTTTCCCAATCTTTAAATTAGGTGTCTATAGAGGAGGTTTTATTGCTGAGCACAAAACTGTTAGAGAGCATCCAATTGGTAAAATTGCAGAGCGTACAATTGGGTATGATGATTTTAGAGGTGAAGCGGGTATTGAAGGGGCTTTTGCCGATTTTATGCAAGGAACAAATGGTTTACGATGGAAGCAAAAAATAGCAAAAAATCAATGGAAACCAATATCTGATGTTAATGAAAAAGAACCTATTGATGGTTGTGATGTGATTACAACTATAGATGTTAATATACAAGACATAACCCATCATGCATTATTAAGGCAGTTGGAGTATTTTGATGCTGATCATGGATGCGCTGTGGTAATGGAAACAAAGACAGGGGAAATAAAATCTATCTCAAACTTAGGAAGAACTTCTAGTGGCAAATATTATGAAAAAAGAAATTACGCTGTTTGGGAGAGTCATGAGCCTGGTTCAACATTTAAGTTGGCAAGTTTAATTGCTGCTTTAGATGATAAAGTAATAGATACATCAACTGTTGTAGATACTGAAAAAGGTAAAATATTTATCCATAATAAAAAGGTCGAAGATTCTAGAAGAGGTGGTTATGGAAAGATCTCTGCAGCGAGAGTCTTTGAAGTTTCATCGAATGTTGGTATTGTTAAGTTGATGAAAAAACATTACGATGAAAATCCATCGAAGTTTATAGAAAAACTAGATAGTTATGGTTTTACAAAACCGATTGGATTTAAAATAAAAGGAGAAGGAAAACCTTATATTCCTAAACCTAACGATAAAAAGAGGTGGAATAAAATTTCATTAGAATGGATGTCTTGGGGTTACGGTATTTCAGTAACACCAATGCAAACATTAATGTTTTATAACGCCGTTGCGAATGATGGGGTTATGGTGAAACCTCGTTTTGTGAAAGAGCTAAGAAAACAAGAAAAAGTTGAAAGAGTTTTCGAAACAGAAGTTGCAAACCCTCAAATAGCATCAAAAGAAACATTACAGAAAGTTAAAAAAGTAATGGAAAATGTTGTTGTTAAAGGAACCGCGGATAATATTTATTCGCCTAGTTTTTCTATGGCAGGTAAAACTGGTACTGCAAAAAAATATATTCCAAGAACTAAAAATAAAAAAGGGGAATGGCAAGGAGGCTATTATTCAACAAAGCAATATGTTGCTTCTTTTGCTGGGTTTTTTCCTGCGGATGAACCAAAATACTCTTGCATAGTGGTTATTCACGACCCTAATAAAAAGAAAGGGTATTATGGAGCCACAGTTGCAGCACCAGTTTTTAAAGAAATTGCTCAGAAAATTTACACAACAACACCAGTAAATAATCAATATGTTGATGATAAGTTACCTTTAAAAAAGATAGAAAATCAATACGAAACATATCATAGAGTTTTGGCTAAATCCCATACAAAGATTCCCAATGTTGTTGGTATGGACGGAATGGATGCTGTTTCTTTATTAGAAAATATAGGTTTAAAAGTTAAAGTTGCAGGCGTAGGGAAAGTCAATTATCAATCTTTATCAAAAGGAGAAAGTTTACAAAAAGGAAAAACAATTTTTTTAAAGTTAATTTAAGCTGAAGAAATTAAAAGACATATTATATAAGGTTTCAATTCATCAAGTTTTTGGTAATACCAATATTGATGTTAATAATCTGGTTTTTGATTCTAGAAAAGTTGATCAAAATGATGTTTTTATAGCTCAAAAAGGAGTTCAGGTTGATGGACATCTTTTTATAGATAAAGCAATTTCATTAGGAGCTTTAGCTATTGTTTGTGAAGATATTCCTGATCAAATTAATGATGATGTAACTTATATTGTTGTAAAAAGCTCTAACTCAGCTTTAGCAATAATGGCTTCTAACTTTTATAACAACCCTTCTACTAAGTTTTCGGTTGTTGGTGTTACAGGTACAAATGGTAAAACAACAATTGCAACATTACTTTATCAATTGTTTAAAAAAGCTGGCTTTAAAGTAGGTTTATTATCAACAGTAAAAATATTAATTGATGAAAAGGAATTTGAGGCAACACACACAACACCAGATTCTCTTAAAATCAATTACTATTTAGATAAAATGTTAGAAGAAGGAGTTGAATATTGTTTTATGGAAGTGAGTTCTCACGGAATCCATCAAAAAAGAACAGAAGGTTTAACTTTTGCAGGAGGAATTTTTACAAATTTATCTCACGATCATTTAGATTATCATAACACCTTTTCAGAGTACAGAAATGTTAAAAAGATATTTTTTGATGCTCTTCCAAAATCAGCTTTTGCATTAACGAATATAGATGATAAAAATGGCAACTATATGTTGCAAAATACAAAAGCTAAAAAGTATAGTTACGCTCTAAAAACAATAGCAGATTACAAAAGTAGAATCTTAGAAAAACAGTTTTCAGGAACTTTAATGTCTTTTGATGGTACTGAGTTATGGACAAAATTAATAGGCGTTTTTAATATCTATAATTTAACTGCAATTATTGCAACTGCAGAGCTTTTAGGGCTAGAAAAACTAGATATTTTAACAAATGTTAGTCAGTTAGAAAGTGTTAATGGGAGATTTGAGTATGTTATTTCTGAAGAAAAAATAACTGCAATAGTAGATTATGCACACACTCCTGATGCATTAAAAAATGTTCTAGAGACAATTAATGATATTAGAACAGGTAATGAAAATTTAATTACTGTAGTTGGTTGTGGTGGAGATAGAGATAAAGCGAAAAGGCCTAAAATGGCTAATATCGCAACACAACTTAGTAATCAAGTTATTTTTACTTCAGATAACCCGAGATCAGAGAATCCGCAAACTATTTTGGATGATATGGAAGCAGGTGTTTCTCCTGAAAATTTTAGAAAAACATTATCAATTTTAGATAGAAGACAAGCTATTAAAACAGCTTTCAAGTTGTCAAAAGAAGGAGATATCATATTAATTGCAGGCAAAGGACATGAGAATTATCAAGAAATAAATGGGGTTAGAACTCATTTTGATGATTTAGAAGAAATAACCAATTTATTCAATCAACTAAAAAAGAAATAGAATGCTTTATTATTTATTCGAATATTTAGAAAATCAGTTTAGTTTTCCTGGAGCAAGTGTATTTCAGTTTATAACATTTAGAGCTGCTTCAGCCTTTATCTTGTCTTTATTAATATCAGCAATTTATGGGAAAAGAATTATTAATTATCTAAGAAAAAAACAAGTTGGCGAAACAGTAAGAGATTTAGGTTTAGAAGGGCAAAAACAAAAGTCTGGTACGCCGACAATGGGTGGTATTATTATCTTGTTAGCAACATTAGTGCCTGTAATTTTATTGGCTAAAGTAGATAATATTTACATCATAATACTTCTAATCACAACCGTTTGGATGGGTTTAATAGGTTTTTTAGATGACTACATAAAAGTGTTTAAGAAAGATAAGGAAGGGCTAAAAGGAAAATTCAAAGTTTTAGGGCAAGTAGGTTTAGGAATTATTGTAGGCTCTATGTTGTATTTTAATGATGATGTTACTATAAAAGAACAGTTGCCTGCTCAACAACAAATTGTGCAAAAAAATGGTAAGAAAGTAGTTTTTGGAGAAGCTCATAAATCAACAAAAACAACAGTTCCTTTTTTTAAGAATAATGAACTAGATTATTCAAAAGCCTTGAGTTTTTTGGGTGATGGTTATGAGAAATATGGTTGGATTGTCTTTATTTTTATTACAGTTTTTATTGTAACAGGAATTTCAAATGGAGCAAATTTAACTGATGGAATTGATGGTCTTGCAGCAGGAACATCAGCAATTATGGTGATCACCTTAGCGGTTTTCGCTTGGGTTTCGGGTAATATCATTTTTGCAGAGTATTTAGATGTGATGTATATACCTAAATCAGGAGAAATGACAGTATTTATTCTAGCTTTTGCAGGCGCTTTAATCGGTTTTTTATGGTATAACACATATCCTGCACAAGTTTTTATGGGAGATACAGGTAGTTTAACTATTGGAGGTATAATTGCGGTTATAGCAATAGCTATTCGTAAAGAGTTACTGTTGCCAATTTTAGCAGGAATTTTTGTAGTTGAAAACTTATCAGTTATTCTGCAAGTATCGTGGTTTAAATACACAAAAAAGAAATTTGGTGAAGGAAGAAGAATTTTTAAAATGTCGCCTTTGCATCATCATTATCAAAAATTAAGTTATCACGAAAGTAAAATTGTTGTTCGTTTTTGGATTGTAGGAATTTTACTTGCTGTATTAACAATTGTAACTCTAAAACTAAGGTAACAGATTTGAAAAGATTGGTAATTCTTGGTGGAGGAGAAAGCGGAACAGGAACAGCTATTCTTGGTAAACAGAAAGGGTTTGATGTTTTTGTGTCAGATAAAGGAAGTATTCAAAAAAAATACAAAGAAGTTCTTTTACATAATGCGATAGAATTTGAGGAAAATTTACACACAGAAAGTAAAATTTTAAATGCTGATGTTGTAATGAAAAGTCCAGGAATTCCAGATCATGTTGCAATAATTCAAAAACTGCAAGACAAATCGATTTCCATTATTTCTGAAATTGAATTTTCGGAAAGATATACAAATGCAAATATTATAGCAATAACAGGTTCAAACGGAAAAACAACAACAACACTATTAACTCATTATATTTTAAAAAATAGCGGTTTAAATATTGGAATTGCAGGGAATATAGGAGATAGTTTTGCTAAGCAAGTTGCTGAAAATGATTTTGAAAATTACGTTTTAGAAGTAAGTAGTTTTCAATTAGATGGAACAGAGAATTTTAGTCCTCATATTGCTATTCTAACTAGCATTACCCCAGATCATTTAGATCGTTATGAAGGTGATTTTAATAGTTATATAGAATCAAAATTTAGAATATTAAAGAATCAAAAAGAAACAGATTACTTTATTTATGATGCTGATGACGAGGTTATAAATAAAGGTTTAGAAAAATATAAAACAAAAGCGAAATTAGTGCCATTTTCATTGACAAAACAGTTAGGATATGGTGCATTTTTAAAAGAAAATACAATAATAACAAATATAAATAAAGACACATTTAATATGCCATTATCAACATTATCAATCAAAGGAAAACATAATACAAAAAATGCAATGGCGGCAACAATGGCTGCTCAATTATTAAAGGTTAGAAATGAGTCTATAAAAGAAAGCTTAGCTGGTTTTGAAGGTGTAGAACATCGTTTAGAGAGCGTTGCAAAAATAAAAGGGGTTGAATATATAAATGATTCTAAAGCAACCAATGTAAATGCAACATTTTACGCTCTAGAATGTATGGATACAACAACTGTTTGGATTTTAGGAGGTGTTGATAAAGGGAATGATTATTCAGATTTACTTCCTTTGGTAAGAGAAAAAGTAAAAGCAATCGTTTGCTTAGGTGTTGATAATCAAAAGATAAAAGAAACCTTTGGAAATGTAGTTGATATTATTCTAGAAACAGCAGGAGCTGAAGAAGCTGTTAAAGTATCTGAAAAATTATCACAAAAAGGAGATACCGTATTACTTTCTCCAGCATGTGCAAGTTTTGATTTATTTGAGAATTATGAAGATAGAGGTCGTCAATTTAAAAAAGCTGTAAGAAATTTATAATTATCATTGAAATCAATTTTTAAACATATAAAAGGAGATAAAACTATCTGGGCAATAGTAGCTATTTTAGCTATTCTTTCATTTATGCCAGTATATAGCTCAAGTACTAACTTAGTTTACGTTGTTGGTACAGGTTCTACATTGGGTTATTTGCTAAAGCATATGGTTTTATTACTAATGGGTTTTGGTATCATTTATGGAGTTCATAAAATACCTTACAGATATTTTTCAGGTGGTTCAGTATTAATGTTACCTGTTGTAATTATCCTTTTAATCTTTACAATTGCTCAAGGAACAACAATTGGAGGAGCGAATGCAAGTAGGTGGATTCGGATTCCGTTCGTGGGTATAGGTTTTCAAACATCAACATTAGCCGG
This sequence comes from Polaribacter sp., assembly GCA_042091415.1. Lineage (GTDB taxonomy): Bacteria > Bacteroidota > Bacteroidia > Flavobacteriales > Flavobacteriaceae > Polaribacter. The sequence continues at coordinate 12,605 of JBELHK010000023.1, read as the reverse complement.
TTTAGTTTTAATGGTTTATGTAGCAAGATATTTGGCTAAAAATAAAGATAAAACAATCAAATTTAAAGAGAGTATTTTGCAATTTTGGTTGCCTATTGGAGTAGTTTTAATGTTGATTCTACCAGCGAATTTTTCTACCACAGCAATAATTTTTGTAATGATTTTGATGCTTGCTTTTGTAGGTAATTATCCGATTAAGTATTTAGGTTTTGTCTTAGGAATAGCTCTTTTTGCATTTTTATTTTTTATTTTAATTACAAAAGCTTTTCCTGATGCAATGCCAAACAGGGTTCAAACATGGCAAAATAGGATAGAAAACTTTTCTTCAGAAAATAATAAAGAATCGTATCAAGTTGAAAAAGCTAAAATAGCCATTGCAAGTGGAAAAATGTTAGGTGTTGGTCCAGGAAAAAGTACACAAAAAAACTTTTTACCACAATCTTCATCAGATTTCATATTTGCCATTATAATCGAGGAATATGGATTGTTAGGAGCAATTATAGTGGTTTCTATGTATTTTTTACTGCTGTTTAGAATTTTAATAGTCATAAGAAAAACGAGTACAGTTTTCGGTACTTTATTGGTTGTAGGAGTTGGTTCTCCTATAATTTTTCAGGCGATAATTAATATGGCTGTAGCCACAAATTTATTTCCTGTTACAGGACAAACTTTACCGCTTATAAGTAGTGGAGGAACTTCTATTTGGATGACATGCTTTGCCTTAGGAATTATTTTAAGCGTAAGTGCATCAATTGAAGAGACAGAAGAAGATATATTAGATGATAACCCTTTAGATATTTTACATGAAACCATATAATATTCTTATTTCTGGAGGAGGAACAGGAGGTCATATTTACCCTGCTTTAGCAATTGCTGATGAGATTCGATTACGTTACCCAAATGCTAAGTTTTTATTTGTAGGTGCAGAAGGAAGAATGGAAATGGAAAAAGTTCCAAATGCAGGGTATCAAATTGAAGGATTATGGATTTCTGGGTTTCAAAGAGACTCAATAACGAAAAACATATCATTTCCTTTTAAACTAATAAGTAGTTTATGGAAAGCAAACAGAATCATAAATAAATTTAAGCCATCTGTAGTTATTGGAACTGGTGGTTTTGCAAGCGGACCAATTTTATATATAGCATCAAAAAAGAAAATACCAACATTAATTCAAGAGCAAAATTCTTTTCCTGGTATTACAAATAAGCTTTTAGGAAAAAGTGTGAATAGTATTTGTGTTGCATACAATAATTTAGAGCGATTTTTTCCATCTCAAAAATTAATTAAAACGGGTAATCCTGTTCGACAAGATTTGCTTTTAATTCACAATAAAGTCAACCAAGCTAAAAAGTATTTTAATCTCGAAGAAAAACAAAAAACAGTATTAATTCTTGGTGGTAGTTTAGGTGCTAAACGAATAAATATCTTAATAGAAGATAATTTAGAATTTTTTAAAAGTCAAAATATCTCAATTATTTGGCAGTGTGGTAAACTTTATTATAATGTATATAAAAAGTATAATGATTTAAGTCATGTTCAGGTTCATCAATTTATTAATAAAATGGACTTAGCATATGCAGCTTCAGATATCATTATTTCAAGAGCAGGGGCAAGTTCTGTTTCAGAGCTTTGTATTGTTGGTAAGCCTGTAATATTTATACCATCTCCAAATGTAGCAGAAGATCATCAAACTAAAAATGCGAAGGCTGTTGTAGATCAACATGGAGCGTTATTATTAACCGAAAATGAGTTAGACACTTTTCCTATTGTCTTTGAAACTTTAATAAAGGATGCTGGCAAGCAAGAACTTTTGTCAGAAAATATAAAAGAATTGGCTTTGCCAAGTGCGACTTCAAATATTGTAAATGAAATAGAAAAGTTATTAAAAAAGTGAATTTATCTAAAATACATAATGTTTTTTTTATTGGTATTGGAGGCATTGGCATGAGTGCTTTAGCTCGTTACTTTTTTGAAAATGAGAAACAAGTTTCTGGTTACGATAAAACGAAATCAGAGATAACAGGGCAACTAGAAAATCTAGGTGTAAATATTCATTTTGATGATTCACTAGAAAATATTTCAGATACTTTTTTAAATAAGGAGCAAACATTGGTAGTTTATACACCTGCAATACCAAATACGCATCTTCAGCTAAATTATTTTAAAAACAATAATTTTACAGTCCTTAAAAGAGCAGAAATTTTAGGAATTATTACCCAAAATACACAGTGTTTAGCAGTAGCAGGCACTCATGGTAAAACCACAACCTCCTCTATTTTAGGTCATATAATGTCTGTTGAAAAAGCAACTTCTTTTTTAGGCGGCGTTGCAGAAAATTATAATTCGAATTTAATTTTAGGAGAGGATAAAATCTCTGTCGTAGAAGCAGATGAATTTGATAGATCTTTTCTAAAATTAGCTCCAAATATTGCATGTATTACTTCTATGGATGCAGATCATTTAGACATTTATGGAGCACATGATTCACTAAAGGATTCTTTTATTGCTTTTTCAGAAAAAGTCACAAATACGTTAATTGTTGCAAAAGGATTACCCATAAAAGGCTTGACTTACGCCATAGAAGAGGATGCAGATTATAGAGCTTATAATATTAGTTTAGAGGATGGATTTTATCATTTTGATGTTGAAACTCCTGCTCAAGTTATAAAAGGTTTAAAATTCGGTTTGCCAGGTAAACATAATTTAATGAATGCTTTAGCTGCAATTGCTATGGCTGAAATTCAAGGAGTTTCTTTAAATAAAATCAAAGAGCAACTAGCTTCTTTTACAGGAGTTAAAAGAAGGTTTTCGTATAAAATTAGAACAGAATCTAGAATTTTAATAGACGATTATGCGCATCATCCAACAGAAATAAATGCTGTTGAAAATTCTATAAGAGAATTATATCCGAATGATAAAGCTTTGGTTATTTTTCAGCCTCATTTATTTACTCGAACTAGAGATTTTGTCGATGAATTTGCGCTTGCTCTAGAGAAATTTGATGAAATAGTTCTTTTAGATATTTACCCTGCAAGAGAGCTCCCAATTTCAGGGGTTACCTCTTCTTGGCTTTTGAGTAAAATAAACCATAATCATAAAAGTATTCTGAAAAAAACAGATGTTTTAGATTATTTAAAGAATTCGTCATCTAAGGTGGTTGTTATGTTAGGCGCAGGAGATATCGGAACATTAATTTCTGAAGTATCAGAGAAATTATTAAAAATTGGTAAGGATGAAATTTAAAAGACTATTAAAATACTTGTTTTTTATTTTATTTATTTCTTCTATAGCTTTTTTGTATAGTTTTTCTAACAATAAAAATATGGGGGGAAAAATATCAGAAATTACCATTGATTTTAAAAAAAATAAACATAGTTTTTTAACCCCAAAAATGGTTAATAAATTGTTAATACAAAATAATGATTCTTTACAAAACAAAGCAAAATCTGTAATAGATTTATATACTATAGAAAATCAAGTTTCTAAGAACCCTTACGTAGAAGAAGCAAATGTTTTTTTAACTATAGAAGGAGAACTGAAATCAATCATAAAACAGAGAGATCCAATTGCTAGAATCATTTCTGGAGAGCAGTCTTATTATATTGATAAACAGGCGGTAAAAGTGCCTTTGTCTAGTGGTTATTCGGCAAGAGTTCTACTAGTTTCAGGAGTAAAAAAACAGCAGGATATAAAGCATATAATGCCTCTTTTACTAAAAATAGAGGAAGATAATTTCTTGAAAAAAGAAGTTATAGGTATTCAAAAAACAAACGATAATGAGTATCAACTTTCCGTAAGAAGTGGTCAATATAAAATCAATTTAGGAAAGTTATCTGATATTGATTTAAAATTTAAAAAATTAAAAGCGTTTTACAATAGTGTATATACAGATAAATCTATGCAAAATTATAAGATGATTAACTTAAAATATCACAACCAAGTTGTGTGTGAAAAATAAACTAAAAATGGAAAACAATAAAATAGCAGTTGGTTTAGATATTGGAACAACGAAAATTGTTGCCATGATTGGGCGTAAAAATGAGTACGGTAAAATTGAGGTTGTTGGTATTGGTAAGGCAAAAAGTTTAGGCGTAAAAAGAGGAGTTGTTAGTAATATAACTCAAACCATTCAATCTATTCAACAAGCAGTTGATGAAGCTGAAAGTGTTTCAGGTGTAAAAATAGAAAATGTTGTAGTAGGTATTGCAGGTCAGCATATTAGAAGTTTACATCACAGTGATTATATCACAAGAAATAATGCTGATGAGGTTATAGATGATGAAGATATTGATGATTTAGTTAATCAGGTACATAAATTAGTGATGCTTCCTGGAGAAGAAATAATACATGTTTTACCTCAAGAGTTTAAAGTTGATTCTCAAGGAGATATAAAAGAGCCTGTAGGAATGTATGGTGGAAGATTAGAAGCGAATTTTCATGTTGTTGTTGGTCAAGTATCTTCTATTAGAAATATTGGAAGATGTGTAAAAAGTGCAGGCTTAGATTTAAACGATATCACGTTAGAACCTCTAGCATCTGCTTCTGCAGTTTTAAGTCAAGAGGAGAAAGAGGCTGGAGTTGCACTGATTGATATTGGTGGTGGAACTACAGATTTAGCTATTTTTAAAGATGGTATTATAAGACATACTGCTGTAATTCCTTTTGGAGGTAATGTAATTACCGATGATATTAAAGAAGGTTGTTCAATTATTGAAAAACAAGCAGAATTATTAAAAGTAAAATTTGGTTCTGCTTGGCCAGGAGAAAATAAAGAAACAGAAATTGTTTCTATACCTGGTTTAAGAGGAAGAGAACCAAAAGAAATAACGTTAAAAAACCTTTCTAAAATTATACATGCAAGAGTGCAAGAAATAATTGAGCATGTGTTTTTGGAAATAAAAAATTATGGACACGATACCGCTAAAGGAAAACTAATAGCAGGTATTGTTTTAACTGGTGGTGGTTCTCAATTAAAACACTTAAGACAACTCGTTGAGTATATAACAGGAATGGATGCTAGAATCGGTTACCCTAATGAACATTTAGCAGGTGAGTCAGATGATGTTCTTTCTAGCCCATCATACGCAACTGCTGTTGGCTTGTTAATGGAAGGTTTAAAGAGAGAGCCAAAAGTAGAGGATACTATTATTGAGGAACAAGTTGAAGAAAAAGAAGAGATATTAGAAGAAGAAACAAAGCAAATAATTGAAGAACCGAAAAAACCTAAAAAGAAATCTTTCTTTGAGAAATTTACAGAAGGATTAAAAGACTTTTTAGATAATGCAGAGTAGTATAAAAGAACAAGAAATCAAACAACAATAAAAAACAAATAAAGGTTATTATGAGCGCAGAATTTGATAACATTATTTTTGAAATGCCTAAATCAAAATCCAATACTATAAAAGTTATTGGCGTTGGAGGAGGAGGAAGCAATGCAGTAAATCACATGTATACGCAACAAATTAGAGGCGTAGATTTTGTAATTTGTAACACAGATGCACAAGCCTTAGAAAATAGTCCAGTACCCAATAAAATTCAATTAGGAGCAAGTTTAACTTCTGGGTTAGGAGCTGGTGCAAATCCTGAAGTTGGAGCACAGGCAGCAAAAGAAAGTATGCAAGAAATTCAACAGATGTTGAACAACCAAACCAAAATGGTATTTATTACTGCAGGTATGGGTGGTGGAACAGGTACAGGAGCAGCTCCAATCATTGCTAAAATTGCAAAGGATATGGATATTTTAACTGTTGGTATAGTTACAATGCCATTTCAGTTTGAAGGAAGAAGGCGTTCTAAACAAGCTCAATTAGGGATAGATCAACTAAGGCAAAATGTAGATTCTCTAATAGTAATTAATAACAATAAACTTCGTGAAGTTTACGGTAACCTTGGTTTTAAGGCAGGTTTTTCTAAAGCGGATGAAGTTTTATCTACTGCATCAAGAGGAATTGCAGAGGTAATAACACATCATTATAAACAAAATATTGATTTACATGATGCCAAGACTGTGCTTTCAAATAGTGGTACAGCAATAATGGGTTCTGCGAAAGAAGAGGGTACAAATAGAGCAAAAAACTCGATAGTAAAAGCTTTAGATTCCCCTTTATTAAATGATAATAAAATTTCAGGGGCAAAAAATGTTTTGCTATTAATTGTGTCTGGTAATAATGAGGTTACTTTAGATGAAATAGGAGAGATTAATGATTATATTCAAGATGAAGCAGGTTATGATGCTAATATCATAATGGGTATTGGAGAGGATGATGAATTAGGCGAAGCAATTTCTGTAACGATTGTTGCAACCGGATTTGCCGCAGATCAACAAAATACGATAACCAATTCTGAGCAAAAAAAAGTAATTCATACCTTAGAGGAAGATCAAAAGGCTACTTATAGTTTCGATGAGCAAAAAATCACAAAAACTCCTCTACTAAACGAAGAGTTATCCAATAAGAGTAATGATAAGGTTGTGCATGTTTTGAGTGATGATGAAGATAAACCAAAAATGGATTTGGTAAAAACATCTGAGGTTGTTGCTAATATGCCAGTTTATTTTGATGAAATTATTCCGAATACAGTAGCAGATGATGATTTTATAATAACAAATATTACAGAGTCTGAGAATAAAGAAGTTGAACAGGATTCTATGCAAACAGACCTGTTATTTGATTTACCATTGAATTCAAATGCAGAAACAACTTCTGAAAAGGAATTGAGTCAAGATTTAGGAGATAAGACATTAGATGTGAACGAAATTGAAGTTCATGGAGCACAAGAAATTAAGTTTCAAACTGAAAAAACAACTAGGTACGTTTTAGAAGATTTTGAAACTCAGCCTACAATCGGAAAAAGTTCTATTTTATCAAATAATCAATCTAATGAGGAGGACAATGATTTCAATTTTGAAATCAAAACACAAACTCCGCAATCGCAAGTAAATGAAATCGAAACAGATAGTGAAGAGGTTTCTCCTTTAAGTCTTACAATTTCTGAATTGCAGAAAAGAGCAGAAGAAAGAAGATTAAAGATGAAGGGATTTAACTATAAATTTAACGATCAATTAAATAAAAATATTGATGAAATTGAGCGTCAACCTGCATACAAAAGGTTGGGAGTAGATTTAGATAAAAATGCTGTGTCAAGTAAAAAAGAAACGGCAATACAAAAAGATTCAGATGATATTAATTTAAAATCTAATAATTCCTTTTTACATGATAATGTAGATTAGTTTTACAAAAATGATTTTCATTCTAAAAATCACATCAGAAATGGTGTGATTTTTTTATTTCGAAAAGTATACTCTTTACCAATTCACCCTTCGTTTTTAAGGAAGTAAATTCCTTTAAAAATAATATTCGAAAAACATATATTACTTTATCGGTGTAACATTTTTTTTAATTCATCGTCTTTATGATGTAACCAATTAAATAAATATTATGAAATCTACACATATAAACACTTCAGAAAGAGGTATTTTAACATCAGCATATAAAAGTCAAATTAAATTAAATATTTCTGCATCAAAAAGAGCTTCGTTGTCAAAAATAAAGACCGTAATAGAGAATCATCATTCTAAATTTCAAAGTCAAACAGGCACCATTTTGCAAGTATCGTTATTTTTGGTAGCAATCGTTTTTGTTGTATTATAAAAAAAACCTCTTTGCCAAACAAAGAGGTTTTTATAAAATTAAATATTAGGATGTAAATTATGTTAATGCATTTTTAATTCTCTTGATAGCTTCTCTAATATTCTTTTCTGAAGCAGCATAAGAAATTCTAATACAATTAGGAGAGCCAAAAGCATCGCCAGTCACGGTAGCAACATTTGCTTTTTCTAAAATAAATAACGAAAAATCGCTAGCATTATTAATTGTTACTCCTTTTATATTTTTTCCAAAGAAAGCAGAAATATCTGGGAAAACATAAAAAGCACCTTCAGGGACATTAACCTTAAAACCATCGATTTCTTTAAGGAGACTAGTAATAATATCTCGTCTGGTTTTAAATTCGTCAACCATGTATTGTATTTTGCTTATAGGTGCTAAAACAGCAGTAATAGCTGCTCTCTGTGCAATACAATTTGTGCCAGAAGTAATTTGCCCTTGCATTTTTGTACAAGCTTTCGCAATCCATTCAGGAGCGCCTATATAACCGATTCTCCAACCTGTCATAGCAAATGCTTTCGCTAATCCGTTTACAGTAATAGTTCTATCATACATGCTCTCTATACAACCAAAACTGAAAGGTTTTACATCGTAATTTATATGTTCGTAAATCTCATCAGATAAAATATAAATTTCTGGATATTTCTCTAAAACAGAAGCTAAATCTCTATACTCAGTTTCACTGTAAATAGTACCACTAGGGTTGTTTGGTGAGTTAAAGAATATCATTTTTGTTTTTGGAGTAATTGCCGCTTCTAATTGCTCTGGGGTAATTTTAAAATCATTCTCAATAGAAGAGGGAATTTCTACAAATTTTGCTTCACTTAGTGTTGCAATTGCAGAATAACTAACCCAATATGGTGTTGGTAAAATTACTTCATCACCAGGATTTAAAAGTACTTGTGCAACATTAGCAATAGACTGTTTTGCGCCAGTTGAAACTACAATTTGTTTTGGGTTATAATTTAAATTATTATCACGTTTAAATTTTGTACAAATCGCTTCTTTTAATTCTCCATAACCATCAACAGGTGTGTAAGAATTATAATTTTCATTTATAGCGTTTATTGCAGCATCTTTTATGAAATCAGGAGTGTTAAAGTCTGGTTCTCCAAGACTTAGGCCAATAATATCTTTACCTTCTTCTCTAAGTTCTCTAGCTTTAGCAGCCATTGCTAAAGTTTGCGATACTGGCAAACTATTAATTCTGTCTGATAATGGGTGTGACATTTTATTTAAAAAGTTTTGATTATGCTAATTTTGGTTCTTTTCCTAAAATCCCTAAAAGTCTAAAATGTTCCATAATAGCTTTTCTTGTAGTTTTATATTCGTTGTAAGGTAAATTAAACTCTTTAGCTGTTTCTTTCACAATTTTAGCTAATTTGCTATAATGTACATGAGATATATTTGGGAAAATATGATGCTCAACTTGATGATTTAAACCTCCTGTATAGAAATTTATTAACCAATTACTTGGTGCAAAATTAGAGGTTGTATAAAGTTGATGAACCGCCCAAGTGTGTTCTATATTCCCTTCTTCGTCTGGTAAAGGTGTTTCTGTATTAGGTACCACGTGAGCCAATTGAAATATTAGACTTAGAATCATTCCTGCAGTATAATGCATTACAAAAAAACCAATTAAAACTTTCCACCAAGAAACATCTAAAACAAGAATAGGTAAAACTATCCAAAGTGAATAATAAGCAAGCTTTGAAATAACCAATTTAGTCCATTCTTTTGCAGGACTTGGAAACTTACCATAAGATAATTTTCTCTTTAAATAATTATGCATTTGTTTAATATCGGTTGTAATTGCCCAATTTATAGTTAATAAACCATATAGGAATACAGAGTAATATTTCTGAATCTTATGAATTTTTAGCCATTTAGCATGTCTAGAAAAACGAATGATTCTTCCAGCATCTAAATCTTCATCATGATTGTGAATATTTGTAAATGTATGATGTAATACATTATGCTGAACTTTCCAATTATAAACATTTCCTGCTAAAATATATATGCTGCTCCCCATCAATTTGTTTACCCATTTCTTTTTAGAAAAAGATTCATGATTTGCATCATGCATAACATTCATTCCAACACCAGCCATTCCAACACCTGTAACAACCATTAATAAAATCATTACCCATTGCGGCATAGATACAGTTAGAACCAATGCAAAAGGAACCAAAAAGAGGCTGAACATTATGATGGCTTTAGAATATAATTTCCAATTACCAGTTTTTTTAATGTTATTTTCTTTAAAATAATTGTTTACTCTTTTGTTAAGTGTTCTAAAAAACTTAGCCTTGTCGACTCTAGAAAAATTTATTGCCTTCATATATAAAAAATCTGATGTAAAAATATTGATTTTAATTCAAGATATTTCATAAACGACAAACTTTATTGTTAATTGTTTCTAAAGAAGAAGTATTTTTGTTACCGCAAATGATATGTGATGGAAATAATAAAAAAGTACTTTCATAATTTAACCGAAAATCAGCTAGAACAATTTTCAAAATTACAAGAACTTTATCAAGATTGGAATTTAAAAATTAATGTAGTTTCTAGAAAAGATATCGATGAATTGTATTTAAGACACGTACTTCATTCTCTTGGTATTGCTAAAGTAATGTCTTTTAAAGCTGGTGCAAAAGTTATGGATGTTGGTACAGGTGGTGGTTTTCCTGGAATTCCGTTAGCTATTTTATTTCCAGAAACTCATTTTCATTTGGTAGATTCAATAGGTAAAAAAATAAAAGTAGTTAATGAGGTTGTTGATGGTTTAGGCTTAGAGAATGTGAAAACAACTCATGGTAGAGTTGAAGAAGTGAAAGATACTTATGATTTTATTGTAAGTAGAGCGGTTGCTCAAATGGAGACTTTTCAAAGATGGGTTAAAGACAAGGTTCACAAGAAACATCAACATACTTTCAAGAATGGTATTTTATATCTCAAAGGGGGGGATTTAACTGAAGAACTTCGTAATTTTCCGAAAGCTCAAATTTTTAATTTACCAGATTTCTTCGACGAGGAATTTTTTGAGACAAAAAAGGTGGTGTATCTACCAATAAAATATAGGGGATAATTTTTACTTTTATTTTATAGAATCATATTGAAAAAATAGCCAGATATAATCATTCCAATACCAATGGTTACAAAGAAAGTGATGATTAATTTTTTCTTCATTACTTTTTTTAACAAGAGTGCTTCAGGGAGAGATAATCCAACAGATCCCATCATAAATGCGATAGCTGTTCCTAATGGAACTCCTTTTGTAACCAAAGATTCAATAATAGGGAGTATTCCAACTGCATCAATATATAATGGAATTGATAAAATAACAGCAAATGGTACAGCAAATGGATTCGATTTTGATATATAGTTTTCAAAAAACGATTCTGGTACATAGCCATGAATAAAAGATCCTATTGCAATTCCTATAAAAATATAAGGGGTCAATTTTTTTAGTGTCTGCAAAGCTTCTTTGTTTATTTCAGGGAGTCTTTGTAATAGAGGTCTAGAATCTCTTTCAGTTTTTGTATTGTTTTGCCCTAGTTCTTTTACCCAGTCAGCAACATGTTTAGCCATTCCGAGTTTTTCTAATAAAATTCCACCAATAACTCCAAGAATTATACCAGTAATCACATAGATAAGCGCTACTTTCCATCCGTAAGCTACCCAAAATAAAGCAATCGCTATTTCATTTACTAAAGGAGATGTTATTAAAAAAGATAATGCAATGCCTAAAGGAATTCTCGCTTGCATCATTCCTACAAACATTGGGATAGAAGAACAAGAACAAAACGGAGTAATAGCCCCAAACATTGATGCTAGAATATTACCAACTCCAGATTTCTTATTTTTTTCTAAAAATGCGCGAATCTTTTCCATTGGTAAGTAGCTTGTTACCAAACCCATTAGATAGGTTATCAAAATAACCAGAATAACAATCTCTGTAAACCCAATCATAAAATAATGAAGAGCAGATCCGAAAAGACTTTCTTGTGAAATATTGAAAAGATCATAGACTAAATAGTCTGCCATTGTTGTAAGTATGTTAGTTAGTGTCTCCATCTTTTTTCAATTTATAAGAGTGATTCAATTTTATCTTCTGTTGCATACTTTTTAAAGTCATATACAGTTCCGTTCACTACTATTGAAGGGAATGTCATTGTACCATATATCATGGTGTCTTTCATGTCAGAAAGTTCTTCTATGCTTACTTCTTTATTTATTTTTGATGCTACGTTTTCTATCATCTTTTTAATAGGTGATCCAGCAGCACAACAAGAAGAGTGTAAAATTTTTATATCGGTTTTCATAATTATTTGTTTTTAGTGAAACATTTATATGAAGTCTGATAAATTTTGGAAAAGTCACATATTTTGTGAACTTTTTTGTGAAAAAAATAAAAAAGCTAGTATTTATAGGGCTTAAGAGGATTGTTTTTTTGCTAAATCTTTAGAAACTTTTTGTAGAGGATCACAAGAATCTTTAATAGAACAGCCTAAAAACTCGCCATGTTTGTTGTAGTTTATTTCACAACAATCTACAAACATTGTTCGTAATTTAGTTCTTGCTCTACGAACACGCATTTTTACTGCAGATAAAGATAGATTTAGTTGATTAGCGATATCTTTTTGAGGTATTTTATCGATGTCGCTCAATTTTAGAGGTACAGCATCTTCTTTTGGAAGCATATGAATCATAGGAATTACAAAGTCTGATGTTACTATTTTTGAAACCTCTGAACTACTTTGACTCTCTAAACTCCAATCATTTTCTAAATTGAATTCTAGTTTATTCCTATTATAATAATCATAAATAGTATTTCTGCTTACCTGAAATAGCCAAGCTTTTATATTTTTAATTTCTTTTGATTTTTGATGAGATTCAACCAACTTAAGCATTACTTCTTGAACAACATCTTCTGCAAT
>JBELHK010000022.1:20484-28626 GCA_042091415.1 Polaribacter sp. | reverse complement strand
TAGATGAAGCAAATAGCACGTATACAATTACATTAGATGAAAGCCTTAATGATATTGGTCGTTTTTATTTACATACTACCGCAAGTGCTTTAAATACTAATAAAATAGATTTAGAAAATGTAAGCGTGTACACAACTAATGCTTCTAATTTAAGAGTTGTTGGTATAAACCAAGAAAAAGTAAATGTAAAATTATTTAATATGCTTGGTAAGCAAGTGTTTTCAAAAGATTTTGAATCAAACGGAGTTAGTGACTTAAATATTTCAAGTTTAACAAAAGGGTTTTACATTGTACAAGTTAACTCAGAAAAAGGAATATTAAACAAGAAAATTATATTAGAATAATAAAAACTTGTATGAAAAAAAATAATTCACATAAAATTACCCGCAAAGAAGCTATTCATAAAATGGGTAATTACGGTAAATATGCTGCTTTAACCGCTTTAGGGACTTATTTTATTCTTAACCCCAAAAAGGCTCAAGCTCAAAGTGCACCTTCAAATCCTGGGTCAGGATTTTAATTAAAAGGTAAAGTATTTGTAAAAAAGCTATCTATTTTAAAAATAGATAGCTTTTTTGTTTTTACCGAAAATTCTAGGACCATTTTTTTAAATGAAAAAAAAATTATAATTTTAAATGTTTTAAGTTACCCCCTATGACAACTAAAATATTCTTCATATTAGTTTTTTTACTATCCGCATTTTCTATGAATGCGCAAGTTTCATACGCAGGAAATGGTAATAATGGTTTTGGAGGAACCCTTGGGCAATCGAACTTAGATATTTCTGATGATGGAACAGACATCACTTTTAAATTTACACGAGGAACAAACGGGAATTTAGATGATAATGTGGTTATTTACATTGATTCAAAATCAGGAGGTTTCGCCAATACAGGATCTCTAAATGACAGTTCTTCTGATGAAAGAAGTGCAGTATCTGCATCAAACGGAACCAATAGTCCAACAATCACTTTTCCAAATAACTTTGCAGCAGATTATGCTTTAGTTTTCAGTTATAATTTTGCAATTATTTTTGAACTTACCAATACTCCTCCTTTTATACATATTTCAGGAGTTAGTATAAACCCTTATAATAATAATAGTGCAGTCAATCATACAATGACAACTAGCTTATCTGATATAGGTATAACATCTACTGGTAAATTTAATTATATTGCTACTTATATTACCTCAGATGCATCATTATCAAATGAAGTGATAGGAGAAACCTCTTCAATTATACCAGATAACGGAGGAATAAATCCTGGTTTTACAGGATCAATTACTTTTTCTGAATCAAAAACCTACCCCAATACTTGGACAGGGGAAATAAGTAGCGATTGGGCAAGAACTGATAACTGGACAAATGGTGTGCCAGACACAAATGATATAATTCACATACCATCAGATTTAATAAATTACCCAACAGCTGCTGATGTTACTATACAAAAAGGAGTGATTAAATCAGGTGCTTCGTTAATTGCTAATTCCTTATCAGGTACAATTACTTATGAAAGAAATTTAATTTCAGAAAATTGGTATTTAATAGCGTCGCCAGTCTTAAACGAAACTTATGATGATGACTTTATCTCTAGAAATAATTTGGCGATAAATGGTAACAATAATGCTGTTGCTCCTTACGATAATAGTGATGATAGTTGGTCTTATTATCAAACAAATACTGGTAGTAAACCCTTTATATCTGGTGTAGGATATTCTGTTAAAAGAGCATCAAATTCGGGACAAAACAGTATATATTTTACAGGTGATTTTAATTCAAATTCGAGTGTTAATGCTTCAGTAGATAATAAAAGTAATAACGGAGGAAGTGGTTTTAATTTAGTTGGAAATCCTTATAGCTCATATTTAGCAATCAATAGTACCGGCAATTCAACTAACAATATTTTATCAGAAAACAGCTCATTACTTTCTGAACAAACTCTTTGGTTATGGAATCAAGAAACTGGAATTTATGAAATTAGAAATAATTTAAGTGATGAAGGAAACGAATTCATTGCTCCTGGTCAAGGTTTTTTTGTTGATGCATCTGGAACTGGAACTTTTCGTTTTGTGAAAGAAATGCAGTCTCATCAAACACAAGATTCTTTTCAAAAAACAAATACTGAAAGACCAGAAATTAAATTATTCTTAAGTGATGGTACAGATAATAAATATACCGAGATTTATTATGTAGATGGAACTACAAAGGGCTTTGATAATGGTTACGATAGCTCAATATTTGAAGCAACAAATCATAATTTTAATATTTATACTCAGTCTATTTCAAATAGTATTGGTAAAAGACTTGGTTTACAATGTTTACCAAATTCTAATCTTGAAGATATGGTTATTCCTATTGGTATTATTGCAAACGGTGGTAAACAAATAACTTTTTCAGCAGAAGTGATAAATTTACCTAAAGGCTTAAAAGTATATTTAGAAGATAAAGTTAATGGAACATTTATAAGATTAGACGGAAACGATAGTGAGCATGTTATCACTTTAGAAGAATCAATGAATGATGTCGGTCGTTTTTATTTACATACAAGATCAAATACTTTACAAACAACCAACAATGATTTTGAAAATATAAGTATATATACTACAGATTCATCAACCTTAAAAATTTCAGGAATTAATCAAGAAAAAGTAAATCTAAAATTATTTAATATACTTGGGAAAGAAGTTTTTAATAAAAACATCTATAATGATGAAGTTGGCAATATAAGTCTACCTAAATTGGCAAGTGGTATTTATATTGTTGAATTAGCTATTAATAATATAAAAATTACAAGAAAAATCATTTTAAAATAGTAAAAGTAGCCACTTTAAAGTAGCTCTTTCAATTTTATAATTGTAAAATCTATTTCTTCTTTAGTTGTATATTTAGAAAAAGAAAAACGCATAGAGGTAGCATTAGCTTCGTCTTCATTTAAAATTTCGTCTAACACATGAGAACCTTTATTACTCCCACTTTGACAAGCTGATCCGCCTGAAGTTGCAATACCAAACATATCTAAACTAAATAACAACATATCGTTTTTTACAGGAAATCTGGCATTTACAATTGTATATGTACTGCTTTTTAGTTCTCCTGATAATCCATTAAAAAAAACGTTATCAAAATTAAAGTTTAGCTGTTCAATAAAGTATTTCTTAATTTCCTTTATCTCTTTAGAGTCTTTTTCTAAGTTTGAATAAGCTATTTTCAAAGCTTTATCCATTCCTAATATACTATGAACATTTTCTGTACTAGATCTTGCTCCTTGCTCTTGGTCTCCTCCATAAAATAAAGGTTTAATACCAAAACCTTTTTTGAAGTAAGCAAATCCAACTCCTTTTGGTCCGTGAAATTTATGCGCACTGCAAGTTATAAAATCAATTGGTATTTCTCTTAAATCTAGCTTATAATGCCCAATAGTTTGTACAGTATCAGAATGAAATAAAGCTTTGTATTTTCTGCATAAAATCGCTACTTCTTGTAAAGGTAATATATTGCCAATTTCATTATTTATATGCATTAGACTAACCAATGTTTTAGAATTACTATTTGCTAATAGTAGTTCTAAATTATCTAAGTCAATTTGACCGTTAGTGTCTAATTTTACATATTCAATCTGAACTTGAGAATCTTTTTCTAAAAAGTGACACGTATGTAAAACGGCATGATGCTCAATCTTAGAAGTAATTATTCTTGTTACATCTAAATTTGATACCGCATTTTGTAAAATTAAATTATCTGCTTCTGTTCCTCCTGCAGTAAAAATAATTTCGCTAGCAGTTACATTAAAGCAATTCGCAATATTTTTTCTTGCAGATTCAACTGCTGTTTTTGCTTTTCTACCGTGCTGATGTGTTGAAGATGGATTCCCAAAATTATCAGACATAGAATTAGCCATATATTCTATTACTTCTGAATCTATTTTTGTTGTCGCAGCATTATCTAAATAAACCGTTTTCATCTTGCAAAAATACAACTAATTCTAATTTTGATATACATATACCTCTGTTGCTCCTAAACCATATTGCTTATAAGAAGCATCGTAAAATTCTACAGGATATTTTTTTAAAATTCTTATTAGCTCGGCTTTCAAAACGCCCTCTCCTACTCCGTGTATAAAAACAATTTTTGAGATTTTTTTTGATATAGCAAATTCAACTTTCCTTTTAGCTGTATCAAGTTGTAAATTTAACATATCAAAATTATCCATTCCTTTTGTAGTGTTTACTAATTGATTGATATGTAAATCTATTTCTAAAATTACCTCGCTTCTATTTTTTTTAAATTTACTTTTTTGCTTCTTTTCTAAAGAAGATTTTTCTTTTAATAATGGATTATTTATATCTGAAAACTTTGACAGCTCACTTTGTTCTTGATCAATTTTCACCAATTCCGATGATGAAAACGTAAATTCCATACCATCTTCTGTTTGCACAAAAATTTTATCATCTATTATATCAATAACAATTCCTTTAACATCATCATCTAAAAGAGCTACTTTATTTCCAATTTCTAAACGCATTCTTAACTTTATTTTAATTAACAAATAGGCACTTTTAACTTAATTTTGTCATAAAAATATGAAGATGATTAAAACCCCAAGTATTTCTACAAGATTTTTTTTTGAAAATGCTTTTAATAAAGCGGATTTTTCTGACAACAGAACTGATATCCTTTTAAAAATATCTGAAAAGATAGCACAAGAACTCTCATTAAACAAAACTGTTAACCTAAATTTTATCTGTACCCATAATTCAAGAAGAAGTCAATTAGGACAGGTTTGGTCATTTTTTGCAGCTCAATATTTTAATTTGAATATAAACTCCTTTTCTGGAGGAACTGAAATAACTTCTTTTTATAGAAATACAGTAAAAACGCTTCAGAAAGCTGGATTCTCTTTTCAATTAGAAGATTTTTCTCATCAAAACCCAAAATATAGAATTTCGTTCTCTGATTCTAAGAAAAGCTTATTAGGGTTTTCAAAATTATTTAGTAATGCTATTAATCAAGAACCTTACATTGTTATAACTACTTGCGATAGTGCAGATCAAAATTGCCCTTTCATTCCTTCTGCAAAATATAGATTTCATTTACCTTTTGTAGATCCTAAATATTCTGATGGTTCTCCAGAGCAAGAAGAAGTATATTTAAAAACAAATAAACAAGTGGCTTCAGAAATTTATTTTATTTTTTCTAAGGTAAAAGAATTACTCTCTTAAAAAAAACATTTATTAGGCTCTAACCATCTTGTATTTCTTAACAGGTTAAAATCTAAATGAATTATAAATTCATGGGAATTAAAGTTACCTATAATTGAATTCATTTTATAATCGTACGCATATCCTATCCGATATTTTTTATTTATAATGATAGAAAATAAAGCACTTATAGAGTTTTCTAAACGATAGGATAAACCTGCTTCTATTTTTTCTTTGTACAAAAAGTTGGCATTTAAATCTAAAGATATAGGTGAATTTGTAGTATATCTTATCATTGTGGAAGGTTTAAACATAATATTTCTCGACAATTGATAAACATATCCTGTTGATAAAAAGATATTTTGATTTTTTGCAATGCTACTTTTATTAAAATTATCTTGTATATAAAACTGTGGACTCTCTAGTAAATATGGTAATGATAGACCTAAATAAAATTTTTCATTATAATACAAAGCTCCAAAACCTATATTAAAAAAGTTACCAGAATTAGAAGCATAAACATCATTATCTGGTGTAATAGCCTCAGAAAAATTATTATTAAAAGATGTAATACCTCCTTTTAAACCGAAAGCTAGTCTACTATTTCTTGATGTGATAAGTGTGTAAGATGCATCTAAATTTATATTTGCAGTTTCAGAAAAGCCTATTTCTTCTTTTATAACTGTAGTTCCTAAAGCTAAACCTCCGTATGCTCTTGCATTTAAAGAAAATGTTTTTGTTTTTGGTGCTCCTGGAACACCAACTGATTGATCTCTAGATAATAATGAAATATTCAAATCTGACCTGTAACCAACAAAAGCAGGATTAACAACCTGCATATTGTACAGATATTGTGTGTAATTTGGCATTTGCTGTGAATACATATTAGAACTAAAAATATAGCACACAAAAAATATAAAATGATAAAATTTAAGTTTTGAATTTTGGTATATTATTTTTTTTATCATCTTATCAATTGTATAAATGAAGTTAGTGGTTTTTTTATACCATCATTAAAATCTAAGATGTAGTAATAAACTCCAACTGGAGATGGTTTTCCTTTAAAATTACCATCCCACCAAACTGGATTCATATTTCCATTATTGTTATAATTATATATTTGATTTCCTTGACGATTAAAAATTTGAATTTTAAAATTAGGGTAATCTTCTACGATACCCGAAATTTTAAAAAGATCACTTTTACCATCGGAATTTGGTGAAAATAGATTAGTGTAATCATCATCTTGTATTAATCCAACACCATTTGGAAATGATGTATTCGATACGTTTGATAAATCTATATTGACTTCTAATAGAAACGATTCAATTTCTTCATTTTTATTATCATCTAGAGTTTTTATAACTTGAGAAATAGATGAAGTTAAAGCAGGGAATTCTATTACTTTATTTAAATATTCATAATCTTCAATTGATATTGCTGAGTCATCAATAGTTTCTAAAGTCATACTTATTGGCAAATGATTTTCCATAAGCTCGTTATCTTCATTCAAAAGAGAGATTGTAAAAACTAATTCATTACCTTCTTTAACTGTATTATTATCTATAGAAATAAAAGGGTTTGGGTCTATATCTAATATTGACGCTTTACCTTGCGTGAGTTTATTTATAACATTTTCTGAAGTAACTTCTGCAACAATATTTAGAGACTCTTCATCAAATTCATTAAGATTATCTAATTCAGTAGAAATATTAAATGATACTTGAAGATTTGCATTATTAGGATCTATTGTACCGTTTATTGTAAGATCTTCAGATGTTGATGCATAATCTTCAGGACTAACTGCAATGTCATCATCCGTACTTACATTAAGTTGAATTGGTGTTGAACTTGGGTGACTAATTGAAATAGTTGGCGATAAATTAACGCCTTCAAATTCTTTTACATTATTTATACTGATTGTTGGTGCTGTATCATTATCGAGTATTGTACCTATTCCTTTAAATTCTTCGTTTATTGTATTATTTGATGTAATTGTTCCTATAACTGTAAATAATTCATCTTGTTCAAAAATATCGTCTTCGATTGTTGAAGCTGAGAAATCTATCTCTTTTGTTAATGGAGGAATTGTAAATGTTAAGTCTGTGATTTCTGGATAATCAAACGGAGATGTTGCAACATCGTAAATATCTGTTGTATCTGATCCGTCAGATGAAGAAAAAGTAATATTTATTGGTGATGCACTTTCTATTAATACATTATTATCATTTTTGGTTACTAATGATAATGTAAAAATCAAATCTTGACTTTCGTTTACAGCTACATTATTCATTTTTACGATAATTGCTATAATTTCTCTCCAATCTCTTTCAGGATTATCTACATTATCTACATTTGGAAAACTTAAAGGTGTTTGATCATTTGTTGGATTTACTAGATTCGTATTATTATCAAAAGCATCATCAAGTCCGTCATTATCTATATCTAAATTCGAAGCAACAACCTCTGGAATTCCATCACTATTTGTATCCCAACCTTCAATAATATCGTTACGTATATCATTATCAGAATTAATATCTACATAATCAAAAATAGCATCATTATCTGTATCAATTGGAGAAATACCATTTGGAAAAACAGTATTAATACCTGCAATAGAAACATCATCATTTAACGTTTTAAAATTGTTTGTAGCTTGTGCTTCGATATTATCTACAATTCCATCGCCATCTGAGTCAATATCTAAATAATTTGGATTTCCTTCAGCATCGGTATTTTCAATAATATATGATATAAGAGTTACACTTGAATCATTAAGTTCTTTTGTATTATCTAATCCGTTTAGACCGACAGGATTATTTGTTCTACCATTACTATTTGCATCTGAACTAGCATTACCGACCTCAACAATATCTAGAATACCGTCATTATCATTATCTAAATCAAAATGATTTGGAACACCATCATTATCAAAATCAAAAA
>JBELHK010000022.1:0-20384 GCA_042091415.1 Polaribacter sp. | reverse complement strand
TTATCATTATCTAAATCAAAATGATTTGGAACACCATCATTATCAAAATCAAAAACATCTATGATACCATCATTATTTGAATCTGTACCAAAATCTAAATCCCTGTAATTAGGTATATTGTCAGAATCATTATCTCCTATCGGATTTAACCCATCGTATTCTAATAAATCTAAAATGGTATCATTATCATCATCTACATCTTCGGTATTGTTAATACCATCATTATCTGTATCTGTTGCTGCATTGATATTAGTGGAACTTGAAGAACGTATTATAGTATTTAAAGGATCTGTTGCGGTAAATGAAGAGGTAGTTTGACCAACACAACTCTCATTAATTAAAACGGTATATTGTATTGTAATTACCTCATTTGCCATTAACAAGCCTGACGAACCATTAAATATATTCTTATCAGAAACACCATCAAAATTTGGATTTAGAGTGGGATTCACGTTTGCAGATGAGTTTAAAATAGTTGGAGTTGAAACAGATAAAATATTTCCTCCGCAAATACTAGTTAAATCATCTTCTAATTGTAAGTTTTGCAATTGAACAGATTCACTTGTATTTTGTATAGTAGTTCGAAATGTGAACTCTTGGTGCTCTAAAATTCCGTTTGGAGAATCTTGTTCTTCAAAAATTATTTTATTTGTAATCGATGAAGATGTATATGAAAAAAGCATTCCTGTTGTTGAACAACTGCATGTTGATATTGATGAAAGGTCTGTATCAAGAGAGTTTACAGGAAAATACCTATCTAAATGATCTCCAAGATTATCTGACCATGTAACAAACGAATACCTTTGCTTGTTATTGGCTGTACTTTCATCAAAATCATCGATAATACCCTGCGATTGCGATTTTGAAATTTGATAAAAATAACTAAGTTCTGTAGTTTTTATAGGTTCTATTATATAAGAAACATTTAAAGTTATCGTCTCTCCTGCTCCAAGGGAATTGTTCGGTAACAATAAATCTGTATTTGTTTCTCCATTATAAGAATTATTGACCACAACATTAGGACCTGAAGATTGCTCAACTTTAATTTCTCTGAAATTTATTCCTCTCTCTATAAAATGACCTAACCCCATATTATAGTTAACATTATTTGCAGCACCTGTTCCTTTATTAGTAACGACTACCGTATTTGTAAATTTGTATGTACCGTCTGGGTTTATTATTCCAGGAAAATTATTTCTATTACTAAATTCAGGCGAATACAAACCTGCAATTAGTATGGCTTCAGTTGTATGAAAATCTTTAAGTAATAATGATTTTGTAGCAATACCGTTATTGGTTGTAATATTTAAAATACTCTCAAAATCAATACCTGACCCTGATGGAGTTGGATTGGGTCTTCCTCCGCAAAATGCATTTACAGTAACGCAAAATCTTACATAGACTGTTTGCCTAGGATATAAAATCAAATCTTGAATTGCAGAATTACTAAAAAATGATATTGAATTTCCTGCTAAAAAGTTATTATTTACTGCAGACTTATCAAATTCTTCTGGATATGGACTATTAACATAATTTACAGGTACATTATTATGTCTAACATCTATTTCATCTACCTCAACCAAACAACCATTCCCAAAGATAGATTCAAAATCAAAATTTAAATCTATATTTTTTATGAAACTTGATTCATGAAAATCTCTAGCATTACTTTTATTTTTAAGGACAAAATCATATCGAATTTTATATTCTCCTGTTTCTGTAAAGCTTTGATTGCAACTTGTAAAAGATTTAATTTCTAATAAATCGTCAACTGGTTCTACAGTTAAATATAGATTGGCAGAATTTGTAAAAAAACCATCAGATATTTTATAACTTATTATAGGAACATCACCAATATAATCTGGTGCTGGAATAAATGTATATGCACCGTTTTCAGACAATGTAAAACTCCCCTCTGCAAAATCTGCAGTTTGCCCAACATTGTATGTTAAGTTATTTATAGAAAATTCTAAAACAGTTATTTCATCTTCATTAATATCTGTATCGTTAGCAAGAACTCCTGGATTAGCCACACTTAAAGTAGTATTTATATCTACCGTATCATAGTCATCATTCGCAATTGGTGGTTCTGGAGGATATAAAACAGAAATATTAAAATTTGCACTACTCTCAAAACCACCATCGGTAATGGTGTATCTAATAGAAGATAAATCGCCTGAAAAATTTGAATCAGGTATGAAAGTGTAACCTCCATCTTGATAAATTGTAATACTTCCTCCTTCATTAAAACTTACAGTTTCACCAACACTATAGGTTACATTATCTATTACATATTCTGTTATAAGTAAAGTATCTCCATTTATATCTGTGTCATTTAATAATAAACCTGGTGAAGATTCATTTAAAGTTGCGTTGTTAAAAACAGTAATTGTATCATCATTTGCTACTGGTGGTTCTGGAGGATATAAAACAGAAATTCTTAAAATAGCACTACTTGTAAAAGAACCATCGGAAATAGTATATCTTATATTAAATACGCTACCAGTAAAATCTGTTTTTGGAGTAAAAGTATAACCTCCGTCAGCAGAAATTAATATACTACCGTCTGAAAAAGTTATTGTTTCATCTATATCATAACTTACATTATTTATTGAAAAATAGATAATTGCTAATTCATCACCATCTGAATCTGTATCGTTATTCAATAGGCCTGGTGAAGGTTCATTTAAGGTTAAATTAATAAAAGTAGAGTTAAAATCGTCATTTGCTATTGGTGGCATTTGAGCGATTAAAAACTGATTAAATAATAAGAAAAAAAGTAAATACTTATAATTTATTGTTAACATGAAAGTGGGGGAATTATATTTTTTATAGTTAGTTAAATTTCTAATTGTTTGTCATAAGGAATACTTTTTAAAATATGATTGATAACATTTACTCTAGCTTCTGTTTTTCTATTTGCTCGAATTATTTTCCAGGGAGAAACTTCTGTGTTTGTTTTTTCAAACATTGCGTTTTTATACTCTGTATATTGATCCCACAAATCTTGAGCTTTTTCATCTAATTTTGTCATTTTCCACTGTTTTAATGGATCTGCTTTTATTTCAGCAAAACGCTTTGCTTGTTCTTTTTTTGAAATTGACATATAAATTTTCACTAGATGAATTCCAGATTCTAAAATCATTCTTTCAAAATCATTAACCTGATTCATAAATATATTATATTCATCTTGAGTACAAAATTCATTTACAGGTTCGACTACAGCTCTATTATACCAACTTCTGTCAAACAAAACGATTTCCCCTGCTTTTGGAAACTGTTCTACATATCTTTGAAAATACCATTGAGATTTTTCGTCTTCAGTAGGTTTTGGCAAGGCAACAATTCTCATATGCCTAGGATTTATTCGCTCGGTAACTCTTCTAATTGCTCCTCCTTTTCCTGCTGCGTCTCTGCCTTGAAAAACAATGATAATTCTTTCATTATTATTTATTGCCCAAGTCTGTAAACGAATTAATTCTGCTTGTAAGTTTTTCAAATTCTTTTCGTACTTGATATATCTTAAAGCTTTTTCAACATTTAGCGGTTCTTTAGACATTAGTGCCAAAAGTCCTTTTTTGGTATTTAGTTGTTTTATATCAGAAGAGGTTAATAGTTTAGACATAATTTAATCAATTTGATGAATATTTGACCTGAAATAACGCATAATTACATTAGGATCTGGATTTAATACTGTACCTGCTTCAGATTTGTCATCATAATAAAATTGAGATAATACATATCTCATTGCTTCTAGTCTGGCTGTTTTTTTATCATTTGTTTTAATAATCATCCAAGGACTATATGTTGTATGAGTTTTTGAAAACATTTCAGACTTATAGTGCGTGTACTTATCCCAAAGGATTTGTCCTTGTTTATCTACAGGACTAAATTTCCATCTTTTCAAAGGATCTTCTCTTCTTGCTTCAAAACGTCTTAATTGCTCGTCTTTGCTTATTGACAACCAAAATTTGATAATAATTAAACCATCTTCGTGCATCATATGTTCAAATTCAGGAACTTGAACCAAAAATTCTTTATACTGATCTTCAGTGCAAAAGCCCATCACAGGTTCTACAACAGCTCTATTATACCAACTTCTGTCAAAAAAAACAATTTCACCAGGGTTTGGCAACTCTTTAATATATCTCTGAAAATACCATTGACCTTTTTCTACTTCTGTAGGTTTATTTAGAGCAACTAATCTACTTGAACGAGGATTTAAGTGCTCCATAAATCTTCTTATATTTCCTCCTTTGCCTGCAGCATCTCTACCTTCAAAAATAATAGCAACTCTTTTTTTCTCTTTTGCAATATAACGTTGTAATTTTACAAGCTCTATCTGTAATAAACGAAGTTCGTTATTATAAGAAAGTGTCTCTTTTACCTTTTCACTTTTAATATTTTTCTTTTCAATTAAATCTAAAAGTTCAGCATTACTTTTTAAAGTTGCAAATTCTTCTTCAGTAATGATTTGTTTTAAATCTTTCATTGTATCAAATTTCAAAAAATGATTTTTTTCGTTCTTAAAGTAAATATATAGTTAAATTTGCTTTTTTTCTAACATTTTTTGATGAAACCATTAATCTTTTTATCAACTTTATTAATTAGTAATTTTCTTTTTTCTCAAGAAAAATTCTCTAAAGAGATTAAATTTATAAACGATAATGATCTTTATGTTTCAACAAAAAACGATCGATATTATACAAACGGAATTTTTATTAAATATAGATATTTATCTAAATTATCTTCCGAAAAACTAGAAAAAAAAATTTTTGAATTTAATGTAGGGCATGAAATGTTTACCCCTTATAAATCAATTGTAACTAGTATTGAGGAACATGATAGACCTTTTGCTGCTTATTTATATGGTAGTTTTGGAATAAGTAGAGTTTTCAAATCAAAAAAAATTATTAATACAACTTTACAAATTGGTGTAATAGGCCCAAATGCACATGGTAAAGAATTACAAGATTTTATTCATAACATTTACGATTTTGGAAATATAAATGGTTGGAAATACCAAATTAACAATGCCCTTGGATTGAATTTTAATTCTGAGTATATAAAGAGTATCACTAAAAATAATTCTAAAAAAATTGATCTTTTTTGGATGAATTACGGCAGAATTGGCACTGTTTATACAGATATATCTTCTGGATTTTTAATGAGAATTGGTTTTAAACCATTAGCTAGTATGTTAAATTCTACGGCATTTGGCACAAATTTAAATTCGTCAGAAACTAAATTTACTAGACAAGTAGAATCGTTCTTATTTATAAAGCCATTAGTTAGGTATGCAATCTACGATGCAACAATTCAGGGAAGTTTTTTAAATAACAACAATCTGGTTACAAAAGAATTAATTCCTTTTGTTTTTAGTGTTTCTGTAGGGATAAAATTTACTGCAAAAAGATTTAATTTTGGTTATACATTTAATTACAATACCAATAAAGTTAAAAACTTAAGAATCACTAATGGAAACAAATATGGGTCAATCTCGGTTGACTATTTATTTCGATGATTTAAAAAAAATCGTCTTTAAAACCGATTAGATATAAATTTTCTTTTGCTCTCGTAATAGCAGTATACAACCATCGATAATATATAGTAGAGACACCTTCTGGTAAATAAGGTTGTTCTATAAACACAGTATCCCATTGGCCTCCTTGAGATTTATGACAAGTAATGGCGTAAGAGAATTTAACTTGTAAAGCATTAAAATATTTATTCTTTTTAATTGCTAAGTATTGTTTGAATTTAGATTTTTCGTGAGCATAATCTTCTTTTACGGCTTCATAAAGTTTGTTTGATTCTTCGTAACTAAGAGAAGGACTTTCGCTTGTGAGTGTATCTAAAATTAAAACAGTTTCAAAAGGTTTCATATTGGAGTAATCTATCATTCTTAATTCTACCTCTGCGAAATGGAAACCATACAATTCTTTGATATTTATTATTCTAAGGATTTCACAAATATCTCCGTTAGCAATAAACCCTGCTTCAGAAGAATCTGATAACCAATAATAATTATTCTTTACAACCATAATGTAATCTCCTGTAGAGATTTCATTTTCTTGCCCTCTAATTCTGTATCTTATTTGTTGGTTATAGAGATTTGCACGCTTATTGGAACGAACAATAAATGCGGTATCTTCAACTCCATTCGAATTATAAGCAGTCACTAAAGCATCTTCAATATCATAACCATCTTCTAATCGAGTTATATCAGGATAATCGATTGTAAACTTAAAATTATGATCTTCATTTTGAATTGCCAAACGTAATTGTGTCGCATTAGTTAATATTCCTGAATTTAAAAGTTGACGCATAACCTCGTCTAACTCTATTAAAACAGTTTCTTTATGGTATTGATAATTAAGTGTATCTTCATCTAATGCAGGACTTACATCTAATTTAACCGGCGGTAATTGAGCAGTATCTCCAACAAAAATTAATTTACAATTTTTACCTGAATATACATACGATATCAAATCATCTAAAAGAGATTTTGAATCGAATAACTTTTCATTCTGTCTAGCATCAGGAATCATAGAAGCTTCATCAACAATAAAAATTGTATTCGAATGTTTATTAACTTGTTTTACAAAATCTACGCTGCCATTACTCTGTTTTTTGGGGAAATATATTTTTTTATGTATCGTATAAGCCTTTTTATTAGCATATATAGAAATTACTTTTGCAGCTCTACCAGTAGGTGCTAATAAAACAAATTTTCTATTTGCTTTCCACAATAAATTTACAAAAGTACTTATAACAGTTGTTTTTCCTGTACCAGCATAACCTTTAAGTAAGAACAAAGAATCTTTTTTATTATCAAAGATAAAATTGCTTAATAAATCGAATAAATCATCTTGCTTTTTAGTAGGAGAAAAATAGAACTTTTTAGTTAGTTCTTTTTTAAAAACACTTGGTTCTTTTATCATAAAAATTTAAAATAATCAAAGATACGTTTCTTTATAAAGAAAAATTTTTATCATTGAAAAAAAATTGTAGATTTGCGAGTATACTATTAAAAAACCAATTAAAAAATGTTAATACTTAAGATTCTTGTAGCTATACTAGTTGCTGTACTTATCGCTTATGTTATAGTTAAATATTTACCTTTAAAATTAAAATGGATACCTTCTGTTTTATTGCTTTTATTAGCTGTTTTTCTAGGTACAAAAATTTATAACGGAATTATGGAGCCAATAAACTTTAACAAAGAAAAAGTTGTAAAGTTTGAATCTGTTATTAAAAGTTTAAAAATAATTAGAGATGCTGAGGTAAAATATTATGAAGTTAATGGAACTTATACAAAAGATAAAGAAGGTTTAATTAAATTTATTGATACTGCTCAATTAGCGATAACAGAAACTAAAACAGTTGTAGAAACTGTAAACAAAGGTTCTAAATGGGCACCTGTAATGGTTGATGTAGAAAAAAGAGTAACTGATACAATTGGTTTTGAACCAGTATTAAAATATTTTAAAGAAAAAGATTACCCAAACATGTTTAAAGTTCCTGGTGTTGAAAACACAGATTTTGAACTAGAAATTGGTAACGTTGAGAAAGTTCAGGGTTTAATTGTACCTACTTTTAGAGCTAGAACTCCGAAAACAGGTATTTTAAAAGGAATGAATGAATCTCTTATAAAGCAAGAGTTAGAAGCTGTAGAAACAAACCAGATTAGAGGAGAATTTGTTTCTGTAGGTTCATTAGAAGAAGTAACAACTGGTGGAAATTGGCCTCCAAAATATGACAAAAAAGACAGTGCTGATAAAGAAGAGTAATACTTCTATAGAATCAACAAAGAATTTAGAATTATCCATCCAATTTAGTTTGGATGGATTTTCTTTTTGTATTGAAGACTCTCTTAAAAAAAGAGATATTTATTTTACTGAATATTCTTTTAATAATAGTCTAAGTTCTCCTCAAGAACTTTTAGATAACGTTATTAATATTTTTAAATCAGATAAAAATCTTCAACTTAATTTTAATAGTGTTACAGTTATTCATCAAAACAACCTGAACACTTTAGTGCCTTTAAAATATTTTGATGAAGAGCTACTAAAAAAATATTTAGAGTTTAATATTAAAACTTTAAAAACGGATTTTGCAGCCTATGATAGTTTAAATAATATAAAGGCTAACAATATTTACATACCTTACGTAAATATCAATAATTATCTATTTCAACATTTTGGAGAGTTTGTTTACAAACATCACCTTTCAGTTTATATTGATAAATTACTAGAGCTAAATCCACAAAATAATAAAGAAATAGTTTACGTAAATGTATCTAAAAGCTCATTAGATGTTGTTGTACTAAAAAATAAGGAATTACTTTTATCTAATATCTTTTCTTTCAACAATGCAGATGATTTTCTTTATTACATACTTTTTATTTCAGAACAGTTAAATTTAGATACCAATAAATTTGATATTTATTTTTCTGGAGAAATTGAAGAGCGGTCAGAAATTTACAAACTAAGTAAAAAATATATTAAAAACATTCATTTTTTAAAAAGTAAAAATCAAATTTTTAAAGAATTTAAAGAACCTAATTACTCTAACTTTATTCTTTTATACAAATGAGGATAATCTCCGGAAAATACAAAGGAAGACGCTTAAAAGCTCCCAAAAATTTACCTGTTCGCCCTACAACAGATATGGCAAAAGAATCTTTGTTTAACATTCTAAATAATTTATATTATTTTGATAATTTAACAGTGATAGATTTATTCTCTGGCACAGGTAATATTAGCTATGAATTTGCTTCGAGAGGAACAAAAAATATTTATGCTGTTGATGCAAATTACAACTGTATTAAATACATTAGCAAAACAACCAAAGAATTTGACTTTGATATTACAACTTTAAAAAGTGATGTCTATAAATTCTTAGAAAAAACTACGTTAAAATCAGATGTTATTTTTGCTGATCCACCTTATAATTTTGAAGAGAAAAAGTTTTTAGAAATTGTAGATCTCGTTTTTGAAAAAAATTTACTCCAAGAAGATGGTATTTTAATAGTAGAGCATTCAAAACATACAGATTTATCTGAACACTCCTATTATTCTTATCAAAAACGTTATGGAGGTAATGTTTTTAGTTTTTTTGAAGATAATACAGATTCTGAAAGTTAAAGCAATGATTTTATAATATCAGAAATTGTTACACCTTCTGCTTCTGCTTTATAGTTTTTTACAATTCTATGAGATAAAATAGGAATAGCAACAGCTTTTACATCTTCTATATCAGGAGAATATTTACCATTTACAACTGCATGAGCTTTAGCTGCTAACACAAGATTTTGTGAAGCTCTTGGGCCAGCTCCCCAATCTAAATAATTCTTCACTTTCTCTGTTGCCTCTTTAGATTTTGGTCTTGTTTTGCCTACCAAAGAAACAGCGTATTCAATTAAATTATCTGTTACAGGTATTTTTCTGACCAATTGTTGAATAGCTATAATTTCTTCTTTTGAAAAAATAGCATTTACAGTTGATTTTATATTTGATGTAGTATTTCTTACAACTTCTACTTCTTCTTTAAAACTAGGATATTCTAAGTTTATTGAAAACATAAATCTATCTAATTGAGCTTCTGGTAAAGGATATGTACCTTCTTGTTCAATAGGATTTTGAGTTGCTAATACAAAAAAAGGCAAATCTAAATTATAATGATTTCCTGAAACAGTTACAGAACGTTCTTGCATAGCTTCTAATAAAGCTGCCTGAGTTTTTGGTGGCGTTCTATTAATTTCATCTGCTAAAATAATGTTCGAAAAAATAGGTCCTTTTATAAATTTAAACTGTCTTTTTTCGTCTAATATTTCACTTCCTAAAATATCCGTAGGCATTAAATCAGGAGTAAATTGAATTCTTTTAAAGTCTAAGCCTAAAGAATTTGCTAATGTATTTACCAATAAAGTTTTTGCTAAGCCAGGGACACCTATAAGAAGAGAATGTCCGCCACAAAAAATTGAAAGTAATGTAAACTTTACTGCTTCTTCTTGACCAATAATAACTTTACCAACTTCAGATTTTAGTGAATTGTATTTTAGAACTAATTCATCTACGGCTTTTACATCAGACATTATCTACTTGTTTCTTTTTTCCAATTTTTATTAAATTCACATTTTTGATGTTCTTCCGATATCTTTATGTAAGTATCTCCTATTTTTTCTTTAGACCACTTAGTAATAGTTTCTTCCTTCTTTTTTGCCAATGCCAATTCTTGTACTTTCACATAATCATCAATTATATTAGCAATGTGAGTGTCTACTCTACCTCGCATCATTATGAATTTATACATCTTGTCACCACTTCTATTTTGATCATAAAAAACATCTGTAATCTCTCCTTTTTTTAATTCTGCAACTCTTGCATATAATGCAGGGTCCATTCTTGTTAAATCAAATTTAGATTCTCCAGTATAAGGATTGACGATTAGACCAGCACTATTTCTAGTTTCTTTATCATCAGAATATTTTTTTACAGCCTCTTCAAAAGAAATTTTACCTTCTTTGATATCTTTTGCTATTTGCTCTGCTCTTGCTTCGGTATCTAACAAACGAGTTTCCGGAACTACTGGTTTCATTAAAATATGAGAGGCAATTCTTGTGTTTCCTTTTATTTCATGCAATTGCATAATATGAAAACCAAAATCTGATTTAAAAGGTTTTGAAACTTGACCTAAATCTAAACTAAATGCTGTTTCTTTAAATTCTTTTATAAATTGAGATTCTTTTGTTACTTCATATCTACCTCCATTATTTGTAACTGCAGGATCATCTGAATTTATAATTGCCTTCATTTTAAAACTAGCTCCATCTTCAATTTGCTTTTTTAACTCATTTAGCTTGGCTATGATTCTATCTTCCTCTTCTTTTGTTGCAGAAGCATTTAAAACAATTTGAGCTAATTCAATTTCAGCAGGGAATTCTGGTAATTCATTTTTTTCTTTTAAACCATTGTAATACAAACGAACTTCTTCTGGAGTAACATCGATTTTCTCTGTAATCTTTTGTTGTTCTTTTTCTATTAAAACGTTTTCTTTTTGAACAGAATATAATTCATTCTTTAAATCGTCTAAATCATTAAATCCGCCGTAGGCTTTTATCACTTTATCTAGCGAACCATATTGCTGCGAGAAATAATTAATACTATTTTCAACTCTAGAAGAAATTTCTGCGTCTGAAACGGTAACACTATCAATAACTGCATGGTGAGATAGTAATTTTTGCTGCATAAGCTCTTCTAACATTTCACAATCAGAAATTGTAATTCTACCTTCAGACCTTAATTCAACTTCTTGTTTAAACTTTTCTATATCAGAATCTAAAACAATATTTTTACCAATAACCACTGCAACTCCGTCTATTTTTACACTTTGCGCGTTGCTTTTAATGGAAATTAATGCTAAAAAAGCAATAAATATCTGAAGTTTAAAACATTTTAAAATTGTTGTTTTTTGTTGCATCTTTAATTAATATTTTTTCTATATCTCTAATTAATTCAATTTTACGTTTGTGTAAAATCATCTGTTTTATAGTAGGCTTAACATAGCTAAGAGGTGCTATATCATTTCTATTTAGAACATCGTTAACAGACGCCAAATATAAACCTAAAGAGTCTTGTTTTTGAATGTATTTTACTTTTTTTAATAGATTTTCTTTAGAAAATGGAAGTTTTAACAAAATGTTATCTAAAGGCGTCCAAATTGAATCATTAAATTGAAAAGCTTTAAAACTTAATTGCTGTTCTTCTAACGCTTGTAAATCTTCTAAATCATTTGACTTAAAGAGTTTAATTAATTCTTTTTTATTAATAACTTTATTGTCAAAATGTAGATATTTAATTTTTATTAACTCCTCATTTAACTTAAAATTTTCTTTGTTTTTTAAGTAAAAAGTATCGACTTCTGTTTCACTTATAATTGTATCTAATTGTTGTTTAATTAAAGCTTCTTTATAAGTATTTATTAATAAACTTTCTCTGTAATCTCTAAGAAGTGTATTTATTTGATCTAGGTCTTCTAAAGAACTATTATTTTCAGCTTTCTTTAAAAGCAATTGTTTAATTGCCCAATCATTTACATAACTTCTAACTAAAATTAAACTATCTTCTTTACTTATATTTTTAGGTAAAATTGATTTAATATCACTTTTAAAAAGCTTTTCTGTATTTACAATTGCTATAATTTCTGAACTAACATCTTCTTTTTCTTGAATATTAAAATAATCGCAAGAAGTTAGTAAAAAAATTAAAAATAAAATTCTAAATAAAGATTTCATTATTTGCTTGTGTAAGATTTTTTAAGCTTTTTTAACTGTCTTTTATTTACAGTAATTATACTTTTATTTCTCAATTCTGCAATCCAACTTTGTTCTAAGTAATTCTGATAATCATTCATTACTTCTCCTTTAATTTCATCCATTTCTTCAACCTTATAATTCGATTTGTTAGCATCGAAATAAGTTTTTAAACCAATTGAATCTTTTGATGATTTTTCCCAAATCTTTTGCTGCATCAATTCAAATAATAAAATACCATCTTTATATTCTTTGAAAGTGCCGGCAAACTCAGGCTCTGTTTTTTCTAAATTTTCTTTATAGTAAATTAATATTTTTTGATCTCTAAAATCGTTAAATAATTCATAGGTTGCTTTATCTCTTCTATTTTTTGCAAAGTCTACAAATTCTTTTTGACTGATTTTTTTATCGTTTATTGATAATATTGTTTTCTGAAGTGAGTCTGCAGGTATTTTACTTAAATCTTTTTTGTTAAATATCTCTTTAGCATTTTCATTTTCAGTTATCTCATACATTTGTTCTAATTTCTGAATTACTGCTTTTTGAGATAGTTGAGCTCTAGAACTTGATTTTATCTTTTTCTCTAGCTCTAATTTTTCTTCGTTAAAAGGTTTTAATGGATATTTTTTTATCAATTTTATTATGTGCCACCCAAACCTTGTTTTAAAAGGTTCAGAATATTCTCCTTCATTTTCAATATTAAAAGCAGCATCTTCAAATGGTTTTACCATTACACCAGATCCAAACTTACGTAATTTACCTCCTCTAGATTTTGTACCAACATCATCTGAATATTGTTCTGCTAAAGTTTCAAAGTCTTCATCTTTTTTTAGTTTAGCATATACTTCGTTTATTTTATTCTCACCGTTTGCGGTTGTATCTTTTACTAAAATATGTGCAACTTCTACTTCTCCTTTAGATAACCTTAAAGTATCTACTTTAACTATATGGTATCCGAAACGAGTTCTAAACGGCTCTGAAACCTCCCCTACTTTAGTATTGTAAGCTGAGTTTTCAAAAGAATATACCATCTTAAAAGCAGAAAAATATCCTAGATTACCATTATTTCCTTTTCTACCTCTAAATTCTCTTGCAGAAGGGTCTTCTGAAACCTCATAAGCTACTTTTTCAAAATCTTCGCCTGCTAAAATTCGTTTTCTAATATTCGTAATTTTATTAAAGGCATCTAAAGTATCTTTAGGAGTTGCTACTTTTGGTATTCTAATTAATATATGTTTTGCTTTAATTTCATATTTAGTTCTATAATATGCATCCTCTACAAGTTGATTAATAAAAGAGCTATCTTGTAAATAGGGTGCTGATAATTGAGTTCTATAAGTATCAATTTCCTTTTTATAAGAAGGCAAAGTATCTAATTCTATTCGATAAGCTTCTTTAACTTTTAACTTATAATTGATGAAAAGCTCTAAATTCTTCTCAACATCTTTAGACTCTTCATTGTCGATTGCATCTAAATTTTTCTCATAAATTCTTTTAAATTCTGTGACCGTGATTTTTTCATCATCAATGGTTGCTAAAACCTTATCCTTTTTCTGAGCAATTGCAAAAGAAGAAGTTAATAAAACATAAAATAAAACTAATTTTCTCATAATTTATAACGATATAATTCCTTTAATTTTCTCGGCTTTTTTGTAATATTCTATTACTTTATCCGCACTTTCTATATTAATTACGATGGAAACACTAATATATTTTCCTGTCTTAGACTTTTTTGTATTAATTACTGCACCTGTATTATTAAAAATATCTTGTACCTCTTTAACCTGATTTTCATTACTAGGAACGATAAATTTATACATATAATCTGCAGGAAAACTAGTAGTATCCTCTAATTGAGCTTTTAGCTTTTGATAAAATTCACCCTTATCGGTCATATTTTTATTTACTTTCTTAATAGATATTAGCCTACAAAATTACATTAAAAATTAGTTTTATAAAGCGAATGATTTATTTTTGTGAAAACTACAATAATTCTTGTTATTTTTATAAATTAAAAAGTAAGTATTTGATAAACGATCAGTTAAAAATTGTTTTAGTAGGAGGCCCTGGAACAGGAAAAACAAGTGTCTTGAATAAATTAAGTAATCAGTTTACTTGTTTTGACGAGATTTCTAGAGAAATTATAACCGAAGCTCAACAAAAAGGAATAGAACAACTTTTTTTAAAAGACCCTATTCTATTTAGTAAATTACTCTTAGAAAAAAGAGAGCAACAATTTTTAAATGCTGAGAAATCTAATGAATCTATCATTTTTTTCGATAGAGGAATTCCTGATGTCTTAGCCTATTTGAAATACTCAAAAACTAAACATCCCAAAATTTTTAATGAAAAATGCTTGGAATATAGATATAATTTAATTTTTCATTTTTCTCCTTGGGAAGAAATTCACAAAACAGATAACGAACGTTATGAGAGTTTTGATCAGACAAAAAAAATAGACACTTACCTTAAAAAAACTTATTCAGAACTCAATTATTCTGTTATTGACGTTCCTTTCGGAAGCATCGATGAAAGAACTGATTATATTATAAATACGATAGATATTTATAAATGATTTCTTCTAAAGAGATACTAGAGAAATACTGGGGACATAAAAACTTTAGAGAACCTCAAGAAGAAGTTATTACATCTGTAATTGAAAAAAAGGATGTTGTTGCGCTAATGCCAACAGGTTCAGGTAAATCCGTTTGCTACCAACTACCCGCATTAATGTTTGATGGAGTTTGTATAGTAATATCTCCTCTTATTGCGCTAATGCAAGATCAAGTAGAAAACCTATCTAAAAAAAATATCAAAGCCGCTTATATTAAACCAAAATCAAGTTTATCTGATATTATTGATTTGTTTGATAATATAAAATTCGGAAACTATAAGTTCTTATATCTTTCTCCTGAAAGACTTCAATCAAATTTAATTCAACAAAAAATAAGCGAATTATCGATTTCAATGATGGCTGTCGATGAAGCACATTGTATTTCTGAATGGGGGCATGATTTTAGGCCTTCTTATCGAAATATAAAAGTTCTCAAAGACCTACATCCAAACTTAAAAATTATTGCACTTACAGCAACAGCGAATAAAAAAGTTTTAACAGATATTGTAAAAAATTTAGATTTAAAAGATACTCGTGTTTTTAAAAAATCTTTTTTTAAAGAAAACTTAGCCTATCAAATATTTACTGTTGAAGATAAATTAACGAGATTAGAACAAATTTTTATCAAAACAAAAAGACCTGCAATTGTTTACGTAAGTTCAAGAAAAAAGACGGTAGATATCTCAAATTTTTTAAATTCGAAAGGATTTAAAAGTGAATTTTATCATGGAGCGTTATCACCAAAAGAAAAAGAAAATGCATTTAAAAATTGGATGAATGAAACATCTCCAATTATGGTAGCTACAAATGCTTTTGGAATGGGTATCGACAAAAGTAATGTTGGCATAGTAATTCATTTTGACTTACCTAATAGTTTAGAGAATTATGTTCAAGAATGTGGTAGAGCAGGAAGAAACTCAAAAAAATCATTTGCCGTTTTATTAAAAAATAAAAATGACATCATACTGTTTAAAAATAGATTTGATAAAAGTATTCCTTCAATTAAAGAGATAAAAGAAATACATAAAAAATTATATCAAAATTTTCAAATTGCAAAAGGTGAAATTACCGATAAAAATTTCCCTTTTCATCTTTCTGAATTTTCAAAAAAGTATAATTTTCCTGAAAATAAAGTTGATCAAATTTTACGAATTCTAGTAAATAATGGTATTATTATAATTTCAAATACATATAATAAAAAATCTACAATTCAATTTAAAATTTCAAGTAAAGAGATTATCAAACACACTATAAATAATCCTTATATTAAAAATTTTATAAACTCATTATTAAGGTCTTATTCAGGTTTATATAAACAAGAAGTTGAATTAAATGAATATGCTATTGCAAAAAAAAACAGTATCACTCATAACAAAGTCATTAGCTATTTAAAACAGTTGCATACAGATAATATCATAGAATACAAACCTATAATTTCTAATTCTGAAATTCAATTTATTTTACCAAGAGATGATGATAGAACTATCAATATTTTTAAAAAAGATATAGAAAAATTACTCTATCAAAAAATAAAAAAATACGAGGCTTTTATAAATTATTTAAACAATAATAAACAATGTAGAAGTATTCAAATATTAAACTATTTTGATGAATCATCAAAACAAGAATGCGGTATTTGTGATGTATGCTTATCGAAGAAAAAGACTAAAATTGATGTAAGTTCTAGAATAATTTCTTTATTAAATGAACATAAAATATTATCATCTTTAGAAATCAATTCTTATTTAGGTGAAAATGAAAATGAAGTTTTGATACATTTGCGACACTTATTATCAAGAAATAAAATTATGATTAATTCCCAAAATCAGTATAAAATAAATACAGAAATATGAAGAATTTAAGAATTGTTTTTATGGGAACTCCAGAGTTTGCTGTTTCTATTTTAGACCATTTAATCGAAAATAAATATAATGTGGTAGCTGTTATAACAGCACCAGATAAACCTGCCGGAAGAGGAAGAAAAATAAACGAATCAGCCGTAAAAAAATATGCGCTCAAAAACAAAATATCAATACTTCAACCTTCGAATCTAAAGGATAAAGATTTTATTGATGAATTAGAAGAACTAAATGCAGATTTACAAGTTGTAGTAGCCTTTAGAATGTTGCCTAAAGTAGTTTGGAACATGCCAAAATTTGGCACTTTTAATTTACATGCTTCATTATTACCAGAATATAGAGGAGCCGCACCAATTCACTGGGCAATTATAAATGGAGAAGAAAAAACCGGAGTAACTACCTTTTTTATTGATGATAAGATTGACACAGGTGAAATAATTCTGCAAGAAGAAACAAAAATAAACATCTCAGAGACGGTTGGTAGTTTACATGATAGATTAATGCTTTTAGGAGCTAATTTAGTCGCAAAAACAATTGATATTATTTCTGAAGGAAAAACCATCACCAAAGCACAACCTGAAAGAGAACTTAAATCTGCTCCTAAATTAAACTCTGATAATACAAAAATAAATTGGGGAAAATCTATTGATGACATATATAATCAAATTAGAGGGTTAAACCCTTTTCCTTCGGCTTGGACAAATATTTCAAATAATGGAGAAGTTATAAAATGTCAATTATATACAATAGAAAAAATATACGAACAACATAAATTTGATATTGGTAGTGTTTTATCAAGCAATAAAGAAATCAAAATTGCCGTAGAATCAGGTTTTATAAATATTAAAGAATTAAAACTTTCTGGTAAAAGAAAAATGGATTCAAAAAGCTTACTAAATGGTTACAGTTTTAATGAAGACGCAAAAGTAGTGTAACCCTTTAATTATAGGGTTTTTATTCGTTTTTATAAATAAAAACCTACCGTTATTAACATTTACCATATATTTATTAACAAAACACACTATTTCTTTAGGTCAAATTTGCGTAAACCCTTAATCCGTCTATATTTGTTTAGCTTTTAAGCAAAAACAAAATTCAATAATTTAAAAAACTATTTATTATGAACAAGTCAGATTTAATTGATGCAATGGCTGCAGACGCAGGAATTTCTAAAGTAGCTGCAAAAGCAGCATTAGAATCTTTTACAGACAATGTAACTGCTGCATTAAAAAATAAAGATAAAGTTGCTTTAGTTGGTTTCGGAACTTTTTCTGTTTCTGAAAGAGCTGCAAGAAGTGGTAGAAATCCTCAAACTGGAAAAACTATTCAAATTGCTGCAAAAAATGTTGCTAAATTTAAAGCTGGTGCAGGATTAAGTGATGCTGTAAACTAATTTAACGAAACGTTTTATTATAAAGAAAACTCTCTTTTTTAAGAGGGTTTTTTTTGTATATATATTTTCTTATATTTACTTATGCATAATTTAACCCCTCTAAAAGGCAGATTATTAATTGCGGAACCTTCTATTTTAAATGACACTTCTTTTAATAGATCAATCGTATTAATCACCGAGCATTCACAAAATAATTCTGTAGGCTTTATAGTCAATAAACCGTTGAATTTTACAATTAATGATTTGATTCCTGAAATAGATTCAGATTTTATGGTCTATCAAGGCGGTCCTGTAGAACAAGACAATCTTTACTTCATACATCAAGTTCCAGATTTATTACCGGAAAGTATTTCAATAAAAGGCAAGATTTCTTGGGGTGGAAACTTTAATAAACTAAAACAATTACTAAATAGCAATTTGCTTAATGAAAACGATATTCGATTTTTCTTAGGTTATTCTGGTTGGACAAAAGATCAGCTTTTAAATGAAATAGACGATAATTCTTGGTTCATTTCTGAAAATGATTCTGAAGATATTTTTTCTGAAAATGAGGAAATGTTTTGGCGTAAAAAGCTTCTTCAAAAAGGAGGCGATTATAAGCTATGGGTAAATGCCCCAAGTGATATTTCTCAAAATTAATTTGTAAACTCTTGAATTTGTAAACTCTTAGAGAGCTTATTACTAACATCTATTTTAAATGTTTTCTTTTTATATTGTGTTACAGGTTGAACGCCTATTATTGCATTAGTAATAAAAACTTCATCTGATTTCTGTATTTCGAAAGGAGATATAGAAGTTTCTTCTAAAGTAAAATCTTTATGTTTTTTTACAATTTCAATAATTTTCTTTCTAACAATTCCTTTAATACAACCTTCAGATAAAGAAGGTGTTTTAATTATGTTATCTTTTACAATAAAAATATTTCCGTTAGTAACTTCTACAACATTCTTCTTTTCATTAATTAAAATACAATTATCTAAATCATTTTCTTTAGCAAATATACTTGCTAAGATATTCAACATTTTATTGTTTGTTTTTATGGTAGATAAAAGACCTGAATAGAGATAAAAGTCTTTAAAAACATCAATATTATAAGTAGCTTTTTTTAAACTTTTTATTGATGTAGATTCAATTAAGAAATCAACTTCATTGGTTTCAGGAGTATACAACCCACCATCTTTTCTAAAAACAGTAAATCTTACTCTAGATACA
The DNA here is from genome assembly GCA_042091415.1 of Polaribacter sp. Classification (GTDB taxonomy): domain Bacteria; phylum Bacteroidota; class Bacteroidia; order Flavobacteriales; family Flavobacteriaceae; genus Polaribacter. The sequence goes on along the minus strand of JBELHK010000022.1, from coordinate 990 downwards.
TTAGAATTATTCTGATTTTTAACGAGTTTTAAAATTTCTTCTTGCAAATACTCTAAAGTAAAAGACATCGGAATTTTCATTCTTAGCATACGCATTGAAGACATTAATCTAAAATAATGATCTTCCCAAAAAATTACTTTATTACCAGATACTTTAATAGTTTCAAAAATTGAATCTCCATATTTTAAAGCTCTATTTTGAAGTGTTAAATTTAAGTTCTCTTCAAAAATTAAGTTACCGTTAAGATTTATCATAAAAATTTAAAAAAAACAAAATTAAGACTTTTTAGAGTTAAAAAAGTCAAAAAAAAAGCTCAGTTTAAAAACTGAGCTTTTTTTTATAAAATAATATTAGTTAAGCTCCGATTATATGCTTTAACTCATCAATTTGATTTTCCCATAATTGCTTTGCCTCTTCTACTTCATCTTCTTCATCAGCAAAATCTGTAATTATCAAAGAAACATCTTTTGTTAAAGCATCAACTTGAATTTTAATTTCAAAATAACTACTATCATCCTCACTTTCAAGCCATTTAAATCGAATTCTTTCTTCTGTTTTTTTTGTAATTAATTCCGCTTGTTCTTCAACGCCATCCCATATAAAACTATATATTTTACCTCTAGAATTTACTTTATCGGCAAACCATTCTTGTAAGCTAGAAGAAGATGATATATATTGATATAGCATATTTGGCGAAGCGTGAATAGGGATTTCTAATTCGTATTTAACTTTATCCATTTTTTATTTATTGGGAATACAATATAGTTATTAATTCTATTTAAAAAAAATTAAAATGACTTCTTGCGTTATTGCAAAAATAATTTATATTTGCACCCTCAATAATTTATGGCGAGGTAGCTCAGTTGGTTAGAGCGCAGGATTCATAACCCTGAGGTCGGCAGTTCAAATCTGCTCCTCGCTACAATTTTAAATAACTTTACCGCGAGAGTAGCTCAGTTGGTAGAGCGTCAGCCTTCCAAGCTGAATGTC
>JBELHK010000021.1:0-29133 GCA_042091415.1 Polaribacter sp. | reverse complement strand
CCTACATGTTTTTTTTAAAATAACAACAAAATAAATAACTTTTTTTACTTTGTTTCTCTAACCCTCTAACTCAATGAACGACCCCGAAAATTCGGACTGCAAAGATACTACGCTTTTATTCTATTATCCAAATAAATTACCAAAAAAATAAAGTTTATTTAACTCAACAAACATAACCACTTATTATCAAGGACTTACAAAAAAATAACCCTTGTAAAATTACTTAACTCCTCCCCTTTGCTTCTTTTTTTTAGCTTTTTTATTCCTCGTTTTTGAAAACATATCTTTATACTCTTGAACATTAACCTCCGCTTTCTTTGAAATTAATATTTTATCAAAATCAAAATCTAACCTAGTTGCTTGCTCCTCTAACTCATCTGCCTGAAAAGCTTGCTGTAAAATAAACTCTATCAAATAATCCTCATTCTCAAATGAAGGATTATAAACTTCCTTTAATGATAACTTAAATAAAACTGCAGTCGTATTGTACCAAAAGGCTTTAAAAACATAAAAACTACTATAAAATATAAATTGATATATATTATTGTAAGAAAAATTGTTTTCCAATATCTTTGCGATCTTAAATATATATTATACTAAATGATTAGAATTACTTTACCTGACGGAAGTATTAAGGAGTTTAATAAGAACATCACTCCCGTTGAAGTTGCAAAAAGCATTAGCGAAGGATTAGCTAGAAACATAATCTCTGCAAGTTTTAACAACAATACTGTTGAAACCACAAGCCCACTAACAACAGATGGTTCTTTAGTTTTATATACATTTAATGACGATGAAGGTAAAAAGGCATTTTGGCATAGTTCTGCCCATGTATTAGCAGAAGCTATTTTGAGTTTTCATCCAGATGCAAAACTAACTATTGGGCCCGCAATAGATAATGGGTTTTATTATGATATAGATCTAGGTGAAGAAACAATCTCTGAAAAAGACTTCTCAAGCATTGAAAAGAAATTTTTAGAAATCGCTCGAGGAAAACACGAATTTAAAATGCGTGAAGTTTCTAAAGCTGATGCATTAAAACTATACGAGAAAGAAAATAATCAATATAAGGTAGAGTTGATTGAAAATTTAACTGACGGTGATATTACTTTTTGTGATCATAACAACTTTACAGATTTATGTAGAGGCGGCCATATACCTAATACAGGCATAATTAAAGCTGTAAAAATTATGAATGTTGCTGGAGCTTACTGGAGAGGTGACGAAAAAAACAATCAATTAACTCGTGTTTATGGAATTAGTTTTCCAAAACAAAAAATGCTAAAAGAGTATATTGAACTTTTAGAGGAAGCAAAAAAACGCGATCATAGAAAATTAGGAAAGGAATTAGAGTTATTTACTTTTTCGCAAAGGGTTGGTCAAGGTTTACCTTTATGGCTACCAAAAGGAACTGCTTTAAGAAGCCGTTTAGAAGATTTCTTAAAAAAGGCTCAAAAAAAGGCTGGATATGAAATGGTAATGACGCCACATATAGGACAAAAAGAGTTATACGTTACTTCAGGACACTATGCGAAATATGGAGAAGACAGTTTTCAACCTATTACAACACCAAAAGAAGATGAAGAGTTCTTATTAAAACCGATGAATTGTCCTCATCATTGTGAGATATATAATTTTAAACCTTACTCATATAAAGATCTACCAAAAAGATTTGCTGAATTCGGGACTGTTTACAGATACGAACAAAGTGGAGAACTACACGGTTTGACAAGAGCAAGAGGTTTTACCCAAGATGATGCACACATATTTTGTACACCAGAACAATTAGATGAAGAATTCAAAAATGTAATTGATTTAGTACTATATGTATTCACATCTTTAGGTTTTGATAATTTTACTGCTCAAGTTTCAGTTAGAGACCTAGAAAAGCCTGAAAAATACATAGGGTCTGTTGAAAATTGGGAGAAATCGGAACAAGCAATTATAAATGCTGCTAAAGATAAAGGACTTGATTTTGTTATTGAAGCTGGTGAGGCTGCTTTTTATGGACCAAAGCTTGACTTTATGGTTAAGGATGCTTTAGGCAGAAGTTGGCAATTAGGAACTATTCAAGTAGATTACAATTTACCTGAAAGATTCGACCTTACATATAAAGGTTCAGACAATCAATTACACAGACCTGTAATGATTCATAGAGCACCATTTGGATCTATGGAAAGATTCATTGCAATACTTTTAGAACATACTGGTGGAAATTTCCCTTTATGGCTTACTCCTGATCAAGTTATAATACTGCCAATCAGTGAGAAATATCAAAAATATTCAGAAAAAGTTTTAGAATCGCTAGAAAATTCCGAAATTCGCGCCCTAATAGATGATAGATCTGAAAAGACTGGTAGGAAAATTAGAGATGCGGAAATCAGTAAAATACCATATATGGTAATCGTTGGAGAGAAAGAAGAAATTGAAAACACAGTATCTATAAGAAAACACGGGGAAGGTGATTTAGGAACTTTTACGATTGATGAATTTAAAAAAATGGTAAAAGCTAAAGAAGAAGAAACATTGAAGAAGTTTAAATAAAAATATTTTTATTAAATTTTACAAGAATATAAATAATAAGTTAATCTAAAATTTAAAGTCATAGCAATACGTAGAAGTAGGTCGAGAAGACCATTAAGAGTAATAAAAGAAGATCAACATAGAATTAATGAAAAAATTAAATATGTTGATGAAGTTCGTCTTGTAGGAGACAATGTCGAAGTTGGTGTATACCCTTTAGCAAATGCAAAAGCAATTGCTAAGGAACAGGAATTAGATTTAGTGGAAATATCACCAAAAGCTAAACCTCCTGTTTGTAAAATTATAGACTACAAGAAATTCTTATATGAACAAAAGAAACGTGAAAAAGCATTAAAAGCAAAAGCGACTAAAGTTACTATAAAAGAAATTCGTTTTGGCCCTCAAACAGACGAGCATGATTATGAATTTAAAAAGAAACATGCCATTAAGTTTTTACAAGATGGTGCTAAGTTAAAAGCATTTGTATTCTTTAAAGGAAGATCAATAATATTCAAAGAGCAAGGGCAAATTTTATTATTAAAATTAGCTCAAGAACTTGAAGAATACGGAAAAGTGGAGCAATTACCAAAGTTAGAAGGTAAACGTATGATTATGTTTATTGCCCCTAAAAAAGTAAGTAAATAATATTCTAAACATAAGTATAGAATAGAAAATAAATAAGTAAGTTAAATAAGAAGGAGAAATGCCTAAATTAAAAACAAAGTCTAGCGCTAAGAAACGATTTAAAGTTACTGGCTCTGGAAAATTAAAAAGAAAGCACGCGTTTAAAAGTCACATCTTAACAAAGAAGTCTAAAAAACGTAAATTAAAGTTAACTCATGATGCCTTAGTACATAAGTCTGATGAGGCTAACATTAAGCAACAATTAAACTTAAAGTAAGTTTAAAAAGGGAATTAAATTAATAACCATGGAGTTAGGCACAAAAAAAGTATTCTTAAATGAATCGCCTACTACAAAAAACCAATTTGAATTATGCCAAGATCAGTAAATTCAGTAGCTTCAAGAAATAGAAGAAAAAAAATCTTGAAGGCAGCAAAAGGATACTTTGGACGTAGAAAAAACGTTTATACAGTAGCCAAAAATGCGGTTGAAAAAGGTATGTTATATGCCTACAGAGACCGTAAAAACAATAAGAGAAACTTCCGTTCTTTATGGATTACGCGTATTAACGCAGCAGCTCGTTTAAACGGAATGTCTTACTCACAGTTTATGGGTAAAGTTAAAGCTAACAACATAGAACTAAATAGAAAAGTTTTAGCAGATTTAGCTGTTAACAATCCAGAAGCTTTTAAGGCAGTTGTAGAGAAAATTAAATAATTTAATAATACTTACTTATTATAAAACCCGAGCAATCTTGTTCGGGTTTTTTTGTTAAATTTACCAAAATTTAAATCTGATTTATGAAACCGACTCTTGTAACAATTTTCCTTCTATTACAACTAGTTTGCTTTTCTCAAGAAAACAAATCCGAAGAAAATAATTTAAAAGGACAGTTTGATAAAATATATAGAACCTCTACAACATACCAGACTTATAAAGTCATAAAGATAGATAAGTATATACAACTAAAAGAAAATGTTTTAGACTCGATAAAAGAGATCAACAAAGAAATCTCTGAAAAAGATTTACTTTTAAAGACAGAAAGAAAAAATGTTAACGCATTAAATATTGAATTAAGTAACATAAAAAAAGAATTAGAGGATACTTTAAAAAAAGAAAACTCAATTTCATTTTTTGGAATTCAATTAAGTAAAACCTCATATAATATTATTCTTTGGTCAATAATATTATCACTCTCAATAGGATTATCTTTTTTTATATTTAAATTTTCGAGAAGTAATGTACTTACTAAAAAAGCACAAGAGAATTTAATTGAAGTTGAAAAGGAATTTGAGCAGCATAGAAAAAAATCTCTTAACAGAGAACAAAAATTACGAAGAGAACTTCAAGATGAGATAAATAAACAAAGAAATTCGTAATCATCCTCTTTTAAATTATCATATTAATTATAAATAGAAAAAAAATAGAGGTTACTTCTCATTATTTTTAAAATATTATTAAATTATTATCAAACCAATAATAATTTTCTAAAACAATAAGTCTTTTTTTTTATTTTGTAATTTTGTTTGTGTATTTTGAAAAAATACTCAAATAAAAGTTATGAAAAGTCTATTTTTTACAAGAGAATTTCCTCCTTATGTATATGGTGGTGCTGGAGTTCACGTCGAATATTTAGCTCAAGAACTTTCAAAAATTATGAAAGTTGATGTTCGTTGTTTTGGAGATCAAAATGATGTCGATGATAATTTAAAGGTTACTGGTTTCCCATTCGAAAACCAAGATTTTAAAAATTCAAATGACAAATTAAAATCCATATTTCAAACCCTAAGTACAGGAATTCAAATGAATGCTACAGCTATTGATGCTGATGTTGTTCATTGTCATACTTGGTACTCTCACTTTGCAGGAATTATGGCAAAACTCTGTTATGGCATTCCGCTTGTAATAACAACTCATTCTTTAGAACCACTTAGACCATGGAAAAGAGAACAATTGGGTAAAGGTTATGACGCTTCTTCTTGGATTGAAAAAACAGCAATTGAAATGGCCGATGCTTTAATTGCAGTTTCTGAGGAAACAAAAGAAGATATTTTAAAACATTTTAATGTTGATGAAGAAAAAATAAAAGTAATATACAATGGTATTAATCTTCAAGAATATGTTCAAACATCAGAAAATAATACATTAAAAGAATACAACATTGATCCTGAAAAACCCTACGTACTTTTTGTAGGAAGAATAACAAGACAAAAAGGGATAATTCACCTAGTAAATGCTATCAAATATATTAATCCAGAAATACAAATAGTTCTTTGTGCTGGTGCTCCTGACACAAAAGAAATTGGAGATGAGATGAAAAATGCAGTAACCGAAGTTCAAAAACTGAGAAAAAATGTAATTTGGATTGAGAAGATGGTAACTAAAAAAGAAGTTATTCAATTATATTCTAATGCAGATGTTTTTTGTTGCCCATCTATTTATGAGCCTTTTGGAATTATAAATATTGAAGCAATGGCTTGTAACACTGCTGTAGTAGCGAGTGCTGTTGGTGGTATTAAAGAAGTAGTTGTTGACGGCGAAACTGGTATATTAGTTCCTGTACAACAACAAAAAACAGCACCGTTTGAACCTTTAGATACCGAAAAATTTGCTAAAGATTTAGCTAACGGAATAAACAAATTGATTGAAAATCCAGAATTAAGAAATAAAATGGCAGAAAATGGGCGAAAAAGAGTTGAAGATTATTTCGATTGGATCTCTATAGCAAAGCAAACAGAAGAATTATATAAATCCCTAATCAAGTAAAAATGATAAACAATAAAGTACTAGGAATTATTTTAGGAGGAGGACAAGGGTCAAGATTATATCCATTAACCGAAAACAGATCTAAACCAGCAGTTCCTATTGCGGGTAAATATAGATTGGTTGACATCCCAATATCTAACTGCATAAATTCTGATATCAAAAGAATGTATGTGTTAACCCAGTTTAACTCAGCTTCATTAAATAAACACATAAAAAACACCTATCATTTTAGTTTTTTTAGTTCAGCTTTTGTTGATGTGTTAGCTGCAGAACAAACCATTAAAAGCGATAAATGGTTTCAAGGTACTGCAGATGCTGTAAGACAAAGTATGCATCATTTTTTACAAAACGATTTTGAATACGCACTCATTCTTTCTGGAGATCAACTTTATCAAATGGATTTTAATGAAATGATTGATAGACATGAAAAAAGTGGTGCAGAAATTTCTATTGCTACGTATCCTGTTAATGCCAAAGATGCGACCTCATTCGGAATTTTAAAGACGGATGATAAAAATAGAATTACTTCTTTTATAGAAAAACCGAACTCAGAATTACTTCCAGATTGGGTTTCAGATGTAAGTGACGAAATGAAAAGAGAAGAAAGAAATTATCTTGCTTCAATGGGTATTTATATTTTTAATAGAAAATTATTAATCGAATTAATGAATAATCAAAACACCAATGATTTTGGTAAAGAGATTATTCCTGAAGCCATAAAAAACCACAAAACAGTAAGCTATCCTTATGAAGGATATTGGACAGATATTGGTAATATTGACTCATTTTTTGACGCAAATTTAGGCTTAACAGACGATGTTCCGAAATTTAACTTATTTGATGATAATAAAGGAATATATACAAGAGCTAGAATTTTACCAACATCAAAAATATCAGGAACCATATTAAATAGAGCTGTAATTGGAGATGGAAGTATTATAAATGCAGAAAAAATCGAAAAATCAGTTATTGGCATTCGTTCTAGAATAGGGAAAAATTCTCTAATTTCTAATACTTATATGATGGGTAACGATTCTTATGAATCTTTAGAAGATGTAAAAAATAATAATATAGAAATTATGATGGGTATTGGAGATCGATGCTATATTCATAATTGTATTATCGATAAAAACTGTAGAATTGGCGATGATGTTAGAATAAACGGAGGAAAACATATAGAAAACATAGAAACAGATACTTACATGGTAAAAGACGGTATTGTTGTTATTAAAAAAGAAGCTATAATTCCTAAAGGAACCATAATAGGTTAAAATCACTAAAAAATTTATTTCAAATTAAAATCAATGCAAAATCAAAGCAGAATTGTAATAGAAAATGTTGCGCCTAAAATTAACGATGGTAATATTTTTATCAAAAGAGTTTTAGATGAAATAGTTAATGTAACAGCTGATGTTTTAATTGATGGACACGATATTTTACAAGCAAACTTATTATATAAACATGAATCTGATAAGTCTTGGTTAGAAGTAAGAATGTCACCAACTTTTAATGATGAATACATTGCAAATTTTACAACAACTAAACAAGGTTTTTATAGCTATAAGGTTGAAGGTTGGGTTGATTATGCATTAAACTGGCAACATGGTATTCATAGAAAAATTGATGACCATCAACATGTTAATTCAGAATTATTAGAAGGTGCAGAATTAATTGAATCAATTATAAAAAAAGTTAAAGGTGATGATAAAAAGTACCTTCAATATCTAATCGATATTTTTAAAAATAAAGAATCTTATGGAAAAGCCATTGAAGAAGCAACTTCAAATAGGTTAACTGATATTTTTAAAACGAATCCACAGAAATTAATCATTGAATCATCTCAAGAATACAAAGTTTATGTAGATAGAAAAAAAGCTAGATTTTCTACATGGTATGAATTTTTCCCAAGATCAGCTTCAGAAATTGATGGTAAACACGGTACTTTTAATGATTGCCATAGACTATTACCAAGAATTTCTGAAATGGGGTTTGACACTTTATACTTCCCTCCTGTTCATCCTATTGGAGAAGTTAATAGAAAAGGAAAAAATAACACTACAGTTGCTCAAGAAGGAGATGTAGGGTCTACTTGGGGAATTGGTTCTAAATATGGCGGGCATAAAGATATTCATCCTCAACTAGGAACTTTAGAAGACTTTAAAAAACTAGTTTCAGAAGCAAAAAAATTGGGTATTGAAATTGCAATGGATTATGCATTACAAGCAGCACCAGATCATCCTTGGGTAAAAGAGCATCCTGATTGGTTTAAATGGAGACCAGATGGTACAGTTCAATATGCTGAAAATCCTCCTAAAAAATATCAAGATATTTTACCAATTTATTGGGAAAGTAAAGATTTTAAAAATCTTTGGAATGAATGCTTAGAAACTTTATTGTATTGGATTGATTGCGGCATTTCTGTTTTTAGAGTAGATAATCCGCATACAAAACCATATTATTTTTGGGGCTGGATAATTGCCGAAGTAAAGAAACAACATCCAGATGTTTTGTTTTTGGCTGAAGCATTTACAAAACCTAAGGTTATGCAACAATTGGCAAAACAAGGTTATACACAAAGCTATACATACTTTACATGGCGAATTTCTAAACAAGAAATTACAGAATATGTTACAGAGCTTACCCAAACTAGCCAACGTGAATATATGCGCCCTAATTTTTGGCCAAATACACCAGATATAAATCCTTATCATTTACAAGGCGCTCCAGAAAGTATGTATATTATACGTTATGCGTTAGCAGCTACATTAAGCTCTAATATAGGTATTTATGGACCTGTTTTCGAACAACAAATAGACAATCCAATTCCTGGAAAAGAAGAATATTATATGTCTGAAAAGTTTCAAATTTGTAGTTACGATTGGTTTATAGAGAATAAAATAACATCAATAATTACAAAAATAAATGCCATTAGAAAAGAGCAAGAATCTTATCAGCAGACAAATAATATTAAATTTTTAGAAACACAAAATGATAATTTAATTGCATTCTACAAATGGAATCAAGATAAATCTGATGAAACACTTACTGTTGTTAATTTAGATGCTTATAATTCGCAAATTGGTTCTGTTCAATTACCTCTAAACGAACTTGGCATTCATGAAGGTCATAAAGTCGAAGTTTTAGATTTAGTAACAAGAAACTCTTATAATTGGTATAATGAATGGAATTATGTTGAATTGCATCCTAATTTACCTTTCCACATTTTTAAATTGAATAAATAATTATAATATGATAGAAGAAAAATATATAGAATCAGAAACTTGTCTTTTTTCATCAACTAGAAAATGGGAAGAATTATTACTAGACAAAGATTTTATCACTATTTTTCTTTCTGATGTTTTAGAAAACTATATTCAAAAACAACGATGGTATGGTGGTAAATCAAATAAACTAAAATACATAGAACTTAGCGATTCTTTTAGAATACAAAAAAACAAAGAAGTCTATTTTGGTTTAATTTTAGAAGTAAATTTTGAAGAAGCCTTTTACCATCATTATTTTCTACCAATTGCATTTGTTTCAAATAACAATATTGAACTAGAAAATAAAATTTTAGAAATTGAATTAGAAGGTAAAAGTGGTTTTATTGTAGATGCCATTCATGAAGAACCATTTAGAAAAGTTGTTTATGAGAGAATTTGTGAAGCTTTACCATTAGATAAAACTCCTGTTCAATATCATAAATCTTTAAATTTTAACTACCCTTTGTATGAATCATCTAAGTTTTTAAACTTAGAGCAAAGTAATACATCAATAATTTATAACGATCATTTTATTTTAAAATTCTTTAGAAGAATTTATGCTGATAAAAATCCAGATTATGAAATGAATCGTTTTTTATCTCATACAAAAGAATTTAAACATACACCTAAGTATTTAGGAAGTGTAAATATTGTTGATTCTGAAGACACAAATATTACGATTGCTTTAATGCAAGAACTTGTTCCTAACAATGGAGATGCTTGGCAATATTTTTTGAAAGAGTTACACAATATCTTCTTGTTGATTGATAAAAAAGATATCAACTTAAAAGAATTACCAAACATAGAACTTTTCAAAAGATCTTCAATAGATCAACTACCAAATAAAATTATAGATTGGGTTGGATTAAATTTATTGGAAAAAATAAAATTGTTAGCTCACAGAACTGCAGAAATGCACTGTACATTGGGTTCAGAATTTACAGAAACATCATTTACACCTTCTCATTATAATGGAGATTATTCTGTTTGGCTAAAGAATCGTTTAACCTATCAATTTGAAAACAGATTAAAATTAACAGAAAATAATCTTCATAAATTAAAAGGATATCCGCTAGAATTAGCTAAAGAGTTTTTAGAAAATAAAAATGCTATAAGAAAGCGTATTGTTAGTTTTGACTGGACTAAATTAAAGGGAGAAAGAATTAGAATTCATGGAGATTATCATCTTGGCCAAATACTAGTTCAAAACGATGATTTTTGTATACTCGATTTCGAAGGCGAACCAGAAAGCACAATTCGCGATAGAAAAGTTAAACAACCTCCATTAAAAGATATTGCTGGTTTATTTAGATCATTTCATTATGCAATTTATTCAACTATTTTTAATAATCAAGAAGCATATTTAAAAGATAAAGAAGTGCTTTTTGAGTATGGTGAATTATTGTATAAATATTTTATTTCTGTTTTTTTAGAAACTTACAGAGATGTAACCCAAAAAGCTAATTTATCTATTGGTTACACCAACGAAAGAGTATATTTATTAAAATATTGCTTATTAGAAAAAGCAATATATGAATTAGGTTATGAACTTAATTCTAGACCAGATTGGACAATTATTCCTTTAAAAGGAATCGCAAACATTATGAACTCATAAAACATGACAAAAACAAAAGTATTTAGTCTTTTTACAGAATTTGATATTAATTTATTTAAAGCTGGAAAACATTATAGATTATATGAAAAATTCGGCTCACATATTACAACTTTAGATGGTGAAGAAGGAACTTATTTTGCTGTTTGGGCTCCAAGCGCAAAAAATGTATCTGTTATTGGAGACTTTAATTTTTGGTTAGATGGCGAACATCAATTAAATGTTAGATGGGATGATAGCGGAATTTGGGAAGGATTTATTCCTGGAGTTGGTAAAGGAAATCTTTACAAATACAAAATTCAAAGTGTTCATAATGATATAATAACAGAAAAAGCAGATCCTTTTGCAAGAAGATGTGAACATCCTCCTAAAACAGCATCTGTAATTTGGAGTGATGATTACAAATGGAAAGATAAAAAATGGATGAAAAACAGAAAGCAAAATAATGCTTTAGACGCACCATTTTCTGTTTATGAAGTTCATTTAGGATCATGGAAAAAGCAAGTTGAAGAAAATCGTTTTTTAAGCTATAAAGAATTAGCCGAAGAATTAGTAAACTACGTTGCAGACATGAATTTTACGCATGTAGAATTTATGCCAATAATGGAATATCCTTACGATCCAAGCTGGGGTTATCAACTTACAGGCTATTTTGCTCCAACATCACGTTTTGGTTATCCTGATGAATTTAAATTTTTAATTGATAAATTTCATGAAAAAGGAATCGGAGTGTTACTTGATTGGGTTCCTTCACATTTCCCTTCAGACGACCACGGTTTAGGTTTTTTTGATGGGTCGCATTTGTACGAACATCCAGATCAAAGAAAAGGATATCATCAAGATTGGAAAAGCCTAATTTTTAATTATGGGAGAAATGAAATCAAAGCATTTCTAATTAGTAATGCAATTTTTTGGTTAGACCAATTTCATGCAGATGGTTTAAGAGTAGATGCTGTTGCATCAATGTTATTTTTAGATTATTCTAGAGAAGAAGGTCAATGGGAGCCAAATAAATTTGGCGGTAGAGAATATTTAGAAGCAATCGATTTTATAAAGGATTTAAATACCGAAGTATACGCTTCTTTCCCAGATGTTCAAACAATTGCAGAGGAATCTACTTCATTTCCAAAAGTTTCAAGACCTACGTACGATGGTGGATTAGGTTTTGGAATGAAATGGATGATGGGCTGGATGCATGATTCTTTAGAATATTTTGCTAAAGAACCTGTTTTCAGAAAACATCACCAAAATGATTTAACATTTAGTCTAAATTATGCCTTTACAGAAAACTTTATGCTTCCTCTTTCACATGATGAAGTAGTGTATGGTAAAAAAGCAATTGTCGATAAAATGCCTGGAGATGAATGGCAACGCTTCGCAAACTTAAGGCTACTTTATAGCTTTATGTATACACATCCTGGTACAAAATTATTATTTCAAGGAGGAGAATTTGGTCAAACTTCTGAATGGAATTTTCAAACAAGTCTAGATTGGCATTTATTACAATATGATGTTCATAAAGGTGCTCAAAATCTAGTCAAAGATTTAAATTTATTATACAAAAAAGAAAAAGCATTACATCAAAAACAATTTTCTCCTGAAGGTTTCGAATGGATTGATCAATTAGACCATCAAAACTCTGTAATGTCATATGTTAGAAAAGGAAATAATGAAAAAGATGACCTTATTATTGTTTTAAATCTAACTCCTATACCAAGAGAAAATTACAGAATTGGTATTCCAAAATCAGTTAATTTAAAAGAGGTTTTTAATAGTGATGACGTAAAATATAGCGGAACAGGGAATTACATAAATACGAATTTAATTACTGAAAAAAGAGAATGGAATAATAGAGAAAACTCTCTAGAATTGAATTTACCACCATTAAGTATGTTAGCTTTTAAGTACAATAAAGAGTAGTTTAAAAAATACTTCTTTATCAAAAAAAATGATTTTTATTCTCAATAAAAGAAAATTATTCCTCTTTTTTTATTGTTTTAAAAATTCTTAAAAACTAGTTTCTTAATAAGTCCTATTTTTTTTTCATTCGTTTATTTTTGTATCTATATAGATGCTTTTAAAAGGTTAAAAACATAAAAAATGATTGTAAACACAGAGTTAGAACAAAAAGGGAATTTATTCCCATCAGAAATAATTAATTACAAAAAAGATGTTGATAAACTTTATTTTACCACAAAAAACAATGTCGTTTTACAGGTTACTGTTGTAAGAGATAGTGTAATACGATTTCGATATTCTACAACTGGTAAATTTGAAAATGATTTTTCTTACGGAGTTACAATACACGCCTCAAGAGGTTATAGTTTTTTAAAAGTTACCGAAGAAGAAACTCATTATATTATTGCAACAAAAAAACTGATTTGTAAGGTAGAAAAATCAAGTTTACAAGTTAGCTTGTATGATGCCAAAGACATGGTTTTAATAAATCAAGATGAAATAGGTTTTCATTGGGAAGAAAGTTACGAATTGGGTGGTGATATTGTTAAAATGAGTAAAGTTTCTCTTAGAGCAGAAAGTTACTATGGCCTTGGAGACAAACCTGTAGACATTAACTTAAAAGGGAAACGTTTTGAAAATTGGGTAACAGATTCTTATGCATTTGGTAAAAACACAGACCCTATTTACAAAGCGATTCCATTTTACACCTCTATACATAATAATAAATCTTACGGAATTTTCTTCGACAACACATTTAAAACATATTTCGATTTTGCTCACGAAAGAAGAAATGTAACTAGTTTTTGGGCTCAAGGAGGAGAGATGGATTATTACTTTATTTATGGTCCTGAAATGTCTGATGTTGTTGCGAACTATACAGATTTAACAGGGAAGCCACATGCGTTACCTCCACTTTGGGCTTTAGGATATCATCAATGTAAATGGAGCTATTATCCTGAAGAAAATGTAAAACAGATCACAAATAAATTTAGAGAATTGCAAATTCCTTGCGATGCTATTTATTTAGACATAGATTATATGGATGGTTTCCGTTGTTTTACTTGGGATAAAAATCATTTTCCAGAACCAAAAAGAATGGTAAAAGAACTAGAAGATGATGGCTTTAAAACTGTTGTAATTATTGATCCTGGAATTAAAATAGACCTAGAATACAATGTTTTTAAAGAAGCTTTAGATAAAGATTATTTTTGTAAAAGAGCAGATGGCCCTTATATGAAAGGTAAAGTTTGGCCAGGTGAATGTTATTTCCCAGATTACACAAAACCCGAAGTAAGAGAATGGTGGTCTGGTTTATTCCAAGAACTAATTGAAGATATTGGAGTAAAAGGCGTTTGGAATGATATGAATGAACCTGCTGTAATGGAAGTTCCAAATAAAACTTTTCCAGACGATGTAAGGCACGATTATGATGGTAATCAATGTTCTCATAGAAAAGCGCACAATATTTACGGAATGCAAATGGCACGTGCAACATATCATGGCTTAAAAAAATATAGCTATCCTAAAAGACCATTTGTAATTACTAGAGCGGCATATTCTGGTACACAACGTTATACATCAACTTGGATGGGAGATAATGTAGCTACTTGGGAGCATCTTGCAATTGCCAACAATCAAGCACAAAGAATGGCAATGTCTGGTTTCTCTTTCGCTGGTTCAGATATTGGTGGTTTTGCTGAACAACCTCAAGGAGAATTATTTGCAAGATGGATTCAATTAGGTGTTTTTCATGTATTTTGTAGAGTACATTCTTCTGGAGATCATGGAGACCAAGAACCTTGGGTATTTGGTGATGAAATTACAGATATTGTAAGAAAATTTGTAGAATTAAGATATCAGTTATTACCTTATTTATATACAGCATTCTGGAAATATTTAAACAACGGAACGCCAATTTTAAAGTCCTTAGTTTTATTTGATCAAGAAGATCCTCATACTCATTACAGAAGTGATGAGTTTGTTTACGGAGACCAAATATTAGTATGCCCAATTCAAGAACCAAATGCAAAAGGAAGAAGAATGTACATACCAAGAGGCAAATGGTATAACTTTTGGACAAATGAATTGATTGATGGTGGAAAAGAAATGTGGGTTGATGCTGATTTAGATAGTATGCCAATATTTATAAAAGAAGGAGCTGTTATTCCAAAATACCCTGTTCAACAATATGTTGGCGAAAAAGATTTTGATGAAATTACCCTTGATGTATATTATAAAATCGGGAAAGAAAAGTCTGAATTATATGATGATGCTCATGATGGATATGATTATAGAAAAGGCAGATATAGTTTAAGAACATTTAAACTAACCGGAAAGAAAAATGAATTCATTTTACAACAACACAAAGAAGGTAAATTTGATGCACCTTATTCAAAATTTAATATTGTTTTTCACAATCTTCCTTTTACAGTAAAAAAGGTTCAAATAGATAATGTTGATATTGATTTAAATGAATTAAACTCAAAAAAGCATTCAATTACTATAAATAAAGAATTCACAGAATTGCATTTATTTGGTAAATAAACATCTAATAAAAAAGGCTTTAAAATTAAATTTTAAAGCCTTTTTTAATTAAATACTATCTCCTAATTCTTTTAACTTTTCAGTATTCTCTGCCAACATCAATTCATCTATAATTTTTTGAATATCTCCATTTACAATGTTAGATAAATCGTACAAAGTAAGACCAATTCTATGATCAGTAACTCTTCCTTGAGGGTAATTATAGGTTCTAATTTTTGCACTTCTATCTCCAGAAGTTACCATAGAACCTCTTTTTGCTGCATCTTCTGCTTGCTTTTTTGCCAACTCTAAATCGTATAAACGAGAACGTAATACTTTAAAAGCTTTCTCTTTATTTTTATGCTGACTTTTTTGATCTTGACATTGAGCTACCAAACCAGTAGGAATATGTGTTAAACGAACTGCAGAATATGTGGTATTTACAGATTGACCTCCAGGACCTGAAGAACAGAAGAAATCTATTCTTACATCTTTAGGGTTAATTTCAACATCAAATTCTTCAGCTTCAGGAAAAACCATACAAGTTGCAGCAGAAGTATGAACACGCCCTTGTGTTTCTGTTTGTGGCACTCTTTGTACACGATGTACACCTGCTTCAAACTTTAAAATTCCGTAGACATCATTCCCAGTTACTTCAAACTGAATTTCTTTAAATCCTCCATTTGTTCCTTCAGAAAAATCTACAGTAGAAACTTTCCATCCTTTACTTTCACAATATTTAGAGTACATTCTAAATAAATCTCCAGCAAATATACTTGCTTCATCACCACCTGTTCCTGCTCGTAATTCTACAACTGCATTTTTAGAATCTTCAGGATCTTTAGGTATCAGCAAAAATTTAATTTCCTCCTCTAATTGTGGTATTCTTGTATTTGCTTCATCCAATTCCATTTTTGCCATCTCTGTCATCTCTGCATCAGAACCATCTGCAATAATTTCCTTAGCTTCTTCTATATTATTTAGTAATATTTGATATTCCTCTCCTTTCTTTACAACATCACCTAAATCTTTATATTCCTTACTCAGTTGTGCATAGCGCTTCTGATCTGAAATAATTTCTGGTTGAATAATTAAGTCAGAGACTTCATCATAACGTTGCTTTACAATTTGTATTTTTTCGATCATTTTATCAACTTTTCTTGGGTTGCGAATTTACAATTTTTATAGTTTTATTCTTAAAAATCAGCTGTATTTTATAAAATCAATATATATTAACTTTTGTGTATATTATTCTTAGTCTATTAAGCTTGATTAAAAAAAAAGAAAACCTAAGTTCCAGAACACATTTCACATTTTCCTTGAAATAGAAATTGAGAGTTCATAATCTCACGATTTGGAATAGTAGGAATCGTAAAATTTATATCTAAGCATTCTGTTTTTCCGCAAGATAAACATTGAAAATGAGGATGAATATCTGTATGTTTTGATTTTGAACAATTTTTACATTTTGCATACCATTTAACACCATTAAAACCGAGAAAAGAATGCAAAACACCATCGTCTTCTAATTTATCTAATATTCGATAAATAGTAGTTTTATTAATTTTTTTATCTAATTGCTTAATTAAATGAACAGTAGATAAAGCATTTTCTTTATCTTTAAATTGATTTAATAATAAATCTACAGACTTTGTTCTTCTAATAATTCCCATAACACAAATTTATTATAACTAAATTGTACTAACAAATTAACTTAGTATATTTGCATCTTAGTTGCATTAAAAATAAATTAATGAAGTTAGCTATAAAAAAACCAGATACAGTCGGGGCTACTGCAAGTTTGTTATGTTTGATACACTGTGTTCTAACACCTATTATTTTTATTGCACAAGCCTGTCCTTTTGATGAATGTGGAACTTCACCAATTTGGTGGAAAAATATTGATTATTTATTTCTTCTAATTTCATTTTTTTCAATATTTCGTTCAACTCAAACAACAAGTAAGAGATATATGGTTTTTCTACTTTGGTCAAGTTGGTCTCTATTATCTTTCTTAATAATAAATGAAAAACTTGAATTATTTTCAATCCCTGAAATTGTAACATATGTAACCGCTACTTCACTTGCTTTGCTACATATTTATAATTTAAAATATTGCCAATGTAAAGACGAAAAATGTTGTGTAGACAACAATTAAAAAAAATCTATCAATTAAAAATACAAATCAATAAAGTGGTTTAATATTCAAACACTCCAAATTCACTTTTAATAGTTAATTTTTTACTACCTGATTCTTCAACTCTTCCGATTATTTGAGCATCTACATTGTAAGATTTTGAAATAGCAATAATATCTTCTGCAATATCAGGAGAAACATAGATTTCCATTCTATGTCCACAATTAAATACTTGATACATCTCTTTCCAATCTGTTTTAGATTGTTCTTGAATTAATTTAAAAAGTGGTGGTATAGAAAACATATTATCTTTTATAATATGTAAATTATCTATAAAATGTAAAATTTTAGTTTGTGCTCCTCCACTACAATGAACCATTCCGTGAATAGTATCTGAATTATATTTTGATAAAATTTCCTTTATTATAGGAGCATAAGTTCTTGTAGGAGATAATACTAATTTACCTGCATTAATAGGTGAATTTTCAACCTCATCAGTCAACTTAGTATTTCCTGAATAAACTAAATCTTTAGGAACTGCGTTATCAAAACTTTCTGGATATTTTTCTGCTAAATAATTATGAAAAACATCATGTCTTGCAGATGTTAATCCATTAGAACCCATACCTCCATTATATTCGGCTTCGTAAGTGGCTTGGCCAAAAGATGCTAATCCAACAATAACATCTCCTGCTTTAATATTTGCATTATCAATAACATCAGTACGTTTTATTCTTGCAGTTACGGTTGAATCTACAATTATGGTTTTTACTAAATCGCCAACATCTGCTGTTTCACCTCCTGTAGAATGAATTTTTACTCCAAATTTATCTAAATCTTCAAGTAATTCTTCTGTTCCGTTTATAATTGCTGATAAAACTTCTCCTGGTATTTTATTTTTATTTCTACCAATTGTAGAAGATAACATTATATTATCTGTAGCTCCAACACATAATAAATCATCAATATTCATAATCAATGCATCTTGCGCAATACCTTTCCAAACAGATACATCTCCTGTTTCTTTCCAATACATATACGCCAAAGAAGACTTTGTTCCTGCACCATCTGCATGCATAATAAGACAATAATCTTCATCATTTGTTAAATAATCTGGAACTATTTTACAAAATGCTTTTGGAAATAATCCTTTGTCTATATTCTTAATAGCATTATGAACATCTTCTTTAGAGGCAGAAACACCTCTTTGTGCATATCTTTTTGAAACTTCTTGACTCATATTATTGTGTTGAATTGCAAATTTAGGGTTTTACAAAAAAAATCCTACTTAAAAGTAGGATGATTTAATCTATCTTGTAAACAATAACTCTCTATATTTTGTTAATGGCCAAATATTATCATCTACCATTGTCTCTAACTTATCACAATGATATCGTATTTGATCAAAAAATGGCTTTACCTCGTTACAATAGTATTCTGCTGATTTTAAACCAGAAAGTTGATTGGCTTTCTTGCGTTGGGCAATCATCTTTAAAGTTAATGCATTAATTTCTGTGATATGATTCGATATCGTCATAATCAATTCTATCTGTTCTTTTGCAATATTTTTGTAATCTTCTCCAAATATTTCTTTTAAATTTTTGGTGTTTTCCAACAATGTATTCTGATAATTAATAGCCGTTGGCACAACATGATTTCTTGCAATATCACCAATAACTCTACTCTCTATTTGAATTCTTTTCGTGTATTCTTCTACATCAATTTCAAAACGAGCTTCTAATTCAACTTTAGTCATTACCTCCATTTCATCGAAAAGGCTAATAACATTTTTTGAAGTTTTTACTTTTAAAGCCTCAGGCGTATTTTTATTATTACTTAATCCTCGTTTTTTTGCTTCTTTTTCCCAAGTATCTCCATAACCATCACCCTCAAAACGTATTTTTTTACAATCTTTAATATATTCTCTTAAAATATTAAATATTGCCTCATCTTTCTTTAAACCTTTTCTATCTATAAGGGCGTCTACTTCTACTTTAAACTCTTTTAATTGCTTTGCTACAATTGTATTTAAAACAGTCATCGGAATTGCACAATTGGTATTAGAACCTACTGCTCTAAATTCAAATTTATTCCCTGTAAATGCAAATGGTGAAGTTCTATTTCTATCTGTATTATCTAATAATATTTCTGGAATTTTTCCAATTATATTTAACTTTAAATCTGTCTTTTCTTCTGGTGATAATTTTCCTTTGGTTACGTTTTCTAACTCATCTAAAACTGCAGAAAGCTGACTACCAATAAATACAGAAATAATTGCAGGTGGTGCTTCATTTGAACCTAATCTATGATCGTTACTTGCCGATGCTATTGAAGCTCTTAATAATTCTTCGTATTTATGAACCGCTTTAATTGTATTTACAAAAAACGTTAAAAACTGTAAATTCTTCATTGGAGTTTTACCAGGACTTAGCAGGTTTGTACCATCAAGAGTTGATAAAGACCAATTATTATGCTTTCCAGAGCCATTAATTCCAGCAAAAGGTTTTTCGTGAAATAATACTTTAAAATGATGACGTTTTGCAACTCTCCCCATAACATCCATGAGTAATGAATTATGGTCAACTGCCAAATTAGCTTCTTCAAAAATCGGAGCCAACTCAAACTGATTTGGAGCAACTTCATTATGCCTTGTTTTAACAGGAATACCCAACTTAATTGACTCTAATTCTAAGTCCCTCATAAAGTTCATTGCTCTTGTTGGTATACTACCAAAATAATGATCATCAAGCTGTTGTCCTTTCGCTGGTGTATGTCCTAATAATGTTCTTCCGGTCAATGAAATGTCTGGTCTTGAATTTGCAAGCGCTTCATCTATTAAAAAATATTCTTGCTCCCAACCCAAAGTTGCAAATACTTTTGATGAAGTCTTATCGAAATATTTACAAACCGCTGTTGCGTGTGTATCTATGGCTTGTAAAGCTCTTAATAAAGGTGTTTTGTTATCTAAAGCCTCACCTGTATAAGCTACAAAAATTGTCGGAATACATAAAGTACTTTCATATATAAAAGCAGGTGATGAAGGATCCCAAGCTGTGTAACCACGCGCTTCGAATGTATTTCTAATTCCACCATTAGGAAAACTTGATGCATCTGGTTCTTGTTGAACTAGCTGTTCTCCATCAAATTTTTCAATTGCTAATCCTCCGTTTATAGATTCAAAAAAGGCATCGTGTTTTTCAGCAGTAGCTCCGGTTAAAGGTTGAAACCAATGCGTGTAATGCGTAGCTCCTTTAGACATTGCCCAATCTTTCATACTTACCGCAACTTGATCTGCAATTTTTCTGTCAATTTTACCTCCTTTTTCAATGGCTAACATCACACTTTCATATGCAGACCGAGTCAAATACTGTTGCATTGCGTATTTGTTAAATACATTTTTACCGAATAAAACAGAACGTTTTTCTTTTTCATTAATTACTAAAGGAGTTCTTTTTAATGTTTCTTGAAGAGCAGAAAATCTAATTTTTGACATAAAATTAATTTTACCTATATAATTTAATTATAATTCAAAGATACCCCATAAAAAATAGGGATAAAATTTTTTTTATGATTTTTTATTTTTTTTACCCCCTTTTTTTTTGATATGTTTTTAAAATATTTCATTTTTGTATTTCATAAAAAGCAAATTCAAATAAATTATATTATGAGTAAGTCTAAATTAGAATACATTTGGTTAGATGGATACTATCCAACTCAAAACATGAGAAGTAAAACTAAAGTTGAAGATAATTTTAGTGGTAAGTTAGAAGATTGCCCTATTTGGTCTTTTGATGGTTCATCTACAAGACAAGCTGAAGGTGGTTCTTCAGATTGTTTATTAAAACCTGTAGCAATTTATCCTGATCCTGCTAGAAGAGATGGTTATTTAGTTATGACAGAGGTATTAAATGCTGATGGAACTCCACATGTTTCTAATGGAAGAGCTACAATAGATGATGAAGACGATGATTTTTGGTTTGGATTTGAGCAAGAGTATTTCATAATGGATACAAAAACTCAATTACCTTTAGGGTTTCCTGTAGGAGGTTATCCTGCTCCACAAGGGATGTACTATTGTTCTGTTGGAGGAAAAAATACACACGGAAGAGAATTAGTAGAAAAACATGCGAACTTATGTATTGATGCTGGCTTAAATTTCGAAGGTATCAATCAAGAAGTTGCTTCTGGTCAATGGGAATTCCAATTATTTGCAAAAGGAGCAAAGAAAGCAGGTGATGAAATTTGGGTTGCTCGTTATTTGTTAGATAGATTAACTGAACAATATGGTTACTATATTGATTATCACCCTAAGCCTTTAGGAAGAGATATGGACTGGAATGGTTCTGGTATGCATGCTAATTTTTCGAATACAACATTAAGAACTTGTGGTTCTCAAGAAACTTATGAGAAAATTTGTGAAGCATTTAGACCTGTTGTTAAAGAACATATTGCTGTTTATGGTGAATTTAATGATCAACGTTTAACTGGAGATCACGAAACAGCTGCAATTACAGATTTTTCATATGGTATTTCTGATAGAGGAGCTTCAATTCGTATCCCTATCATTACTGTAGAAAAAGGTTGGAAAGGTTGGTTAGAAGATAGAAGACCTGCTTCAAACGGAGATCCTTATAAGATTGCTGCAAGAATTGTTAAAACAGTAAAATCTGCTGATGTATAAATAATTATTTATAGAAATAAAAAAGCCAAAACTTAATGTTTTGGCTTTTTTATTATTTTTCTTCTGGGGGAAATTTACTTATTATCTCTTTTACGAATTCTTTAATTCTTAATTCTTTTTTTTCTCGATTTTCCATTTTTAAAGCGCCACTTCCAACACCTTGCCAAATCAGTTCTTTTCTTTCTTTATCAATAAAGTCTATAAATAAAGTTCCTTCTGTAAACTGATCTACATTTACGTTATTCATTCCTCCTCCCCACATCCATGGATTCCAGCCCCAGCCCCAATTGTAACCATAATTAGTTTGACTTACATTAACACGCTCTCTAGATTTAGTAAATATACTTACTAAAAAATCTGGATTCTCAGATTTTGTAAAGCCTTTTGATAACAATTCAGATTCAATTGCTCTTAATATTCTTTTTTTATCTAAATCAGAGATATCTGCTTTATCTATACCCGATTTAAAAAAAGCAAAAGTTTTATATTTTTTAAAATCGACATTTGTATCATAATCTGTTACAACACTTACAGAGCTACATGAAACAAAAAACATAAATACTAAAATTAAACTAAGTGTACTTTTCATTATTGATATAATTTAAATTATTGAACTCATCAATTCGTCATCAACAAAATTTGGTATTGTAACTTTTAACTCTTTTTCTGAAGCCATGGCCCTTTTAATTGCAAAAACAGCCTCATTATTTCTAGCCCAACTCCTTCTTGCAATACCATTATTTACATCCCAAAAAAGCATTGATTTTAAACGCTTTGATGCTTCTTTACTACCATCAAGAAACATGCCAAAACCACCATTTATAACTTCTCCCCAACCAACACCTCCTCCATTATGGATTGAAACCCAAGTTGCTCCTCTAAAGCTATCACCTATTACATTATGTATAGCCATATCTGCAGTAAACTTAGAACCATCATAAATATTTGAAGTTTCTCTAAAAGGCGAATCTGTTCCAGAAACATCATGATGGTCTCTCCCAAGAACTATAGGACCAATTTCTCCTTTTCTAATTGCCTTATTAAATGCTTTAGCAATTTTAATTCTTCCTTCAGCATCAGCGTATAAAATTCTAGCCTGAGAACCAACAACTAATTTATTTTCTTGAGCTCCTTTAATCCATTTAATATTATCAGACATTTGCTGTTGAATCTCTTTAGGCGAATTCTTCATGATTTTTTCTAAAACCTTACAAGCAATCTCATCTGTTTTACGGAGATCCTCAGACTTTCCAGAAGAACAAACCCAACGAAAAGGACCAAAACCGTAATCAAAACACATAGGCCCCATTATATCTTGAACGTAACTTGGGTATTTAAATTCTCTATTTGAACTCGAATCAGAATTTAAAACATCTGCTCCAGCTCGACTTGCTTCTAATAAAAAAGCATTTCCGTAATCGAAAAAATAAGTTCCCTTTTCTGCATGTTTATTAATTAGCTCAACATGTCTTCTTAAAGATTCTTGAACTTTTTCTTTAAATAGTTTAGGGTTTTCAACCATCAATTTATTAGAATCTTCAAATGAAATATCCGCAGGATAATAACCACCTGCCCAAGGATTATGGAGAGATGTTTGATCACTCCCTATCTCTATAAGTATATTTTCTTTAAAAAACTTCTCCCAAACATCTATTATATTTCCTAAGTAAGCAATTGAAACTACTTCTTTATTTTCTTTCGCTTTTTTTACTCTATTAGCTAAAATATCTAAATCTGAAATTTTTTCATCAATCCATCCTTGCTCTAATCTAACTTGAGTAATTTTTGGATTTACCTCAGCACACACTGTAATACACCCTGAAATATTTCCTGCTTTTGGTTGCGCACCAGACATACCACCTAAGCCTGCTGTTACAAACAAACTTCCCTTAGGTTCTTTATTTATCTTTCTAAAAGCATTTAATACTGTAATTGTAGTTCCATGAACAATTCCTTGAGGACCAATATACATGTAACTTCCTGCAGTCATTTGACCGTATTGTGAAACTCCTAAAGCGTTCATCTTTTCCCAATCATCAGGTTTTGAATAATTAGGAATAACCATACCATTAGTAACAACAACTCTTGGCGCATGTTTATTTGAAGGAAATAAACCTAATGGATGACCTGAATACATCACCAAAGTTTGTTTATTTGTCATTTGAGACAAATACTGCATTGTTAACAAATATTGAGCCCAATTCTGAAACACAGCTCCATTACCTCCGTATGTAATTAATTCATCAGGATGTTGCGCTACAGCATCATCTAAATTATTTTGAATCATTAGCATAATAGACTTTGCTTGCTTTGATTTCCCTGGATAAGCTTCAATATCTCTCGCAAAAATCGTATAATCAGGCTTAAACCTATACATATAAATTCTACCATATGTTTTTAGCTCTTCTTCAAACTCTAACAACAATTCTTTATGATGTTTTTTAGGAAAATATCTCAACGCATTTTTAAGCGCTAATTTTTTTTCATCAACACTTAAAATATCTTTCCTTTTTGGCGCATGATTTCTTGAGTGATCGTATTCTTTTTGAGGTGGTAAAATATCAGGTATTCCTTGTCGAATTTGCTGCTGAAATGTCATTATCTGGTTTATTTGACTTGTATATACAAATATATTTATTTTGAGAGTTTCTTAACAATTTATAATCATCAAAGATTATAGTAATATTTTGAAAAATCCGTAAATTGCGAGCTATAAATCATAGTTTTTTTACGAATGGAACAAATTACACCTTACAAACCTAAACATAAAGTTCGAATAGTTACCGCTGCCTCTTTATTTGATGGCCATGATGCTGCTATAAATATTATGCGTAGAATTATTCAATCAACAGGAGTTGAAGTGATTCATTTAGGCCACGATAGAAGTGTTGAAGAGGTTGTAAATTGTGCAATTCAAGAAGATGTGAATGCTATTGCCATGACTTCTTATCAAGGAGGTCATAATGAGTATTTTAAATATATGTACGACCTTTTAAAGGAAAAAGGAGCTGAACATATAAAAATATTTGGCGGCGGCGGCGGTGTAATTCTCCCTGAAGAAATTAAGGATTTAATGGATTATGGAATTACTCGTATTTACTCTCCTGATGATGGAAGAGAATTAGGGCTTCAAGGCATGATTAACGATCTAGTTCAAAAATCTGACTTTGCTATTGGAGATCATTTAGATTCAAATGTTGACGAATTAAAAAACAAAGAAGCTAGAAAATTAGCAAGAGTAATTTCATCTGCTGAAAATTTCCCTGAAATTGCAAAAAATACTTTAAAAGAGATTCATCAGAAAAATAAAAACTCTAAGACACCTGTTTTAGGGATTACTGGAACTGGAGGTGCTGGAAAATCATCTTTAGTAGATGAATTAGTTAGAAGATTTTTAATCGATTTTCCTGAAAAAACTGTAGGACTAATTTCCGTAGATCCATCAAAAAGAAAAACGGGTGGTGCTTTATTAGGTGATCGAATTCGTATGAATGCTATCAACAACAAAAGAGTTTATATGCGTTCTTTAGCAACTCGTCAATCGAATTTAGCATTATCAAAATATGTAAATGAGGCTGTTGAAGTTTTAAAAGCAGCAGAATTCGATCTAATTATTTTAGAAACCTCAGGGATTGGTCAATCTGATACAGAAATTATCGAACATTCAGATACATCTTTATACGTAATGACTCCTGAATTTGGCGCAG
The DNA here is from genome assembly GCA_042091415.1 of Polaribacter sp. Lineage (GTDB taxonomy): Bacteria > Bacteroidota > Bacteroidia > Flavobacteriales > Flavobacteriaceae > Polaribacter. The sequence goes on along the minus strand of JBELHK010000021.1, from coordinate 3,340 downwards.
CAACTCAATTAGAAAAAATTGACATGCTTGACTTTGCAGATTTAGTTGCTATCAATAAGTTTGATAAAAGAGGCGCTTTAGATGCCATTCGTGATGTTAAAAAGCAATACATGCGTAATAATAATCTATGGGATATTCCTATGGATGACTTACCAATATTTGGCACTATTGCTTCGCAATTTAATGATCCTGGAATGAATTCTCTCTACAAGGCAATCATGGATAAAATTGTAGAAAAAACAAACACAGATCTAAAATCGAATATGGAGATTACCAAAGAAATGTCTGAAAAGATATATGTAATTCCTCCAAGCAGAGTTCGTTATTTATCTGAGATTGCAGAAAACAATAGAGCTTATGACACTAACGTAATTACTCAAGTAAAAGTTGCCCAAAAATTATATGGTATATACAAAACTCTAGAAAGCGTTACTGAAGCAAATGTTTCTTTAGATAAATCTGGAATTGATTTAGAAAGCCTTCATAAAAAAGAAGAAAATTCAGATTTTATACGATTATTAATAGCAGAGTTTGATAGAGTAAAATTGAACTTTGATCCGTATAATTGGGAAATCATTTTAAATTGGGAAAACAAAGTAAAAAAATACAAAGACCCAATTTATTCTTTTAAAGTACGTGATAAAGAAATAAAAATTGAAACTCATACAAAATCACTTTCTCATTCTGATATTCCAAAAGTAGCTTTACCAAAATACGAAGCTTGGGGCGATTTATTAAAATGGAATTTACAAGAAAATGTTCCTGGTGAATTTCCTTATGCATCAGGATTATATCCTTTTAAAAGAACAGGTGAAGACCCAACAAGAATGTTTGCAGGAGAAGGTGGACCTGAAAGAACAAACAGACGTTTTCATTATGTGAGTTTAGGAATGCCCGCAAAACGCTTATCTACAGCTTTCGATTCTGTAACTCTTTATGGAAACGACCCTGAACACAGACCTGATATTTATGGAAAAATTGGAAATGCTGGAGTTTCTATTTGTTGTTTAGATGATGCCAAAAAGTTGTATTCTGGATTCGACTTAAGTCATCCTATGACATCTGTATCAATGACAATTAATGGCCCTGCACCAATGCTTTTGGGTTATTTTATGAATGCAGCTATCGATCAGAATTGTGAAAAATACATCAAAGAGAATAATCTTGAAAACAAAGTTGAAGAGAAACTAAATGAAATTTACGAAAGTAAAGGTTTAGAAAGACCTAAATATAATGGAGATTTACCTGAAGGAAATGATGGTTTAGGTTTATTATTATTGGGGATTACTGGAGATGAAATTTTACCTAACGACATCTACTCAAAAATTAAAACTGAAACTTTAGCTCAAGTTAGAGGAACAGTTCAGGCAGATATTTTAAAAGAAGATCAAGCCCAAAATACTTGTATTTTCTCAACTGAATTCGCTCTTAGATTAATGGGTGATGTTCAAGAATATTTTATTGAAAAGAAAGTTCGTAATTTTTATTCTGTTTCAATTTCAGGATATCATATTGCAGAAGCTGGTGCAAACCCTATAACACAACTAGCATTAACTTTAGCTAACGGATTTACTTACGTAGAGTATTATTTATCTAGAGGAATGGATATTAATAAGTTTGGGCCAAACTTATCTTTCTTTTTCTCAAATGGAATTGACCCTGAATATGCTGTTATTGGTCGAGTTGCTAGAAAAATTTGGGCAAAAGCGATGAAGCACAAATATGGTGCAAACTCGCGAGCACAAATGCTAAAATATCATATACAAACATCAGGAAGATCTTTACATGCGCAAGAAATTGATTTTAACGATATTAGAACAACACTACAAGCTTTATACGCAATTTACGACAACTGTAACTCTTTACATACAAATGCTTATGATGAAGCAATTACAACTCCAACTGAAGAGTCTGTAAGAAGAGCAATGGCGATTCAATTAATCATTAATAAGGAATTAGGATTAGCTAAAAACGAAAATCCGATTCAAGGTTCATTTATTATTGAAGAGTTGACTGATTTAGTTGAAGAAGCTGTATTGAAAGAGTTTGATAGAATAACTGAAAGAGGAGGCGTTCTTGGTGCTATGGAAACTATGTATCAACGATCAAAAATACAAGAAGAGAGCTTGTATTACGAAACTTTAAAACACACAGGTGAATTTCCTATTATTGGAGTAAATACATTTCTAAGTTCAAAAGGATCACCTACTGTTTTACCTGCAGAAGTTATTAGAGCTACAGAAGAAGAAAAGCAAAATCAGATTAAAACTAAAGAAAATCTAAATAAGATAAAAAAGGCTCAAGCAAAAGAGCAAATTACAATTCTGCAAGAAGCTGCTGTTCAAAATGAAAATTTATTTGATAAGTTAATGGAAGCAACAAAAGTTTGTTCTTTAGGTCAAATAACTGAAGCCTTATTTAAAGTTGGCGGACAGTATAGAAGAAATATGTAAGTTTTTAAAATAAAAATTTAAATTTAAATGGATGCAAGTCTAACTTGCTTTTGTTGAAAATTAATTTTTAGAACTAAAAAAAGCTACTTGACTTTATAAATCAAGTAGCTTTTTCGTTATTTTTAAACAATACTTTTATCTCGTAAACTCCATTGTTACTTCCATAGAAAGTTCTATAGAAATTCCTGATTCATTTGTACTCTCGTTAAATATATTTCTTATTCTTAAGAAATTATCGTTTAACTCCTCAATTACAAAACTTTGAGCCTCGGTATTTGCTAAAAAACTGGTTATGGTTCCATCATAAGACATAGATCTAGACTTCGGATCTACTGTTAGAATATTACCATCTAAACTCCAACTAGCCTCTTCTTGAAAATCATTAATAGTTAAGGTTTCAGTATCACTAAACCCTAAACTAGTTGCAGTTAATTCTAATTCATAAGATCCTGAAGTAAATACTCTTTTTGGATTATCTGTAAAAGTCATTTCAGAATTAATATTCTTCCCTTCACCAGAAATAAAAACCTCTACAGGATTTCCCTGTTGAAGAGTATTTGTTGAAGTACCAGAGTAATTAACCGCAGTCATTGTCCATTCTCCAAGAAGATCTTCCTTTAGCACATCAAAATTATCAACGCTATCACTACAACTTAAAAAATTGAACGCTATAAACATTACAGTAAATAAAGAGTAAAATTTGTTTTTCATATTTTTGGTTTAATTTAAATTACTTTTTCAAAACTCCTATTTTGAAGTAAAACAGGTTTTAATTTTGTGTTTTAATCCAAAAGTAATGCCAAGGTTTATATTAAAGAAATAAAAATATGGCAAAAAAATACTGACATATTAAAAAATTAAGAAAATTAACATCTAATTCTAAAAAA
>JBELHK010000020.1:28660-30700 GCA_042091415.1 Polaribacter sp. | reverse complement strand
ACTACAGTTTCTATTTTAGTAGTTTCCATTTTACCTATTTTCTTTTTTAAACTAACCACAAGAATTGATGAATATGGAATTCATTATAAGTTTTTCCCTTTTCATTTATCGTTTAAAACAATAGAGTGGAATTCTATTTCGAACGCGTTCGTTAGAACTTACGATCCAATTGGAGAATATGGTGGTTGGGGTTTAAAAGGTGGAGCTTTTTGGAATTCATCAAAAGGAAAAGCAATAAATGTTTCTGGAGATTTAGGTATACAATTAGAATTAAAAGATGGTAAAAAATTATTAATAGGTACTCATAAAAAATTTGAAGCAGAGAATATAATTTTACAATACAAAACAAAATTCTTAAAAGATGACTAAATTTATTACCTACATAGTAATATATACTTTCGGAATATTAACTTCTCTTGCGCAAATTAAGTCAGAAGAAATCACATTATATAATAAATCAATTCAATTACCAGGTACACTAACTTACTCGTCAAATAAATCACCTTTAGTAATATGGGTTCATGGTTCTGGAGGAGTTGACAGAAATGGAAATCCATCAGAATTTATTAAACAATTCAGAGAATCGATAAATAAGAATGATATCTCTTTTTTTAGTTATGACAAAAGAACTGCAAATCCTTCTAATTTAAAATTCTTAAAAAAAGACGATGTTTATTTTTCTGATTTTATTGATGATGTTAAAGTTGTAGTAAATCACTTTAAGAATGATAAACGATTTTCAAAAATAATTCTCATTGGTCATAGTCAGGGATCTTTAGTTGCAATGATGGCTCTTAACAATGTAGATAAGTATATTTCTTTAGCTGGTGTTGGAGAAACAATAGATAAAACACTTGTAAAACAAACTACTAAACAAAATATTGAATTAGGAAGAGTAACAAAAAATCATTTGAAAGAATTAAAAGAGACTGGTAAAATTGAAAATGTAAATCCATTTTTAGTATCATTATTTGCAAAACAAAACCAACCATTTTTATTATCATGGATAAAAATTGATCCTCTATTAGAGATAAAAAAAGTTAAAATTCCAACTTTAATTATAAATGGCGATAAAGACATTCAAGTTTCAGTTAATGATGCCGAAAAACTACACAAAGCAAAACAAGATAGTGAATTAGTAATTATTAAGAATATGAATCATATTTTGAAAAATATAGAAAAGGATGAAGACAATTTAAGATCATATACTTCAAAAGACTACCCTATTTCAAAAGAGTTGATAGTTTCTATTTCTAAATTTATAAAAGAATAATATGGCAAAAAAGAAAGCATTTGCATTACGTATTAATGAAGATATGTTAAAATCCATTGAAAAATGGGCTGCTGATGAATTTCGCTCAACAAATGGTCAAATTGAGTGGATGCTAATGCAAGCTTTAAAAAATGCTAAAAGAAACCCTAAAAATAAAGAAGAATAATTTTTTAAATAACTCATAAAAAACAATGCTCAATTTTATTGAGCATTTTCTATTTTGTATCTTGGCTATCGTTTTCAAAATTTAAACCTTTTGTCATGAAAAAAATTCTAACTTTACTTTTAACCATCTCTATTTCTGTAGCATTCTCTCAAGATTTTTCTATGGATTTACTTAAAAACATGAAACCAAGAAACATTGGTCCTGGAGGAATGTCTGGTCGTGTTACATCTATTGACGTTGTCGAATCAAATCCAGATATAATTTATGTTGGAACCGCTTCTGGCGGAATTTGGAAATCTACTTCTGGAGGTATAAAATGGGAACCAATTTTTGAAAAAGAATTAACTGCTTCAATTGGTGCTGTTGCTATTCAACAATCTAACCCAAGTGTAATATGGGCAGGAACTGGTGAAGGAAATCCTAGAAATAGTTTAAATGGCGGTTTTGGAATTTATAAATCTTTAGATGCTGGTAAAACTTGGAAATCTATGGGGTTAGAGAAAACAAGACATATCCATAGAGTTATTATACATCCAACAAATCCTGATATTGTTTATGTAGGAGCAATCGGTTCACCTTGGGGAGAACACAAAGAAAGAGG
>JBELHK010000020.1:3682-28560 GCA_042091415.1 Polaribacter sp. | reverse complement strand
GTTCATCCAGATCATCATGCTTGGTGGATTCATCCTAATGATGGATCTTTTATGATTGACGGAAATGATGGAGGATTAAATATTACAAAAGATGGAGGTAAAACGTGGCGTTTTATAGGAAATATTCCTGTAGCTCAATTTTATCATATCAATGTAGATAATGAATTTCCTTATAACGTTTATGGTGGGATGCAAGATAATGGTTCTTGGAGAGGACCTGCATATGTTTGGAAAGCACAAGGAATAAGAAATTCTTATTGGCAAGAAATTAGTTTTGGTGATGGTTTTGATGTTGTTCCTGATAAAGACGACTCAAGATACGGATGGTCAATGAGTCAACAAGGTTTTGTAAGTAGATATGACTACTTAACAGGAAATAATTATGGCGTAAAACCAACACACAAAGACGCCAATGTAAAACTTCGTTTTAATTGGAATGCAGCAATTAATATTGATCCTTTTGATAACAATACTTTATATTTTGGTAGTCAATTTGTACATAAATCAACCGATAAAGGATTAACTTGGGAAGTTATTTCGCCAGACCTTTCAACAAACGACCCTGAAAAACTTAAACAATCTGAAAGTGGAGGTTTAACAATGGATGCTACTGGGGCAGAAAACCATTGTACTGTTTTAGTTATAGAACCTACTATTTTAGAAAAAGATGTTTTATGGGCAGCTACTGATGATGGACAAGTTCATATTACAAAAGATGGCGGTGCAAATTGGAAAAATGTTTCGAAAAACTTAAAAGACCTTCCAGAAAACAGTTGGATTACTCAGATTAAAGCTTCAAACAAAAATAAAGGAGAAGCTCTTTTAATTGCTAATGATTACAGAAGGTTTAATTATAAACCATATGCATATAGAACGAAAAATTATGGAAAAACCTGGACGAGAATTGTAGACGGAGGTGACGTACAAAGTTATGCACTTTGTATTGTAGAAGATCCTGAAAATAGTAATTTACTTTTCTTAGGTACTGATGACGGCTTGTATGTTTCTGTAAACGCAGGAAAAAATTGGAAAAAATGGACTCAAGGTTTCCCAACAGTTCCAGTAAAAGATCTAGTAATTCATCCAAGAGAAAATGATTTAATCATAGGTACTTTTGGTCGTGCTGCATGGGTTTTAGACGATATTCGTCCTTTAAGAGCAATTGCTAAAGAAGACATTTTATCAAAAAAAGCGCATCTTTTTACACCTCCAACTGCCTATCAAGCTTCATATCAACAACCAACGGGAAGCAGATTTGGCGCTGATGCAATGTATCAAGGAGAAAATAGAAACGGTGGTGGTATTTTATCTTATTACATAAATAAACCCACAAAAAAAGAAGAAGATACTTCAAAAAAAGAAGATAATCATCAAAATAAATCTTCAAAAAATATAGTAAAATACGATTCTATAAAATTTGAGATATATGATGCTGATAGAAAAATAAGAACCTTAAAAATAAAAACGCCTAAAGAAAACGGAATTCATAAAACCACTTGGTATTTGAGAGAAAAAGGATTTGAAAGACCTTCTAGAACAATTCGTAAATCTAAAAGGGAGCCTACGGGTGTTACTGTAAAACCAGGTATTTACAGAGTAAAGATGATTTTTGGTGATCAGATTTCAGAACAAAACATTACTGTTGAATTCGATCCTAGATTAGAAATTTCAAATGATGCGATAACTCAAAAATACAATGCTAGTAAAGAGCTTGAAAAGTATCAAGAAAAAATGGCTGCAATTGTTAAGCAATTAGTTGAAAGTAAAAATGATGTTAAAAAATTAAAAACAAGTTTAACTAAAAGCGATAAAGAAAAACATAAAGACGAAATAAAAGCTTGTTCAGAAATCACAAATAAAATAGACGATTTAATCGCTTTATACATTGGTAAAGTTGATAAAAGACAAGGTATTACTAGAAACCCTGAAGTAACAGTTAGTCAAAGATTTGGTGTTGCTAGAAGTTATATTAATTCTCGATTTGGAGAGCAAACAACGACTGAAAAACAATTAACTAATCAATTTATAGAAGCATTCGATAAAGCTGTAACCGAAACAAATAATTTCTTTAACAAAGAATGGACTCAGTTTACTTCAGAAATGGAAGAAGTAAATATTCCTTTATTTAAAAAAACTAAAAATTACTAAACACAAATAATTTGATGAAGAAAATAATTATACTTTTTTCACTCATAATTCTTGGGATAAATATAAATGCTCAAGAGTCACCAGAAAATAAACTAGGAGCTTGGTATATGTTCAATGGATCTCACAAACTTTCGGATAAATTCGCCATAAAATCAATGGCACATTTTAGATATTATGAATTTGCGAGTGAATTTCAGCAAGAAATTTATAGATTAGGTATCAATTATACTTTTAATCCTAAAATTAATTTAACAGTTGGGTATAGTTTTGTAAACACAGATACTTCTTATAGAATCGAAGAAGGTTATGTTGATGAAAATCGTATATATGAAGACTTAAATATTTCAGGAAAATTTAAGACTTTAAAACTTAAACATAGAATAAGACTAGAACATCGTTTTTTAAATTCATCTACTAGTAATTGGTTTCGTTATGATTTAAATGTAAATTATCCTTTATCAGATGAATGGTCTATTTATGCTTTTAACGAAATCTTTTTAAATATTGATAAGTCAAAAAGATTTGTTCAAAATTGGACAGGAACTGGAGCTTTATATAAACTAAATAAAAATTTAAAATTTAAATTAGGATATTTATATATAAAACTTCCTGATGACGGATTTCATAGAATGCAAATCGGTGTAATTTTAAATACAAATCATTCTAAAAAATAATTATATGGAACCTTTTTTTACTAATGACGCAATCGTTTTTGGAATATTAATGCTTTCCTTAGGCTTTGTATTTTATACAGAAAACATAAAATCTGGCTTTTGGCTTAAATTCTATAAAATAGTACCAGGATTATTTATGGCCTATTTTATTCCAGCATTATTTACAACCTTCGGTATTATTTCACCTGAATGGGAAATTGAAAATTCTATTGGAGAATTAGTAAAACAAAAATCGCAATTATACTATGTTGCTAGCAGATATTTATTGCCAGCAGCATTGGTTTTGATGACTTTAAGTATTGATTTAAAAGCAATATTTAATTTAGGTTCAAAAGCATTAATTATGTTTTTTACAGGAACTATCGGTATTATTATTGGAGGTCCATTAGCTATATTATTAATTTCAATATTTTCTCCAGAAACTGTTGGAGGTGCAGATTTTGATGCAGTTTGGAGAGGACTTTCTACCTTGGCAGGAAGTTGGATTGGCGGTGGAGCAAACCAAACAGCTATGCTAGAAATATATCAATATAACCCTTCTAAATACGGAGGAATGGTAATTGTAGATATTGTAGTAGCAAATATTTGGATGGCAATTCTTTTAATTGGAATAGGTAAAAAAGATAAAATTGATAATTGGTTAAAAGCCGATAATACTGCAATAGAAGATTTAAAAGATAAAGTAATTAATTTTACACAGAAAATAAAAAAGAATCCTTCTTTACAAGATTTCATAATAATGCTAGCTATTGCTTTTGGTACTGTTGGTTTTGGTCATTTTGCTTCAAAATATTTAAGTGAATTTTTCTCTAATTTTGTGTCAAATATAGAAGCACAAACTTGGAGAAATATTTTCTCTTTTTTAGGCTCAAGTTTTTTCTGGTTAATTAGTATATCAACAATTGTAGCAATAGGCTTATCATATACAAAAGCAAAAAACTACGAAGGTGCTGGCGCAAGTAAAATTGGCAGTATTTTTATATATATTTTGGTAGCCACTATTGGTATGAAAATGGATTTAAATCAGGCATTTGAAAACCCTGGATTAATTTTTATTGGTTTAGTTTGGATGACAATTCATGCATTATTATTAATAATAATTGCAAAAATTATCAAAGCTCCATATTTTTTCTTGGCTGTTGGTAGTCAAGCAAATGTTGGTGGTGCTGCCTCTGCCCCTATTGTAGCGCAAGCTTTTCATCCGTCTTTAGCATCTGTTGGAGTTTTATTAGCTGTATTTGGCTACGCTATTGGAACAGTTAGTGCAATTGCATGTACAATTTTAATGGAATTAGCTTCTACATTCTAAAAAAAACTAGATATTTGCATTCCTAAATTTTAATCTAATTATGAGAAAAACTCTTGTTCTTTTATCAGTATTTATATTATTATTTTCTTGTTCAAAAGAAAAAGAAACCAATATGATTGTAAGAGGTCAAATAAAAGGCCTTAAAAAAGGAAAATTGTATTTACAAAAAATGAAAGATACGCTTTTAGTTAGTGTAGATTCATTAACTTTAAAAGGCACAGAATTATTTGAACTAAAAGACTTTGTTGAATCGCCTGTTTTGTATTATTTAACTTTTGATGCTAATAATACCAAAAAAAGTATTTTATTTTTTGGTGAACAAGGAACTATCACTATAAATGATAAAGTTGAAAATTTTGGTTTATTTCCAGAAATTAGCGGTTCAAAGAACCATGATATTTTTGCTAAATATAATTTGATCAGTCAGAAATTTCAAACTCAAAACTTAGAATTAATCAAAAAAGATTTTGATGCAAAAAAAGCTAAAGATGAAAATTTGGTAAAACAAATTGAAGAAGAATACAAACGATTATTAAAACGAAGAGTATTGTATACTGCTAATTTTGCTATTTCAAACTCAGACTCTGAAGTTGCACCTTATTTAGGTTTAACAGAATTATATGATGCTGCTTTACCCCTACTTGATACTTTAAATTCTTCTCTGAGTGATAAAGTAAAAAACTCTGAATACGGTAAACGCTATCAAAAGTATTTGGACACTATTAAAAAGAACGAAAACAAATAAGCTTTAATTTGTTAACACAATAAATTTAAGACTACTTACAAACTTTTATAATAAAGTTTATGGGTAGTCTTTTTTAGTCTAAATCAGGCAAGATAAATTCATCCAAAATACTTGGTTTTGCCATCATTTTTTCGATTTCTATAGCTGTTCTAGGAGCTTCAGCCGAAAGATTCACAGGGCCGTTTTCGGTAACTAAAATATCATCCTCTATTCGTATAGCAATTCCCCACCACTTTTTATCACATTTACTATCTTCGGGAATATAAATACCTGGTTCCATTGTAACGACCATATTCTTTTCAAAATTCACGTAATTTCCTGGATCATGAACATCTAAACCAATATGATGAGAAGTTCCGTGAGGAAAATAATTATGCCTTTCGTCTACAGTATTTATAATTCCTAATTGAACCAAACCTTCATTAATTATTTTTCTAGCTATTGCATTAGGAGCCTGCATACTTGTTCCAACTGTATATAAAGCAATTCCTGCTTCTTGTGCTTTGTAAACTAAATCATAAATTGCCTTTTGTTCTGGCGTAAATTTACCGTTAGCTGGTATAGTTCTGGTAACATCAGCAGTATAACCTCTATATTCTGCACCTAAATCCATTAACACCAAATCGTTACCAACCTTCGTTTTGCTATTTTCTACATAATGTAAAATACATCCATTATTTCCTGCACCAACAATAGAAGGATATCCCTCGTATTCTGCACCATATTTTTTATATACAAATTCATGTATTCCTTGTAATTCGGTTTCAGACATATGTGGTTTCATTGCTTTCATAACTTCTATTTGCCCTACAGCAGAAATTCGAATAGCTTTTGTAAGTAATTTTAACTCTTCTTCAGTTTTAACTTCTCTCATTGTCGCTAAATTGCTAGACAAAAATTTTACATTTATATTAGTTTTAGTTTTGAGTGCTAATGAAATTTGTTTTCGTACCTGTTCTCTTAAAATATCATTATCAGCATTTCTATAGGTCTCTAATAATTTATCTGATTTGATTTCTTTATAATTCGAAGATAATCTGTCAATAATATCGATAACATTAGCACTACTTTTTATTGGAGTCTCAACAACATTATTGTAAACGTATTCCTGCACTCCTGATAAAAATATATCAGGATTATATCCCGCATTCGATTTAAAACTTTTAACCAAATTAAAAATATCAGCACCTCCTAAATTTCTATAATCATCATTAAACTTTTCAATATATACATTCTCGAAAGATTTAAAATCAATATTATCGTTTATAAATTCTTCCGCATTTTTTGCTACAGTAAAACCTAATACACTTTTAGCACCCTCTATACCTAAACGCTTACCACTCCAAAGTTCAGCTCTAGCATCTCTTTTTTGAACATATAAAATTTCATTATACAAAACACCATTATCGTCTTTTCTATTTTCAGAAAATAAAACTAATACAGCATTAGGTTCTCTATGACCTGTTAAATAATAAAAATTAGGATCTTGATGATACACATAATCTACATCATTTGCTCTATTTCTAATGGGATTTGCAAATACAACAGCCACAGAGTTCTTTTTCATTTTAGAACGTAAAATTTCTCTCCTTTCTTTATGAAAATCTTTGGATAAAAAATCTGTAGGCGTTTGAGAAGCTGATATAAAAATATTCAAAAACAATGCTAAACCTAAAAAACTGTTTACTTTCATTAAAATGTGCTGTATTGTTAATTTTCAAATTTAACAACAATTAAAGTGAAGTGAAAAAATATTAACAAAATTTTATTGACCATAAATTGTGAAATTTTAAATAATTTAGCCAAAATTTTAAGAAATCTATTAATGAAAAATATTGCACTACATACAACCCATGTTCAACTTGGCGCAAAAATAGTACCTTTTGCAGGTTTTAATATGCCTGTACAATACGAAGGTGTTACTGCAGAACATTTATCGGTAAGAAACGGAGTTGGTGTTTTTGATGTAAGCCACATGGGAGAATTTTTAGTTTCAGGAAAAAATGCCCTAGCTTTAATTCAAAAAGTTACTTCAAATGACGCTTCAAAACTAGCAATTGGTGATGCACAGTATAGTTGTTTTCCGAATGCGACTGGTGGTATTGTTGACGATTTAATTTGTTACAGAATTAAAGAAGAACAATATCTATTAGTAGTAAATGCATCAAACATAGAAAAAGATTGGAACTGGATTTCTAATTATAATACTGAATTTAATGCCGATTTAAGAAATCTATCTGATGAATATTCTCTTTTAGCAATTCAAGGACCAAAAGCAGTAGAAGCTATGCAATCATTATCTTCTTTAGATTTAGCAGATATTTCTTTTTATAAGTTTAAAGTAGGTGATTTCGCGGGTATAGAAAATGTAATCATTTCTGCCACAGGATATACTGGTTCAGGTGGATTTGAAATTTATTGTAAAAACTCAGAAGTTGAGCAAATTTGGAATAAGGTTTTTGAAGCTGGCGCAAGTTTCGGTATAAAACCAATAGGATTAGCCGCAAGAGATACTCTAAGGTTAGAAATGGGGTATTGCTTGTACGGAAATGATATTGATGATACTACTTCTCCGATTGAAGCTGGTTTAGGATGGATTACAAAATTCACTAAAGACTTTATAAATCATGAAGAACTTGCAAAACAAAAAGCAGAAAAGCCAAGTAGAAAACTTGTTGCTTTCGAATTGAATGAAAGAGGTATTCCTAGACAAGGTTATGATATTGTTGATGTTGATGGAAATAAAATAGGAAATGTTACTTCAGGTACAATGAGCCCTTGTTTAAGCAAAGGGATCGGTTTAGGATATGTTCCTTTAGAGAAATCAAAACTAGGTACAGAAATATTTATTCAAGTTCGTAAAAAACAACTTTCTGCATCAACTGTAAAATTACCTTTTTACAAAGGATAAACAATATTCATTGCAAATAAAAAATCCTGATTAAAATAATCAGGATTTTTTAGTTATAATTAATTGATGCTAAACATTAAACCTAAAATGCATCACATCACCATCTTTCACAATATACTCTTTACCTTCAACGCGCATCTTCCCTGCTTCTTTTACCTTAGCCTCACTACCAAATGAAACATAATCATCATAAGAAATGGTTTCAGCTCTAATAAACCCTTTTTCAAAATCAGTATGAATTACACCTGCAGCTTGCGGCGCAGTAGCACCTATAGCAACAGTCCATGCACGTACTTCCTTTTCTCCTGCAGTAAAATAAGTTTGTAAATCTAATAATTTATAAGCCGAACGAACTAAACGAGACACACCTGCTTCTTCTAAACCAATATCTTCTAAAAACATTTGGCGTTCTTCATAATCATCTAACTCAGTAATATCTGCCTCTGTACCAACTGCCAATACAATAACTTCTGCATTTTCATGAGCAACCGCCTCTTTTACTTTTTCTACGTAAATATTACCATTAACAGCAGAACCTTCATCAACATTACAAACATATAAAACCGGTTTTGCAGTAATAAATTGTAATGGCTTTACAAATTCATCTTCTTTTTCAGAAAATTCTATTGAACGAACTGATTTACCTTGTAAAAGTGTAGACTCGACTTTGAGTAAAATATCAAGCTCTGTCTGTGCCTCCTTTTGACCTGTTTTTGCAGTTCTTTTAACACGTTCTAAACGTTTTTGCACCGTTTCTAAATCCTTTAATTGAAGCTCTATATCAATAGTTTCTTTATCTCTAATAGGATCTACAGAACCGTCTACGTGTATAATATTATCGTTATCAAAACAACGTAATACATGTAAAATTGCATCAGTTTCTCTAATATTGGCTAAAAATTGATTTCCTAAACCTTCTCCTTTACTTGCTCCTTTAACAAGACCTGCAATATCTACAATTTCTACAGTGGCAGGAATTACTTTTTCTGGATTTACTAGTTCTTCTAATTTTTCTAATCTTTCATCCGGAACATTAACAACTCCTAAATTTGGTTCAATTGTGCAAAAAGGAAAGTTTGCACTTTGTGCTTTTGCGTTTGATAAACAATTAAATAAAGTTGATTTTCCTACATTAGGTAAGCCTACAATTCCTGCTTTCATTTTATAAAATTTTGCGAATGCAAATATAGTTTATACTTTTAAAAATCAGGTAATATTATTATTTAATATAGATTAATAAAAAAAGGAACATAATATTATGTTCCTTTTTTTAATTTTTTTTTTGAATAAAAATTAGACGTTATGCATAAAAGACTGTTTTTGCAATAATTCTTCTTCAGTTTCAACGTTGTCATCATCAGGCACACAGCAATCAACTGGGCAAACTGCTGCACATTGAGGTTCTTCATGAAAACCTTTACATTCTGTACACTTATCTGCAACTATGTAATATATTTCATCTGAAATAGGTTCATGGTCTTCGTCTGCATTTGCTGAAACTCCATTTGGTAACACTACGTTTCCGCTTAAATCTGTTCCGTCAGAATATTTCCAATCGTCTGCACCTTCATAAATTGCTGTATTCGGACATTCAGGCTCACAAGCCCCACAATTTATACATTCATCTGTTATTATAATTGCCATAATTTTCTTTTCTCTTTTTGTACCTTTGCTTTTGCAAAAATAAACTCTAAATCATTTAGAAACAAAATAAATGAGTAGTATTCAAAATAGAACCAACGCTTTTATAAAATTAGGGACTTTTTTAAGTCAATTTTCAAATAATAACATTCAAAAAGATGAAAATATTGAATTTAATGACCTTTTTTTCGATGGTTTTAAACATCAAATAAAACTAGCTACAGAAAGTAATACTTGGTTTACTAAAGAAAATATACTTTTTGCAATAGAAAATTGGGGGAATTCTTTAACAAAAGAAAATTTAAATCAATTTACTTCAAGTATAAAGACAAGTGAAATTTCATCAAAAACAATCGCCATTATAATGGCTGGTAATATTCCTTTAGTTGGTTTTCATGATTTTTTATCAGTATTAATTTCAGGTCATTCTGTTTTAGTAAAGCAATCTTCTAATGATAAACACCTACTTCCTTTTTTAGTAAAATATTTAGAATATGTAGATGAAGATTTTAAAGGAAAAATCACTTTTACGGAAGGAAAACTCAACGGTTTTGATGGAGTTATTGCTACCGGAAGTAATAATACTGCTAGATATTTCGAATATTATTTTAAAGATAAGCCAAGTATTATAAGAAAAAACAGAAACTCTATTGCTGTAATTACAGGTAATGAAACAGAAGAAGACTTTGTAAATTTATCTGATGATATTTTTCAATATTTTGGATTAGGTTGTAGAAGCGTTTCTAAATTGTTCGTGCCAAGAGATTTTCAATTTGATAAATTCTTTACCGGAATGTTTCAAAAAAAAGAAATTATTAACAACATAAAGTATGCTAATAATTACGATTATAATAAAGCTGTTTATTTGATGAGTGAGTTCGATTTATTAGAAAACGGATTTCTGATGATTAAAGAAGATGAAAGCTACTCCTCTCCTATTGCGACCATTTTTTATGAATATTACGATAATGAAATAGATTTAAAAATAAAATTACATGAAGACCGAGATAAAATACAATGTATTGTAGCCAATAATTTTTTAGAAAAAGAAGTCGCTTTTGGGCAAACACAACATCCTAAATTAACCGATTTTGCTGATGATATAAATACATTAGATTTTTTATCGAAAATATAATATATGAAAAAACATAATTTTAGTGCAGGTCCTTGTATTCTGCCTCAAGAAGTATTAGAAAAAGCCTCTGAAGCTATTTTAAACTTTAATAACGACAACCTTTCATTAATAGAAATTTCTCACAGAAGTAAACCTTTTGTAGAAGTTATGGAAAAAGCACGTTCTTTAGCTTTAGAATTATTGGGTCTTGAAAATAAAGGGTACAGCGCTTTATTCTTGCAAGGTGGAGCGAGTTTAGAGTTTTTAATGGTTGCTTATAATCTCTTAGACAAGAAAGCAGCCTATTTAAATACAGGTACTTGGTCTGATAAAGCCATTAAAGAAGCAAAAGCTTTTGGTGAAGTTACTGAAGTTGGTTCATCAAAAGAAAAGGGATACACTTTTGTACCAAAAAACTACTCTATTCCTAATGATGCTGATTATTTTCATTGCACAAGCAATAATACTGTTGCAGGAACTCAGATTAAAGAATTTCCAAAAACAGAAATTCCTTTAGTTTGCGATATGAGTTCAGATATATTTTCTCGTCAATTAAACTTTGAGCAATTTGATTTAATTTATGCAGGAGCTCAAAAAAATATGGGGCCTGCAGGAACAACTTTAATAATTGTAAAAGACGAAATATTAGGAAATGTTGAAAGACATATACCATCAATGCTAAATTATAAAACACACATAAGTAAAGATAGTATGTTCAATACGCCTTCTGTATTTGCTGTTTATGTGTCTATGCTAACCCTTCAATGGCTAAAAGATTTAGGAGGTATAGATTTCATTGAAAAAGTAAACAACAAAAAAGCGAAATTACTATACGATGAAATTGATAGAAATCCTCTGTTTAAAGGAATTGTAGAAAAAGAAGATAGAAGTACTATGAATGCCACTTTTAATTTAGTTGATGAAACATTAAAAGAAAAGTTTGATGAAATGTGGAAAAAAGAAGGCATAAATGGTTTAAATGGTCATAGAAGTGTCGGAGGTTATAGAGCAAGTATGTATAATGCACTACCTTTATATAGCGTTCAGGTATTAGTTGATGTTATGCAAGAATTTGAAAAACAAAATAATAAAAAACAATAAATTTAATAGATGAAAATATTAGCAAACGACGGAATTTCTGAAAATGCAGTTGAAGTTTTAGAAAATAATGGGTTTGAAGTTATACAAACAAAAGTTGCTCAAAATCAGCTAGAAAATTATATCAATCAAAATTCGATTGATGCTATTTTGGTAAGAAGTGCAACTCAAGTTAGACAAGAACTAATTGATGCTTGCCCATCTATAAAATTAATTGGAAGAGGTGGTGTTGGCATGGATAATATTGATGTTGAATATGCAATTGACAATGGTTTACATGTAATAAATACTCCTGCAGCTTCCTCTAGTTCTGTAGCAGAACTTGTTTTTGCACATTTATTTGGTATGGTTCGTTTTTTACATTCTTCAAATAGAGAAATGCCTCTAGAAGGAGATAGTAGATTTAAGGAACTTAAAAAAGCTTACTCACAAGGTGTTGAACTTAGAGGAAAAACAATAGGAATTATAGGGTTTGGAAAAATTGGTCAAGAAGTTGCAAAAATTGCAATCGGTTTAGGCATGAATGTTTTAGCATCAGACTCTATTATATCTGAGTCTGACGTGACATTAGATTTTTTTAATGGACAAAAATCTACTTTTAATATAAAAACTATTGAGAAAGATGAATTATTTAAAGATGCAGACTTTATAACAATTCATGTTCCTTACAGAGATGAATATATAATTTCTAAATCTGAAATTGATAAAATGAAAAATGGTGTTGGTATTATTAATACTGCACGAGGAGGTCTAATAAATGAAGTTGATTTAGTAAGTGCTATTGATAAAGGTAAAGTTCAGTTTGCTGGTTTAGACGTCTTCGAAACAGAACCAAACCCGGCTGTTCAATTATTAATGAATACAGAACTATCTTTAAGTCCTCATATAGGAGCTGCAACAATAGAAGCTCAAGAAAGAATTGGCTTAGAATTAGCAAATCAAATTATAAAACTTTTAGCTTAGCCTATGGCTATTTTAAAACCATTTAAAGCAGTAAGACCAAGTAGAGATAAAGTTGCGCTTGTGTCTTCAAAATCTTATGAAGCTTATACTCCTGCGGAATTAGGAGCTAAATTAGATTTCAACCCATATACATTTCTGCATGTTATTAATCCTGGTTATAAATATCAACAAGAAGTGTCTGGTGAACAACGATTTAAACTGGTTAATAATAGGTATTTAGAATTTAAAGAAAATTGTATTTTCATCAAAGATGAAATTGCATCGTTTTATATTTATGAAAGAACTGATGAAATAAACTCTTTTTCCGGAATTATTGGAGCTACAAGTGTAAATGATTATAAGAATAATGTCATAAAAAAACACGAAGGAACAATTAATAAAAGAGTTCAACTATTTCAAAACTATTTAAAAATTACTGGTTTTAATGCAGAACCTGTTCTATTAACTCATAAAAATGATGAAAATTTAAGTCAAATTATAAATAAAGAAAAAAGAAAAAGACCAGAGTATGAATTTTCTACAACAGACAAAATTTCACATAAACTTTGGTTGGTAAACGATGTTAAAATAATTGAAGAAATAAAATCTATTTTCTCTAATATGGAATCTTTATATATTGCTGATGGGCATCATAGAACAGCATCTTCAGCTTTATTAGCGAAAGAATTAGGTTCTGAAAATAAAAATCATACTGGCAATGAAGATTATAACTTTTTTATGAGTTATGTTATTCCTGAATCAGATCTTAAAATATCTGAATTTAATCGTTTTGTTACAGATTTAAATGGAAACTCAAAAGAGGAGTTTTTAATGAAAGTTGATGAGTTTTTTAGAATAGAAAACAAGGGACAACAACTCTACAAACCGAGTAAGAAAAATCATTTTAGTATGTATTTAGAAGGTGAATTTTATTCATTATACCTTCGCAAAGACAAATACAATTTTACAGATGCATTAAGTAAATTAGATGTAGAAATTTTATATAGAACTTTATTAAAACCTATTTTAGGTATTGATGATGTTACTAAAAATGATAGAATAGGATATTTTCAAAATAAATTAAATTCTATCTCTTTAAAAACAAAAGTAGACTCAGGCCTTTATAAAGTCGGCTTTGGTTTACTTTCAGCTTCTGTAAATGAAATAAAAGATTTTGCAGATAATAATTTAAAAATGCCCCCAAAAACAACCTATATAAAACCTAAACTGAGGAGTGGTTTAACAATGTATGAGTTTTAATTTTTTTGAAATAAAGTAAAATGATTAAAGAAAATTTACAAAAAATAAAATCAGAATTACCTAATAATGTTACTCTTGTTGCCGTATCTAAAACAAAACCGGTATCAGATTTACAAGAAGCTTATGATGCTGGTCAGCGAATTTTTGGAGAAAATAGAATTCAAGAAATGGTAGAGAAATATGAAGTTTTACCAAAAGACATTCAATGGCACATGATTGGGCATTTGCAAAGTAATAAAGTAAAATATATGGCTCATTTTGTTGATTTAATTCATGGTGTAGATAAATTCTCTACACTAAAAGAAATCAATAAACAAGCAAAAAAACACAACAGAACCATTAAATGTTTGTTACAAGCAAAAATTGCAAAAGAAGAAACCAAGTTTGGTTTTACATTCGAAGAAATTGAAGAAATTTTGAACTCAGAGACATTATTAGAACTAAAAAATATTGAAATTAGTGGTTTAATGGGCATGGCAACTTTTACGGATGATAAAGATCAACTAAATGAAGAATTTTCCTCTTTAAGTAACCTATTTAATAAATTAAAGACTAAAAACCCTAGACTTAGTACCTTATCATTGGGGATGAGTGGTGATTACAAAATAGCTATTGAAAATGGTAGTAATATGATAAGAGTTGGAAGTTCTATATTTGGTGTTAGAAATTATAATTAATAGATAAAAACGTAAAAATTGTACGCAGTTTTAGATATTGAAACTACTGGAGGTAAATTTAATGAGGAAGGCATTACTGAAATTGCTATCTATAAATTTGATGGATATAATGTAATAGATCAATTCATATCCCTCATAAACCCTGAAAAACCAATTCAAGAGTTTGTTGTAAAACTTACGGGTATTAACAATAAAATGTTGCGCAATGCTCCAAAATTTTTTGAAGTAGCTAAAAGAATTGTTGAAATTACAAAAGACTGCGTTTTAGTAGCACATAACTCAAGTTTTGACTATAGAATTCTTAAAAATGAGTTTTTAAGACTTGGTTTTGACTATGAAAGAAACACAATATGCACAGTAGAACTTAGTCAAAATTTGATTCCTGAGCAACCTTCATATAGCTTAGGAAAACTAACAAGAGCTTTAGGAATACCAATTGCAGATAGACATAGAGCAAGTGGTGATGCTTTAGCTACTGTAAAACTTTTTAAACTTTTACTAGAAAAAGATACTGAAAAGAATATTATAAAAAATTCGATAAAACACTTCGATAAAAAAATAGAAAAAGAAAAATTATTAAAACTTGTAGAATCTATTCCTGCCGTTTCTGGGGTTTTTTATGTACACAATAAAAATGGAAAAGTTATTTACATTGGAAAGGGTCAAAACATAAAAAATGAAGTAAATAAGCTATTACTAAAAGTTACAAAAAGAGCAATCAAAATTCAAGAAAGAATAGCCTCTATTTCTTTTGAGAAAACTGGAAATGAGTTATTTACAAAATTAAAATATCATTTAGAACTACTAGACTTATCACCAAAATATAATTTTAAAAAGAAAATAAAAATAAACATTGAACCTTTTAACAACGATAGCTTTTTAATAATTGATAAAGGAAGAGAAATTGAAGAAAACTCTGTAATACTTATTGAAAATAATGAGGTTTTCGGTTTTGGATATACAAACTTAGCATTCCAAGAAAATAATCTCACGATTTTAAAACAAATTTTAACTCCTTTTTCAGAAAAAAAAGCTTCAAAATCAATAATTAAAAATCATTTGAAAAGAAATAAAGTTCAAAAAATCATACGTTTATAGTTCTTTATAATAAATAGGGTTTATTTATGAAAATAAATTAAACCAATGGATTTACTATTCAATCGCTCACACCAAAATTTTTAAAAATTCATTAATTAATCGTAGTATTGTATTATAAATAAGTATCAATTTTGATAAATCAAGTAAAAAAATCTTCTTGGAAAAATCGTCTTCATGAAATTATTTACGAAGCTGATACTAAAGAGGGTAAATTTTTTGATATAGTTCTTCTAATTGCCATTATTACGAGTATTTTATTTGTAATGTTAGAAAGTGTAGAAAGTATTGATAACAAATATCATGACTTTTTGCAATTAGGTGAATGGATTATAACTATACTGTTTACAATAGAATATATCTTACGAATTATATCTATAAAAAAACCATTTAAGTATATTTTTAGTTTTTTCGGAATTATAGATTTCTTATCTATCATACCAAAATATTTATCATTTATAATTGTGGGGTCTCATAGTTTAGTTGCTTTTAGAGCATTAAGATTATTGAGAGTTTTTAGAATTCTTAAATTAGCTAGATATGTTGGTGCTTCAAATAAATTATTACAAGCACTAAAAGCGAGTAGAGCCAAAATAGCCGTATTCTTATTTTTTGTATTAATCGTCTGTATAATTTTAGGAACTATAATGTACATGGTCGAAGGTGCTGAAAATGGTTTTATAAATATTCCTAAAAGTATATATTGGGCAATTGTTACCTTAACTACTGTCGGCTTTGGTGATATTGCTCCACAAACACCGCTTGGGCAATTAATTGCAAGTGTAATTATGATTTTGGGTTATTCTATAATTGCAATCCCAACAGGAATCGTAAGTTCAGAAATGACAAAAAGCACTTCAAAAACAGATACAAATACACAATCTTGCCCAAATTGTTTAAAAGATGATCATAAAGAAAACGCTATTTTTTGTTATCATTGTGGCACTACTTTAAATCCATGAAAAACACTTTAATTACTATTGTTGGGCCTACAGCTATAGGTAAAACTGCATTAAGTATTCAACTTGCCAAATATTTTAAATCAGAAATAATTTCATGCGATTCAAGACAATTTTATAAAGAAATGAAAATAGGAACTGCTGTTCCAGAAATAGAGGAATTAAATGCTATTCCTCATCACTTTATTCAAAACAGAAGTATTTTTGATGATTATAATGTAGGGCAATTTGAAAAAAATGCTCTCGAAAAGTTAAATATCCTTTTTAAAAAAAATCCGATTCAAATAATGGTTGGCGGCAGCGGTTTGTATGTTGATGCTGTTTTAGAGGGATTAGATAATTTTCCAAAAGTTGATCCTAAAATCAGAAAAGAATTAAGTGAAATATTAGAATCTGAAGGATTAATTTATTTACAAAATAAGCTTAAAGAACTAGATTTAGAAACATTTAATACAATTGCTATTGATAACCCTCAAAGAGTAATAAGAGCACTCGAAATTTGTATTGGAACTGGCACACCTTACTCCACTTTTAAAAATAAACCTAAACCACCAAGAAACTTTAATTCTATTAAAATTGGTTTAAATGCGGATAGAGAAATCATTTATAATAGGATAAATAAGCGAGTCGATATCATGATTAATAATGGTTTGATTGATGAAGCAAAATCACTTTATAAATTTAAAAAGCTTAATGCCCTACAAACAGTAGGTTACAAAGAGTTATTTTCATATTTTGATGATTCTTTTACTAGAGAATTTGCTATATCAGAAATTAAAAAAAACACAAGACGTTTTGCTAAGAGACAATTAACTTGGTTCAAAAGAGATAAAACAATCTTATGGTTCGATTTTAAAGTTAATCCTAAAGAAATAATCAATACAATATCGACTAAAATTAACTGATTTTAATTCTTGTAAATTTTTGTAATTCAATCACTTTTATATCTTTGCGCACTAAATTATTTATCATGAAACCAACTATAAGTTTACTTTTTTATTTATTAATTTCAACTACAATTTTTTCACAAAATAAGTTAGGCACTATAGATAGTGATTATATCATTAACTTAATGCCCGAAGCAAAAATTGTTGTTGAAAGAGCTCAAAGTTATGGAGCTAAATTAGATTCTTCATTCAGCATCAAAATGAAAGAATTTCAAACAAAGCTGACTGACTTTAGAGAAAAAGAGAAAGAAATGGGTGAACTTATGAAAAAAACTATAATGAATGAGTTGGCAGCCATGGAACAAGATATAAAACAATATCAAAATAATGGAAGTCAATTAATGCAACTAAAGCAAAACGAATTAATGAGACCATTATACAAAAAACTAAATAATGCTATTAATGAGGTTGCAAAATCTGAAGGATATACTCAGGTTTTAACTACTAATGGAAATCAATTTGCTTATATTGATGAAAATTTTGATATAACCAAAAAAGTATTGCAAAAACTAGGCATTAAGGAGCCAGAAATAAAACAATAGAACAATAAAAAAAGCTTCACATATTTTGTGAAGCTTTTTTATTTCAATTAAGGAGATAAGCAACATAAAATATTTAACTAATATTACTCCAAATTTTTGATGATTTACTCATCCTAATAAATGCTTTATTAATGAGACTATTTTTCTCTTCTGACAAATTAGGGTCTTCCTCTAAAAGTTTTAGTGCAGTATTTCTAGCCGATACCAAAATCTGAGTATCTTTTACAACATCAGCAATTTTTAGATTTAAAACTCCACTTTGCTGAGTACCCATAATATTTCCAGGACCTCTTAGTTTTAGATCAACTTCTGCAATTTTAAAACCATCAGAAGTATCAACCATAGTTTGCAAACGTGTTTTAGCATCTTCAGATAACTTAAAACTCGATAATAAAATACAATAACTTTGATCAGCTCCTCTACCAACTCTTCCTCTAAGTTGATGTAATTGACTTAAACCAAAACGTTCTGCGCTTTCAATAATCATAACACTTGCATTAGGGACATTTACTCCAACTTCAATAACAGTTGTAGCAACCATAATTTGAGTTTCTCCCTTAACAAAACGTTGCATTTCAAAATCTTTATCCGCAGGTTTCATTTTACCATGAACAATACTTATTTGATATTTAGGAGTTGAAAACTCTCGCGAAATACTCTCATAACCATCCATCAAATCTTTATAATCCATGGCTTCAGATTCTTGAATTAAAGGATAAACAATATAAATCTGCCTCCCTTTTTCTATTTCATCTTTTATAAATTTAAAAACGGATAATCGATTGCTATCAAATCTATGAACTGTTTTTATTTCTTTTCTCCCAGGAGGTAATTCATCAATTACAGAAATATCTAAATCTCCGTAAACAGACATCGCTAATGTTCTTGGTATAGGAGTCGCAGTCATAACTAAAATATGAGGAGGAATTGTGTTTTTCATCCATAATTTAGAACGCTGTGCTACACCAAATCTATGTTGTTCATCAATAATTGATATTCCTAAGTTTTTAAACTTTACCTTATCTTCTAATAATGCATGAGTACCCACCAAAATTTGCAAACTGCCATTTTCTAACCGCTCGTGAATTTCTCTTCGTTTTTTTGTTTTTACAGAACCCGTTAAAATATCAACACTAATATCCATTTCATTTAACAGCTCAGAAACCGCAACATAATGCTGATTTGCGAGTATTTCAGTTGGCGCCATAATTGTGGCCTGAAAACCGTTATCTATAGCTAGTAACATTGTTAATAATGCAACAATAGTTTTACCAGAACCAACATCACCTTGTAATAATCGATTCATATGAGCTCTAGAAGCAACATCTTTTCGTATTTCTTTAAGAACTCTTTTTTGAGCGTTTGTTAATTGAAAAGGTAAATGGTTTTTGTAAAAATCATTAAAATTATTTCCAACGTATTCAAAATTAAAACCTTTAATCTTTGTTTTATTGATGAGTTTTTTTCTGATGAGTTGCAATTGAATAAAAAATAATTCTTCAAACTTTAATCGATATTCAGCTTTCGTCAAAAGCTCTTGACTTTTTGGAAAATGAATATTCAAAAAAGAATCTCTTTTGTTTAAAAGTTTTAAATCGCTAATAATATCTTGAGATAAACTCTCTTGAATGCTATGATAAATTTGTTCTAATAAATTTTGGATATAGCCTCTCATTAATTTATTTGAAATACCAGAATTAGTTAATTTTTCTGTAGAATGATATATAGGTTGCATTTGACTTTGCAACTTTTTTTTGTATTCAATAACCAACTCTAATTCAGGATGAGGAATACTATAATTTCCATTATAATGATTCAATTTGCCATAAGCAACGTAAGGTTTACCAATTTTTAGAGAATCTTTTATCCATTTTTGTCCTTTAAACCAAACCAACTCCATACTTCCTGAGTCATCTTGAAAAGTAGCAACAAGCCTACTTCCTCTTTTTTGTGCAATAGATTTCACACCAGTTATTCGACCTACAATTTGTACTTCTGAAGCATTAGGGCTCAATTCTTTAATTTGATAAAACTTAGTTTTATCTATATATCTATAAGGAAAAAAATTGAGTAAATCTTGGCAGGTTTTAATTCCTAATTCCATATACAAAAGAGAAGCTCTTTGTGAACTGATTCCTTTAATGTATGTAATAGGATTTTCTAAATTCAAGATTAAAATATATGAATAACGAAAATACAAAATACCTTTAATTTAACGTATATTTGCACCCCATTATTCATGTAAAATGAGATTACACAGAAATTTAACATTTGCTGTTATAGACAGTATTAGAGATATCTTTAATGAAGGAGTCTATGCAGATAAAGCTGTTGAAAAAGCTTTAAAGAGAGACAAACGCTGGGGTGCAAGAGACCGAAAGTTTGTCGCCGAAACTATTTATGAGATTACACGCTGGAATAGATTATATGCTGAAATAGCAGAAGTAAAAACTCCATATAAAAGAGATGATATTTGGCGTATATTTTCTGTTTGGTGTGTTTTACGAGGAATTCCTCTACCAGATTGGAATCAAATTGGAGATGTTCCTGTAAGAAGAATTAAAGGACGTTTTGATGAATTATCAAAAATTAGAAAGTTTAAAGAATCTATCCCTGATTGGATAGATGAACTTGGTGTTTCTGAATTAGGAGAAGATGTATGGTCTAAAGAAATCGCTGCTCAAAATCAACAAGCATCGGTTATCTTAAGAACAAATACACTGAATATTTCTAAAGAAAACCTTCAAAAAAAATTACGTTCGGAAAATGTAATCACAGAGTTTATTCCAAAACATACTGATGCTTTAAGATTAACTGAAAGAGCCAATGTATTTAAAACAGAAGCATTCCATAATGGTTTGTTTGAAGTTCAAGACGCTTCTTCTCAATTAGTTGCTGCATATTTAGATGTTCAACCAGGTATGAAAGTAATTGACACTTGTGCTGGCGCAGGTGGTAAAACACTACATTTAAGCTCTTTAATGCAAAATAAAGGGCAAATAATAGCGATGGATATTTACGAAAGTAAATTAAAAAAATTAAAAGTTAGAGCAAAAAGAAACAAAGCGCATAATATTGATACAAGAGTAATTGATTCAACGAAACCGATTAAAAAACTTTATGGTAAAGCAGATCGTGTTTTAATTGATGCTCCTTGTTCTGGTTTGGGAGTTATAAAAAGAAATCCTGATAGTAAATGGAAATTGCAACCAGAATTTATAGAAAATATTAAGAAAGTTCAACAAGAGGTTTTACAAAGCTATTCAAAAATGGTAAAACCTGAAGGAAAATTAGTTTATGCAACATGTTCTATTTTACCTTCTGAAAATAGGCAACAAGTTGACAAATTCTTAACATCTGAGTTTGGAAAAGAGTTTACCTTTGTATCAGATAAAAATGTATTAGCTCATAAATCAGGTTTTGATGGGTTTTATATGGCACTTTTACAAAGAAAATAGTCTGTAATTAATTGCGATACAGATTTAAATAATGAAAAAGAAATTGTTTTTAATAAATATTAAAACAATTTTATGTTTAAAAAAATTATATGCCTTTTAGCATTTATAAACTTTAGTTTAGCTTATTGTCAACAGTCTTATTATAATGATGTAAATATCAATCTTACTGGGGTAAGTTTAAAAAACGAATTAGCAGATAAAGTAACCGAATCACATACTAACTTTCTATTTTATAGCCAAATATGGGAAGCAAGTAAGATCACTGATATCAATCCAGAAAATAATCAAGAAGTTATTTTAATTTATGGTTGGGAAAACGGAAGTGATAGTAATTTGAAAAATGATAGAAGTAGAAATAAAGATGAAAATGGTGGTAGTCCTGGAAATTGGAATAGAGAGCATGTCTATTCACAGTCTTTAGGAATTCCTACTTTAGGAGAAACAGGCCCTGGATCTGATGCTCATCATTTAAGACCTGCAGATAAAGATTGGAACTCTACAAGAAATAATAGAAAATTTACAAATGGTTCTGGAATCAGTTCTGGAATACAAGCAAATGGAGGTTGGTATCCTGGTGATGAATGGAAAGGTGATGTAGCAAGAATGATGATGTATATGTATTTACGTTATGGAGACAGATGTTTACCATCTAATATAGGTTTTGGAGATAATACTGCTACTCCAGATGATATGATTGACTTATTTCTTGAATGGAATGCAGAAGACCCTGTGTCAGATTTTGAAACTCAAAGAAATACTTATCATGAAAACACAAACAATGAAAATTCTCAAGGAAATCGAAATCCTTTTATAGATAATCCAATACTTGCTACAAGAATTTGGGGCGGCCCAAAAGCTGAAGATACTTGGGGTATTTATACCGGAAATGATACTGAATCACCAACTACACCTATTAATATTACTGCAAATAATATTACAACCTATTCTGTAGATTTATCTTGGGATGCATCTACAGATAACATTGCTGTTACAAGCTATGATATTTATGTTGATGGAAATTTAGCATCTAATACAACTAACACAAATATAACTTTAGATAATTTAGAATCTAATACAAGCTATTCCATTTCAGTGGTTGCAAAAGATATTGTTAACAATGAATCTAATCAAAGTACACCTATTAATGTATTTATTCTTGAAGATACAGAAGCGCCGTCAATTCCAACTAATATTCAAGTTAGTAACCAAACGACCTCTTCATTTGTAATTTCTTGGGATGCATCAACAGATAATACTGCAGTTACCGCATATGATTTGTATTTAGATAATAATTTCGAAGTTACCACATCACA
The DNA here is from genome assembly GCA_042091415.1 of Polaribacter sp. GTDB lineage: Bacteria > Bacteroidota > Bacteroidia > Flavobacteriales > Flavobacteriaceae > Polaribacter. Next base: position 5,727 of record JBELHK010000020.1, on the reverse strand, counting down.
AACCAATTATACTATAACAAATTTAGATAGTGATACTAGTTATTCAGTTCAAATTTCTGCGAAAGATAAAGCTGGCAACCAATCTGCTTTAAGTTCTCCAATAAATGCAAGTACAAATGGAGAAAATGCGTCTGCTTCAGAAATATTTTTTTCAGAATATGTAGAAGGTTCTTCAAATAATAAAGCTTTAGAACTTGTAAATCTTACATCAAATGATATCGATTTAAGTGCTTACAGCATCAAAAGACAATCTAATGGAGGAAAAGACGGAAATGGTTGGGATGAAAATAATGTTTTGTCTCTAACAGGATATACAATAGTATCAAATACAACTTTTGTAATTATAAATGATGGCGCATCAAAAGATGAATTAATCAATAATGCAGATCTAGTTCACCCTATTGATAATACAACTAGCTATGGAGCTCCAATAAATTTTAATGGTAACGATCCTGTAGGGTTATTTAAAAATAATATTTTAATAGATATAATAGGTACATTTAATGGAGGTGATTCAAATTTTGCAAAAGACAAAACTCTAAGAAGAAAAGATGATGTTCTTTCTCCTAATGTAAACTTTGATAAAGACAATGAATGGGATGAATATAGTAAAGATAATGTTGATGATATTGGTAAACACAATGGTATAACTCTTTTTACTGACGTTTTTAACACATCTGAATTCAAGATTTATCCTAATCCTATTAATGATGTTCTAAACATAGAAGGTATTTCAGATTTCGAAACTATATTTGTTTCAATATACAATTACTTAGGAAAAAAGGTAAAAGCCTTCGAAACAAATAAAAAAGAAATAAATTTAAGCGATTTAAAAAAAGGAATTTATCTTTTAAAAATAAATAATTCATATTCATCTAAATTCATAAAAAAATAATGAAAAAACTATTACTTGTATTTTTAATATCATTGTCAGCATCCATCTATTCTCAAGAATCTTATTATGATGGGATAGACTTTTCAAAAAGTGGAACTGCATTAAAAGAAGATTTAGCAATAAGAATTACTTCCACTCACACCAATTTTTTATCCTATACACCAGGAGTTTGGGAAGCATCAAAAGTAACTGATTTAAATCCTGAAAACAGTTCAGAAGTTTTGTTGATTTACGGTTATGCAGCATCTGGTGAGTTATCTCGAACAAGGGGTGTTAATGACAATGGAGGTAATCAAGGAGAATGGAACAGAGAGCATGTTTACCCAAGATCATTAGGGAATCCTAACTTAGGAACTGTTGGTCCTGGAGCAGATGCGCATCATTTGAGACCTGCAGATGTAAACTACAATAGTCAAAGAAGTAACACTATTTTTGCTGAAGGTTCTGGAAATTCTGGAAACGTTTCTGGTGGTTGGTATCCTGGTGATGAATGGAAAGGAGATATTGCAAGAATGATAATGTATATGTATGTGAGATATGATGTAGTCTGTTTACCTTCTAGAGTTGGTAATGGAAGTAATGCCAATACTCCTGATGACATGATTAATTTATTTTTAAAATGGAATGCAGAAGATCCTGTTTCTGACTTTGAAAGACAAAGAAACACATATCATGGCAATACTTCAAACACCTATGCTCAAGGAAATAGAAATCCGTTTATTGATAATGCTTATTTAGCAACAAGAATTTGGGGTGGAGACGCAGCTGAAGATTATTGGGGAATTTTTACTACACAAGACGATGAAGCTCCAACAACACCAACAAACGTAACTGTATCAGATGTTACAACTAATTCTTTTAGTGTTTCTTGGAACGCATCAACTGATAATGAAAGTGTATCTGGTTATGAAGTTTTATTAAATGGCAATTTGTCAGGTGAAACTTCAAGTACCAATTTTACCGTTCAAAACTTAGCTCCCAACACAGATTATGCGGTAACAATTGTTGCAAAAGATGTCGCTCAAAACAGATCAACACCTTCAACCGCCGTAAATATAAAAACATTAGCAGATACTACTGCTCCTTCTATTCCTACTGGAGTTTCAATTAGCAATCAAACAGGTAGCAGTTTTCAAGTTAGTTGGGCAGC
>JBELHK010000020.1:0-3582 GCA_042091415.1 Polaribacter sp. | reverse complement strand
ACTAGTAATAATGTAGATCTATCTCCTTACACCATAAAAAGACAATCAAATGGAATTTGGGAAACACCTCTATCATTAGCAGGAAAAACAATCAAAATTAATGATGTTTTTGTAATTATTAATGCTGACGCTATAGATGTTAAATTAAAAGAAGAAGCAGATATAGAAGTACCTAATGAAACACCAATGACTTTTAATGGTGATGATAGAATTGGATTGTTTAAAAATGATATTTTAATAGATATCATTGGAGAATTAGATGGAACAGACGAATTTGGAAAAGATATTACATTGCGAAGAAATTCTGATGTAACTGAACCAACAATAAATTATAATGAACAAGCAGAATGGAGCTATTATGAAAGAAATACCACTAGTGATATTGGTAATTTTAATGGAACGTTAAGTACAACAAATACCTTTTTAGAAGGATTTAAAATGTTTCCAAATCCAAATAACAGCAACAGACTATTTTTTAACAATACTGATGTTATAAATATTACCATAATTAATGTTTTAGGTAAGCAAGTTAAGTCATCAAAAATATCACCTAATGATAGTTTAGATATTTCTGAACTTTCAAAAGGAGTGTATTTAGTTAAAATCAATAGCAATAAGCAATTTATTACTAAAAAGTTAATTAAGAATTAAAATTACTCCTTTATAACACTAAAAGACTGTCTGAAAAGACGGTCTTTTTTTTTGGCTTTGTAAATATTTATTATCATTCATAATATTTGAAGAAGAGTATTTTTAATAAAAAATAAAAAGAAGAGTGTTAAAAGGTCGTGAATAACTATCTTTTTTCAGGTGATCAAATCACTTAAATTAGAAAGAAATAAAGTAAATTTGTACTTTTAATTATTATAAAAAATCAACTAATGATTCATTTCTTTGGAAACAAAAACAGCAAAGTATTCGCTGTTCAAACAACAAAAGAATTTACAAAAGATACCATCACAAAATTAACTTGGTTATTTGGTGATTTACCAAAAATAGAAGCGTCTTCAATCGACGCTTTTTTTATTGGCCCAAGAAAAGCAATGATAACTCCTTGGAGCACAAATGCTGTAGAAATTACTCAAAATATGGGGATTTCAGATATCATTAGAATTGAAGAATTCAATACTTGTTCAGAAGACTTCTCTGATTTTGACCCAATGATTTCTGAGAAATTTACAGGCTTACATCAAAATAGTTTTGCAATAGATATTGAACCAGAATCTATTTTAGATATACAGGATATTGCTGCTTACAATAAACAAGAAGGCTTGTCTTTAAGTGATGATGAAGTTGAATATTTAGAAGGAGTTTCAGAAAAAATAGGAAGAAAATTAACAGATTCTGAAGTATTTGGTTTTAGCCAAGTAAACTCAGAACATTGTCGTCATAAAATATTCAATGGAACTTTTATTATTGATGGTGAAGAGCAATCAACATCATTATTTAAAATGATAAAAGAAACGTCTAAACAAAATCCTAATGATATTGTTTCTGCGTATAAAGACAACGTTGCTTTTATCAAGGGACCAAAAGTGGAGCAATTTGCACCTAAAACAGCAGATAAGCCTGACTTTTATCAAACTAAAGATTTTGATTCTGTAATTTCTTTAAAAGCAGAAACACACAATTTCCCTACAACGGTTGAGCCATTTAATGGAGCTGCAACTGGTTCTGGTGGAGAAATTAGAGACAGATTGGCAGGAGGAAAAGGTTCTCTTCCTTTAGCAGGAACTGCTGTATATATGACTTCTTACTCTCGTTTAGAAGACAACAGACCTTGGGAACAAAAATTTGAAGCTAGAGATTGGTTATACCAAACTCCTATGGATATTTTAATCAAAGCTTCTAATGGAGCATCAGATTTTGGAAATAAATTTGGTCAACCTTTAATTACAGGTTCAATTTTAACTTTTGAACATGAAGAAAATTCAGCTTCAAGTAATGCAAAAGCCAGAAAACTAGGTTTTGATAAAGTAATCATGCAAGCTGGTGGAATTGGTTATGGAAAAGCAGAACAAGCTTTAAAAGATACACCTAAAGAAGGCGATAAAATTGTAATTCTTGGTGGAGAAAACTATAGAATTGGAATGGGTGGTGCTGCAGTCTCATCTGCAGATACAGGAGAGTTTGCCTCAGGAATTGAATTAAACGCAGTACAAAGATCAAATCCAGAAATGCAAAAACGTGCCGCAAACGCAGTTCGTGGAATGGTAGAAAGTGATGAAAACTTTATTGTTTCTATTCACGATCATGGTGCAGGCGGACATTTAAATTGTTTATCAGAATTAGTTGAAGACACAGGTGGTAAGATCGATTTAGATAAATTACCAGTTGGTGACCCTACGTTATCTGCAAAAGAAATTATTGGTAACGAATCTCAAGAAAGAATGGGATTAGTTATTGCTGAAAAACATACCAAAACTTTACAAAAAATTGCAGAACGAGAACGCTCTCCAATTTATACAGTTGGTGATGTTACAGGTGATGATAGATTCACTTTTGAATCTAAAACAAATGGTGATAAACCTATGGATTTAGCAATGGAAGATATGTTTGGTTCATCACCCAAAACAGTTATGACAGATAAAACTGTTATAAGAAAATATAAAAACCCACGTTACAAAACAAAGAATTTACAAATCTATTTAGAGCAAGTTTTACAATTAGAAGCTGTAGCTTGTAAAGATTGGTTAACAAATAAAGTAGATAGATGTGTAGGTGGTAAAGTAGCAAAACAACAATGTGTTGGTCCTTTACAACTACCTTTAAATAATGTTGGAGTAATGGCTCTAGACTATAAAGGTAAAGAAGGTATTGCTACTTCAATTGGTCACTCCCCTATTTCTGGATTAATTCACCCTGAAGCAGGTAGTAGAAACTCAATTACAGAAGCTTTAACTAATATAATTTGGGCACCTTTAAAAGACAATTTAGATTCTGTTTCTCTATCTGCAAATTGGATGTGGCCTTGTAAAAATGAAGGTGAAGATGCTAGATTATTTAAAGCAGTTCAAGCAATTTCAGAATTTTCTATTGATTTAGGGATTAATGTTCCAACAGGAAAGGATTCTCTTTCAATGAAACAAAAATATCCTGATGGCGATGTTATTTCTCCAGGAACAGTGATTATTTCTGCTGCTGCAAATTGTAATGAAATTAGTAAAGTCGTTGAACCTGTTTTGCAACTTGAAGGTGGAAATATTTACTATATCAATATTTCTCAAGACGCTTTTAAATTAGGAGGTAGTTCTTTTAATCAAGTATTAAATACAATTGGTAATGAGGCCCCTGACGTAAAGAGTGCTGCTTATGTGAAAACTGTTTTTAATACAATTCAAGATTTAATTAAAGTTGATAAAATTACAGCTGGACACGATGTTGCTTCTGGAGGTTTAATAACTACTTTATTAGAAATGTGTTTTGCTGATGTAAATTTAGGAGCTGATTTTGATATTTCATCTTTAAACGAAGAAGATTCGATAAAAGTCTTATTTGCTGAAAATTCAGGGATTATTTTTCAAGCTGATAGTTCTATAGAAAGTATTTTATCAGAAAATAATATTGAATTCTTCAATATTG
>JBELHK010000019.1:20664-30721 GCA_042091415.1 Polaribacter sp. | reverse complement strand
AATGGGTTCATAGAAGTACTCGTGGCTGGAGTTATGGAGCGAATATTTCTGACCCAAGAACGGGCGAAATTATAAAAGGTCATGTAAGTTTAGGGAGTTTAAGAATTCGTCAAGATTTTTTAATTGCCCAAGCTTTGCAGGCTCCCTATAAAAATAATGAAGTAAATGATGATTTTGCAATGCAAATGGCGATTGCGAGAATAAGACAATTGTCAGCTCATGAAATTGGGCATACACTAGGTTTTTCTCATAATTTTGCAGCAAGTACTAACGGAAGAACTTCAGTGATGGATTATCCGCACCCAAAATTTTCTCTCAAAAATAGTAAAATTGATTTTTCGAATACTTATGATAATAAAATTGGAGATTGGGATAAAGTTACCGTAGCTTATTCATATCAAGATTTTCCAGATTCGGTTGATGAGAATGAAGCATTGAATACTATTTTAGAAAATGCTTTTGCAAACGGATTAAAGTATTTATCTGATGCAGATGCTAGACCAAAAGGAAGTGCAAGTGCGAATGCTCATTTATGGGATAATGGAGAAAATATTTATGATGAATTATATACTGTTTTGCAAATAAGAAAACATGCAATAGAGAAATTTTCATCAGATAATATTAAAACGGGTGAACCTTACTCAGTTTTAGAAGATGTATTTGTTCCATTGTATTTTTTTCATAGATATCAAACAGAAGCAACAGCAAAATTAATTGGAGGCTTAGACTATAATTATGCAGTAAAAGGAGGAAATCAAAATATTGTAAGTAGAATTTCAGGTAAAACAGAAAGAAAAGCTTTAGATGCGATTCTAAAAACTATTTCTGTTGATGAAATAGCAATTCCAAAAGAAAAGTTAATGCTTTTTCCTCCGAGAGCAATTGGTTATCCTAGAACTAGAGAGTCTTTTAAAAGTAAAGTTGGGGTTGCTTTCGATGCCTTTTCAGCTGTTGAAACTGCCGCTCAAATGAGTTTGAGTTTATTGCTAAATCCACAAAGAATGTCTAGATTAATTGCCCATAAAAGCTTAGATGAAAATCAATTAGGATTAAGTGAATTAATTGACGAACTTTTAAATAAATCAATTAATATTTCTTATGATGACAATTATCATCAAGAATTGCAGAATGTTGTCAACAATGTAGTTTTAGATGAACTGTTTTATTTAGCTTCTTATAAAAATCAATATAAGCAAGTTAATGCAGTAGTTTCATTAAAATTAAGATACTTAGTAAAATCAATAGAAAGGAAAAAATCATCTAAATCTCAAAAAATATATGATATTGCGATGATAAATAGAATTTCAAATTTTTTAAAAAATCCAAGCTCATTTTCAAAAATAAAAATATCTAAAATACCAGATGGTTCTCCAATTGGAAATGACTTTAAATAAAAATAAATGATAATAGATTTAATTTCAGATACGGTAACAAAACCTACAAAGGGAATGTTAGAAGCAATGATGAATGCACAAGTGGGTGATGATGTTTTTAAAATGGATCCTACTGTAAATGCTTTACAAAATAAAGCAGCAGAACTTTTCGGAATGGAGGATGCTTTATTTTTTCCTTCTGGAACGATGGCTAATCAAACTGCGATAAACTTACATACGCAACCTGGAGATAAATTGTTTTGTGATAAGTATGCTCATGTGTATAATTACGAAGGCGGAGGAGCTGCTTTTAATTCTGGTGTAACATGTAAATTGATTGATGGTAATAGAGGAATGTTTACTGCTAATCAATTGAGTGAAGTTGTTGCAGGTAGAGCAGATATACATGTACCATATTCAAGCTTAGTTTGTATAGAAAATACAACAAATAAAGGAGGTGGTGCGTGTTGGGATTTTAATGAATTGTCAAAAGTTCAAAAAGTATCTAAAGAAAATAATTTAGCGTTTCATTTAGATGGAGCTAGATTATTTAATGCTTTAGCTGCAAAAAAGGAAGCTCCAAACCAATATGGTAAATTATTTGATACGATATCAATTTGTTTATCAAAAGGACTAGGAGCTCCTGTAGGATCAATATTATTAGGTTCTAAAAATCATATTTCAAAAGCTTTAAGAATTCGTAAATTATTTGGTGGCGCAATGCGTCAAGCTGGTTTTTTAGCTGCTGCTGGAATCTATGCTTTAGATAATCATGTAAAACGTTTAAAAGATGATCATCAAAAAGCAAAAGAAATTTCAGATGTTTTAGAAACATGTTCTTTTGTCAAAAAAATAGAACCTGTAGAAACTAATATATTAATATTTTATGTAGACGATTCTATTGGTGCGGAAAATTTTATCATTTCCATGAAGGAAAAGAATATTTTACTAACACCAATGGGAGAAGGTAGAATTAGAATTGTCACTCATTTAGATTATACAGATGATATGCACGAAGTTTTGATAAAAGAATTAAAGAACTTTTAAGTTTTTAGCTTTCAAGCTTTATTAACTCTTTATAATTTTTATTAAGTTTTTTTAGAAATATTCCATAAAGAAGTTTGTAAAATAACCAGAAGAAAACAAAAATTATTATCAAAGTAATTAGTTGAATTAGAATTGTAACTGATATTATTTCGCTTAAATCCATTGATAAGTTTTCAGGAATTAAAATATTTCCGTTCTCATTGATGTTAGATATTGTCTTAACGTTTAAAACAACTCCTATCAAAATAATAATAGCTAAATTATAGTATACATAAGAATTTACTGTTTTTCTAACTTTTAATATTTTTTGGATTAATTTTTTCGTGTTTTCAGTTACAGATATTCTTTTATGATTTTTGTAAAAAAGATATAAGAACGCAACTAATACTATATAATGAATGATAGTAAATACCTGTAAAAATGTTTCTAAATTTAATTCTTTATATATCTCATAAAAACTATCGGGAATACTTACATTTATTATTCCCCAAAATAAGAATTCTAAAATACCTATTACAAAAATCCATTTAACAATTGATGATGAATTTGCATGAGATATTCTATAAATATCTTGTGCAGATACTTTATTTTTTTCTTCTGGTTGGTTATTCCAAGCCTTTTTATATTTGTCTAATAACTCCATAATTTTATGGGTTTAGTATGTTTTTTAACTTTTCTTTTGCTCTATTCATTTTTACTCTTGCATTTACACTCGTAATACCTAATACATCAGAAATTTCTTTATAAGGCTTGTCTTCTAAATACAAGTAAATAAGAGCCTTATCGATATCATTTAACTTATGAACAGCTTTGTACAAAGCCTTAAGTTGAATTTCTTCAGTATTATCATAATCAGTAGCTTTTATTTTATACTCAAAACTACTAATATCTTGAGTTTTTATTTTTCTAGTTGATTTACGATACAATGAAATAGCAGTATTTAAAGCAACTCTATACATCCAAGTACTAAATTTAGAATCTCCTCTAAATTTTGGGTAATTTTTCCAAACTTGAATAGTTATTTCTTGAAATAAATCTTTATGCGAATTTTGATTTGTAGTATAAAGTCTACAAATCTTATGCACAATATTTTGATTTTTTTCAAAATCTAATAAAAATTTATCCTCTAAATTTTTCGCCACAGTTAATAGTTAGTTTTATAATTAGTTGATTTAAATACAAAAATGTTACATTTTTCTTAAAAAAATACTACTTGATAAAAAATAAACTATTTTTGTTGTATTAAAATCGATATAAATTGAACAATATTAAACAAGATTTTACAATAAAAGACCTTGAAAATATTTCTGGCATAAAAGCTCATACAATAAGAATTTGGGAAAAACGCTACAATTTATTAAAACCCAAAAGAACAGAAACTAATATCAGATATTATTCTCCAAGTAATTTAACTAAGCTCTTAAATATAGTCTTATTAAATAAAAATAATTTTAAGATATCTAAAATTGCAGCAATGTCTCCGGAAGAGATTATCTTAAAATCTAGAGAGTTAGCTTTTAGTATCGCTATAAATGACGAAGCAATCAATTCGTTTAAGGTTGCTATGTTTCAGTTTGATAAAATTTTATTTAATAATACTTACAATAAGCTTTTACATAAAAAAACTTTTAGAGACATATTCAAAGATGTATTTATTCCATTTTTAGATCATATAGGTTTATTATGGCAAACAAACACATTATTGCCTGCTCATGAGCATTTTATATCTAATTTAATAGCTCAAAAAATTCAAATTAATACTGAAAAGTTACAGTATAGTATAACCGATTCTAATCAAACGTTTGTATTGTTTTTACCAGAAAACGAAATACATGAATTAGGTCTTTTGTATCTAAATTATGAATTAGTTTTAAGGGGTTTTCACACAATTTATTTAGGTCAAAGTTTACCTTTAAATAATTTAAATTATTTTTTAGAAAGTAATAGAGATGTTACTTTTATTACATCTTTAACAATACAGCCTTATGATGAAAAAGTAGAAGAATATTTTTCAGAAATTAACGAGGTGATGGAAAACTCAAAAAATAGCTTTATAGCTACAGGAAGAAAAATACAAAAGATTAAACATTTAAATTTGGGTACAAATATAAAATTGTACGATTCTATTTCCGATTTGTTAAAAGTCTTATAAAAATTACCATTTTACATTTAGATGTTTATGTAATTGTTAATTTTGTTAAACAATTAAAATTTATGAATAGAAGTGTACATATTATAGGATCTGGATTTTCTGCATTGTCAGCATCTTGCTATTTATCAAAAGCCGGTTACAAAGTAACTGTATTAGAAAAAAACGATACTTTAGGAGGTAGAGCTAGACAATTTAAAAAAGATGGTTTTACCTTTGATTTAGGTCCGTCTTGGTATTGGATGCCAGACGTTTTTGAACGTTTTTTCGCTGATTTTGGTAAAAAGCCTTCAGACTACTATACTTTAGATAAATTAAGCCCAGGTTATGAAGTTTATTTTGGAGAAAACGATTCTATTAAAGTATCCGATAAACTAAAGGAAATTTATGAAATGTTTGATGAAAATGAAGAAGGAAGTAGCGAGCATTTAAAAAGTTTTTTAGGAATTGCGAAAGCTAATTATGATACTGCAATTAAGGACTTGGTTTACAAACCAGGTGTTTCTCCATTAGAATTGGTAACAACCACAACAATTTCTAGAGTTTCTCAATTTTTTTCAACAATTAGAAAACAAGTTAGAAAAAATATCAAGAATCCAAAATTAATCCAAATTTTAGAATTTCCGGTGTTATTTTTGGGAGCAAAACCAAGTAATACTCCTGCATTTTATAATTTCATGAATTATGCAGATTTTGGATTAGGAACTTGGCATCCTAGAGGAGGAATGTATAAAGTAGTTGAAGGTATGGTTGCTTTAGCAAAAAGTTTAGGTGTTCAATTTGAAGTAAATCAAAATGTAGAAAAGATTTTGGTTGATGATAAAAAAAACGTCAAAGGTTTACTTGTAAATAATAAGGAAATAAAATCGGATTTAGTTTTAAGTGGAGCTGATTATCATCATACAGAAACGTTATTAAATCAAAATTTAAGACAATACTCAGAATCTTTTTGGAATAAAAAAACATTTGCACCTTCATCTTTACTGTTTTATGTAGGATTTGATAAAAAAATTAAAAACGCAAGTCATCACACTTTATTTTTTGATACTGACTTTGATAAACATGCTGAAGAAATTTATGATAAACCAAAATGGCCAACAGCACCTTTATTTTATGCTAATTTTACATCAATGACAGACAAAACATCTGCTCCAGAAAATAAAGAAGCTGGGTTTTTCTTGATTCCTTTAGCACCAGGTATTAAAGATACGCCAGAGCTTAGAGAAAAATATTTTCTTAAAATTATGGATAGGTTTGAAAAATTAACAAACCAAAAAGTAAAAGAAAGTGTATTGTTTAAAAGATCTTTTTGTGTAGAAGATTTTAAAGAAGAGTACAATTCATATAAAGGAAATGCCTACGGAATGGCAAATACTTTATTACAAACTGCATTTTTAAGACCAAAAATTAAGAGTAGTATCGTAAATAATTTGTATTTTACAGGACAATTGACTGTGCCTGGTCCTGGAGTTCCTCCAGCATTGATCTCTGGAAAGATTGCATCAGAATTAATTAATAAAAACCAAAAATAGTATGAAATCATTATTTGATAATGTCTCTAACGATTGCAGTAAATTAGTAACCAAGAGCTATAGTACATCTTTTTCTTTGGCTGTTAATATGTTATCATCAAAAATAAGAAAGGATATATATAACATATATGGTTTTGTGCGTTTTGCAGATGAAATTGTAGATACTTTTCATGAATATGATAAAGAAGTTTTAATGGCTAACTTTGAACGAGATTATTATTTAGCCAAAGAGCAAGGTATTAGTTTAAACCCTATATTAAATTCATTTCAGCAAACAATTGAGCGTTATAACATTCCTGATGATATGGTTCAAGCTTTCTTAAAAAGTATGAAAGCAGATTTACATAAAACTCAATATAAAACAAAAGCTGAATATGATGAATATATTTATGGTTCAGCAGATGTAGTTGGTTTAATGTGTTTAAAAGTTTTTGTAGATGGTGATGATAAAAGTTATGAAGAACTTAAAGATGCCGCAATGCGTTTGGGTTCGGCTTTCCAAAAAGTAAACTTTTTGAGAGATTTAAAGGATGATTATGAAGTTTTAAACCGTTCTTATTTTCCTAATATTGATTTGGGAGAGTTAGATGCAGCCTCTAAACAAATCATTATAAATGAAATTGAAGCAGACTTCGATTATGCTTACAATGAAGGAATATTAAAATTACCTGTTGAAGCAAAATTTGGTGTTTATATGGCTTACAGATATTATAGAAGATTATTAAAAAAGTTAAAATCTGTACCTTCAGAAAAAATAATGGATACTCGTATTAGAATCTCAGACCCTATGAAAATAAATCTATTAGCAAGAAGTTATGTTAAATATAAATTGAATATTATTTAATTATGATATACGCTTTAATTACCCTTGGTGTTTTTGTTTTAATGGAAGGAATTACATGGTGTACTCATAAGTATATAATGCATGGTTTTGGGTGGTTTTTACATGAAGATCATCATGAGCCAGGTTATCCGCATGTATTTGAAAAGAACGATGCTTTTTTTATAGTTTTCGCAATACCAAGTATGGCATTATTTTTTACTGGTACATACACATCTCATACTTATTTGTTTTTTATAGGTTTGGGGATTTTGTTTTACGGTATAGCATATTTTTTAATTCATGATGTTTTAATTCATCAACGTTTTAAATGGTTTAAAAGAACAAAAAGTAAGTATTTTAAAGCATTAAGAAAAGCTCATAAAGTTCACCATAAAAATATGGGAAAAGAAGATAGCCAATGTTTCGGAATGCTTTATGTTCCTTTTAAATACTTTAAAGAACAATATAAATAGAAAAAAATCATTAATTTTTTTCGCTAAATATCTCTTTAAACTTTAATATTATCAAAATTTATCAATGCAAGATTACGATTATATAATTATCGGAGGTGGTGCATCTGGTTTGATGATGGCATATAGAATGTCTAAAGACTCTTTTTTTGATGATAAATCAATTTTAATATTAGATAAAGAAAAGAAATCTACAAACGATAGAACTTGGTGTTATTGGCAAAAAGAAGTTGATGAATGGCAAGATGTGGTAAGTAAATCTTGGCAAAAAATCATTTTTAAGAGTGATGAAAATACCATTGAAGAAAGTATTTCACCTTACGAATACAAAATGATTAGAAGTAAAGATTTTTACTTTAAAATTTGGAATCATTTAGCAACTAAAAAAAATATAAACTTTATTGAAGCCAATGTTATTAAAATTCAGCAGTTAAATGATGCTGCAGAGGTAAAGACTTCAGATAATACTTATAAAACAAAATTGGTAATAAACAGTGTTTTATTTTCTGATACGTATAAAAAGCAAACTCAATATCCTTTATTACAACAACATTTTGTTGGTTTTTTTATAAAAACAAAAAAGCCAGTATTTAATGATTCTGTGGCAACCTTTATGGATTTTAGTATTCCTCAAAAAGGAAATACTCGTTTTATGTATGTTTTACCTTATTCTAAAAATGAAGCTTTATTTGAATATACTTTATTCTCTAAAGATTTATTAGTTTATAATGATTACGTTACCGAAATTGAAAGGTATTTAAACGCTAAAAATATTACAGATTACGAAATTATTGAGAAGGAGCAAGGTTCTATACCAATGACAAGTTATAAATTCTGGAAAACTAATACTAAAAATATTATAAATATAGGAACTGCAGGAGGTTGGAGTAAAGCAAGTACTGGTTTTACTTTTAAAAATATAACTAAAAAAACTACGGAGTTAATTAATTCCATCAAACAAAATAAAACCCCAATAAATTTTCACAAGATTAATAAGTTTTGGTTTTATGACCTTTTACTGTTAGATGTTTTGTCAGAAAAAAACCATTTAGGAGCCTCAATTTTTGGTCAAATGTTTAAAAAAAATCAACCTAATGAAATCCTAAAGTTTTTAGATGAAGAAACATCCTTTTCAGAGGATTTAAAAATTCAATTAAAAATGCCAAAAGAATTATTTATAAAAGCTTTGTTTAAAAGACTTTTTTAACTGCTTATTTTTCACTAACTTTAAGAAGATTATAATAGTTTATACTATTAAAATTAAAATTTATTAAATAAACCCCTATATATAATGAATTTTAGAACCCCCTTATTCTTCAATTATAAATTTTTAAAAGTATCTGTATTTATTTTTATTATACTTAGTGTTTTTACTTGTGATAATATTTTTGAATATTCAGTTTATGATGCAGATGTTAAAGAATCTCAAAAAAATACTACTTCAAAAAATTTAATAGAAGTAAAGACCAAAGAGCAAAATACTTCCAATAACTTCAAATTTGCAGTTATTTCAGATACACATTTTTATTATGATGATTTAAGAGCTATTATAGAGGATATAAATTCTAGACCAGAAATTTTATTTGTAATAGTTACTGGAGATTTTACACAACAAGGCCTTTTAAAAGAATATGAACTCTTTTATGAAATTATAGAAAAGCTGTTTAAATCATATCTTACTGTAATTGGAAATCATGATTACTTATCGAACGGAGAAAACATTTACAATACTATGTTCGGTGAGAATAACTATACTTTTGAGTTTAAGAATAACAAATTTATTTTTTTTGATAATATCGTTTGGGAAAGTAATAAAATACCCGATTTTAAGTGGTTAACTAATGAATTAGATGATTCTATATCTTATAATAATATATTCGTATTTGCCCATATACCTCCAAGAGATGAGCAGTTTACAGATTCAATGAGAAATAGTTATCGTTCTATTTTAGAAGAAAATAATGCAAAATTATCTGTTCATGGGCATGCGCATAGTTATGATTTTAGAATTATAAATAATATAGAATATTTAACAGTATCAACAGTAAATAAAGACTCTTATTGTATTATTAATGTTGATGGAAGCTCATATAGTATAGATTTAATAGAATAATTAATATGAGAGTTAAACTGTGTTTTTTGTTATTTTGCTTTTCTTTTTCTTTTCATCAAAAGGCACAAGATTCTATATCAGTAAAATTTAAAAAAAAGGAAAAGTTTTGGCTTATACCGGACTATACAAAAGCGCAATTTGCAGGTAATATTGGTCTTGCATCAATTGGAATAGGTTATAAAGTAATTCATAAAACTTTATTTACAGAATTACTATATGGTTATGTTCCTGAATCTATTTCTGAGGCGAATCCAGTGCATTTAATCACATTAAAAAATACGTTTACAATTTTAAATAAAGATTTAGGTAAAGGATATACTTTTTCACCTATTACAGGCTTAACAACAACTTTAGAAACTGGTAATAATTCATTTTTAAAAGTTCCTGATGTTTATCCTGATGATTATTATATTACGAATGCTGTTCATTTTACTCTTTTCATTGGTGCTTTATTGCATAAAGGTTTCTTTTCAGATCAACTATTCAAAGGAATTGATTTTTATATAGAAGTTGGTACTGTTGACACCTATTTATGGTATGCTTTAACAAC
>JBELHK010000019.1:16593-20564 GCA_042091415.1 Polaribacter sp. | reverse complement strand
TTCCTTTATAATTACCTGTTGAATCGAATAATTAAAAATATCCAGAATATCTTTAACATCCTCAAATGCATTGATAATATTTTCTTTTAGTAATTGAAAATCTCTATGATAACCTGAAGGTAAATTATTGGTTATTAACAACATTTCTGAATGTAAAGCTTGTATTTTATTACATTTTCCTCTAATCAATTCAAATACATCAGGATTTTTTTTATGAGGCATAATGCTACTTCCTGTTGTTAATTCGTCAGGAAAAGAAATAAATCCAAAATTCTGGCTCATATATAAGCAAATATCCATTGCAAAACGTGCTAATGTATTGCTAAGACTACCTAAGGCAGATGCTATAGAACGTTCACTTTTTCCTCGACTCAATTGTGCAGCAACAACATTATATTTTAAAGTTGTAAAATCTAATTCTTTTGTGGTTAATTCTCTATCAATAGGGAAGGAGCTTCCATAACCTGCGGCAGAACCTAAAGGATTTTGATCAACTATTTTTGAAACTGCTTTTAAAAGATAAACATCATCAATTAATAATTCTGCATACGCAGAAAACCATAAACCAAAAGAAGAAGGCATTGCAACTTGTAAATGTGTGTAACCAGGTAATAAACTATCTTTATGTGTTTCTGCAAGATCTAACAATGTTTCAAAAAGAACTTTAACTTTTGAATTAATTACCGTTAAATTGTCTTTATAATACAATTGTAAAGCAACTAAAACTTGATCGTTTCTAGAACGAGCAGTATGTATTTTCTTACCAACTTCGCCTAGTTTATCGGTTAATTCCCATTCAATTTTAGAATGTACATCTTCAAAAGAATCTTCAATTATAAATTTCCCGTTTTCAATATCAGAGTTTAATTCTTCTAATCCTTTTTTTAAATTTTCTAATTCATCATTAGAAATAATTCCAATAGATTCTAACATTGTAGCATGAGCCAAAGAAGCTTTTACATCATATTTTGCAATGTGTAAATCAATTTCTCTATCATTACCTACAGTAAAATTTTCTATTTGTTTGTCTATTGAAAATCCTTTATCCCATAATTTCATAATACAATATTTAATAAATCAATATAAATTTTTATTCCTTCTTCTATTTCTGATAAATAAATAAATTCATTTGCAGAATGAGATCGAGTACTATCTCCTGGACCAAGTTTTAAAGATTGACAACTTAAAACGGATTGGTCTGATAAAGTAGGAGAGCCATATGTTTTTCTTCCTAACGAAATTCCAGCTTTAACTAACTCATGATTACTCGAAATTGAAGAAGAGTTTAAACGTAAACTTCTTGGAGTAATTTTTGTACAAGGCGATTTTTCTTCAAGTATTTCTGTAATTTCTTTATTTGAATACGCGTCATTTACGCGAACATCTATCACTAAATCTACTTTTGCAGGAACTACATTGTGTTGTTTACCTGCATTTATTTGAGTAACCGTCATTTTTACATCACCTAAAACATCTGAGCTTTTCTCAAATTTAAAATCTTTAAACCATTGTAATACATCAATTGTATTATAAATTGAATTATTTGAGTTTGGATGTGCAGCATGACTTGGTGTTCCTTCTACGGTTGCATCAAAAACAACTAATCCTTTTTCTGCAATAGCTAAATTCATTAGAGTTGGTTCACCAACGATAGCGACATCAATATTCGGAATTATAGGCAACATACTATTTAAACCGTTAGCGCCACTACTTTCTTCTTCTGCAGAAGCTACTAAAACTAGGTTATATTTTAAATTTTCCTTTTGATAAAAGTGAGTGAATGTTGCAATTAACGAAACCAAACAACCTCCTGCATCATTACTTCCTAAGCCATACAATTTTCCGTCTTTTTCAATAGCTTTAAAAGGATCGTTTGTGTAAGCAGAGTTCGGTTTTACCGTATCATGATGAGAATTTAATAACATTGTTGGTTTTCCTTCTTCAAAGTACTTATTTATTGCCCAAACATTATTTTTTGTTCTTTTAAAAGGGATGTTAAACTCCTTAAACCAATCTTCAATTAAAGAGGCAGTTTGTTCTTCTTCTGATGAAAAAGATTGTGTTTCTATTAAACTTTTTAAAAGATCAATGGCCTTATTTGTAAGATTTTCAATTGTCATTTTATAAAGTTATAGTTGTAAAATTATCATTTTCTTCACTAAATATTGATGTGTTTCCCAAATAGATTTTAGATACCCCATTTTTTAAAGCATCAAAACAATTGTATAATTTAGGTAACATTCCGTCTGCAATAACCCCATCTTTTAATAAATTATTATAAGACTGGAAGTTGAGATTTTTTATTACTGAATTTTTATCATTTATATCTTTTAAAACTCCATTTAATTCAAAACAATAATAGATTGATGTTTCATATTTATTACTCATCCCTGATGCAATTTTACTCGCAATAGTGTCAGCATTAGTATTTAACAATTGACCTTTACCATTATGAGTAATAGCAGAAAAAACGGGTGTAAAATCGGCTTTTATTAGTTTATCAATTGAATTACTTTCAATTTTTTTTACATCACCAACATAACCAAAATCAATATCTTTTACTGGCCTAATATCAGATTGTATACTATTAATATCTGCACCAGTTAAACCAATTGCATCTATACTTAAAGCCTGAAGTTTCGCTACAATATTTTTATTAACTAAACCACCATAAACCATTGTAATTACTTCTAAAGTTTCCGCATCAGTAATACGTCTTCCATTAATCATTTTAGATTCAATTCCTAGTTTTGAAGCAACTTGTGTTGCTTTTTTACCTCCTCCGTGAACTAAAATTTTCTTTCCTTTAAGTTTAGAAAATAGTTCTAAAAATGTAATTAGTGAGGTGCTATCTTCTATAATATTACCTCCAATTTTTACAATTGATAATTTTTCTTTAGGCATTTTCTAATATCTTTTTTAATACCAATTGTGCAGCATACGTTCTATTGTTTGCTTGCTCAATAACTAATGAATGATTTGAATCTAAAACAGCATCTTCTACCACAACATTTCTTCTTACCGGTAAACAATGCATGAATTTTGCATTATCAATTTTATCTTTTGTTATCATCCAATCTGAATCTTTTTTTAAGATTTTTCCATAATCATTATATGCGCTCCAGTTTTTTGCATAAATAAAATCAGCATTTTTAAAAGCTTCCTTTTGGTTATGAAAAATAGGTGTGTCTTTTGTTATTTCTGGATTTAAATCATATCCTTCAGGATTTGTAATTACAAAATCTACATCCATTTTTTGCATTGCCTCTATAAAACTATTTCCAACAGCATGTGGTAATGCTTTGATGTGAGGTGCCCAACTTAATACTACTTTTGGTTTCTTTTTATTTGTATTTTCAGAAATTGTAATAGCATCTGTTAAACCTTGCAATGGATGTTGTGTTGCACTTTCCATATTTATAATGGGAACTGAAGCATATTTTAGAAAAGAATTTAAAACGTGTTCAGATTCATCTTTTTCTTTATCAGAAAGAGTAGGGAAGGCTCTTACAGCAATTATGTCGCAATATTGTGAAACAACAGCAGCAGCTTCTTTAATATGTTCTGCGGTAGTACTATTCATAATTGTTCCGTCACCAAATTCAATTCCCCAGGCATCTCCAGAAACATTCATTACAATAGGATTCATTCCTAAATTTAAAGCTGCTTTTTGAGTACTCAAACGTGTACGCAAACTAGAATTAAAGAATAATAAACCAAGAGTTTTATCTTTTCCTAATTCGCTATTCAAAAGAGGATTTTGTTTAATTTCTTTTGCTTCTTGAATCCAAGAATTGATGTTGTCAATATCCTTTATGGAAGTAAAGTTTTTTAAAGACATGTTTTTAATAATTTAAATCGTTTAAAGCATTTTTTAATGCAATAAAAAATTGATTAATATGCTCTTTTTTAATTGTTAAGGGGGGTAATATTCTTAGTAAGTTTGGATTTTTGGCGCTTCCAGTAAATAT
>JBELHK010000019.1:14661-16493 GCA_042091415.1 Polaribacter sp. | reverse complement strand
ATAGAAATTATATCAGGAGTTATATTGTATTTTTGAAAAGCAAAGAAATCTCCGGTTCTTCCAAAACCAGATTGAACTTCATCAGCAATAAAACAAGTATTGTACTTTTTACAAAGTTTATCTATTCCCTCATAAAAATTTGAGGTACTCTCATCTAATCCACCAACACCTTGTATACATTCAATGATAACAGCACAAACATCATTTTTTGATAATGCTTTTTCTAAATTAATCAAATCACCTAACTCTAAAATTTCAACTTCTTGTTGAGCATTTATAGGTGCTATAATTTTAGCATTATCAGTTGCAGCAACAGCAGCAGAAGTTCTTCCATGAAAGCTGTTTTTAAAAGCGATTACCTTCTTTTTTTTAGTATGAAAAGATGCTAATTTTAAAGCATTTTCATTAGCCTCAGCACCTGAATTACAAAGAAATAATTCATACTCTTTACAGTTTGATAAATTAGTTAATTTTTTAGCTAATTCAGTTTGAATAGGATTTTGAATAGAATTACTGTAAAAACCAATTTTACCGATTTGTTCAGAAATATTTTTAACATATTCCGGATGTGAATGTCCAATAGAAATTACAGCATGTCCGCCATACAAATCAAGATACTCTTTTCCTTTATCATCATAAACAAATACATCTTTTGCTTTTACAGGAGTTATATCAAATAAAGGATATACATTAAATAAACTCATATTTGTTCGTCTTTAATTGTATTAATTTTGTTAAAAGAAGCCACCATTCCTTGAATTAAAGAAGAGCTTAAACCTTTGTGTTCCATTTCATTTAAACCTTCTATTGTACATCCTTTAGGTGTAGTAACTCTATCTATTTCTTCTTCAGGATGATTACCATTTTCAATTAACAGATTTGCAGCACCTTCACTAGTGTACATTGCTAATTCTTGCGCTTCTTTAGCATCGAAACCTAATTGAATTGCAGCTTGAGTACTTGCTCTAATTAGTCGCATCCAAAATGCGATTCCACTCGCACAAACCACCGTGGCAGCTTGCATCTGATTCTCAGGAATACTAATCGAATGCCCTAATCTATTAAAAATTGCTTCTGCTATTTTTATTCTTTTTTCACCTTGTTTATTACTGCATAAACAGGTCATAGATTTACCAACTGCAATGGCTGTATTTGGCATCGCTCTTATTATAAATTGATTCTCATCTAAAATATTTTCAATTTTTGAAATTGAAAACCCAGTTATAGTAGATATAATTACATGTTTTTCATTCAACTTTGACTTTATTTCTTGTAAGATGTTTTCGAAATGAGCTGGTTGTACTGCGAAAATTAAAATATCTGAATTTATAACAGCTTCAATATTGTTATTTGTTATAACAACATTTTTGTAGCCTTTAAAATCAGAAATGCCATCTAAATTTCTTTTTGTTAAATACAAAGAAGTAATAGCATTATTTGTAATTAGACCTTTTGCTATAGATTTTCCTAAATTTCCTGTTCCTATTATTGCAATTTTCATCTTAAAAATATGTTCCTTTTAAATTTAAACCTTCAGTTTCATTAAACCCTAACATTAAGTTCATGTTATGAACAGCCTGACCTGAAGCGCCTTTAATTAAATTGTCTATTGTGCTTGTAATTAGTAGTTTATTATTATGTTTTAATAAATGAAGTAAACATTTATTCGTATTAACTACTTGTTTTAAATGTATCGGATCTTCAGAAATAAAAGTAAAAGCGGCATCTTTATAAAACTCATTATAAAGTTCTTTAGCTTCTTCAATATTTCCATCAAATTTTGTGTAGGTTGTTGCAAAGATTCCTCTTGAAAAATTTCCTCTATTTGGGAT
>JBELHK010000019.1:0-14561 GCA_042091415.1 Polaribacter sp. | reverse complement strand
TTATCATTAATCAGTCTAAAATCATTACTTAAATCGATAATTTTAGTTGAGTCTGAGAATTTATTCTGTTCTAAAAATGACTTAGAATTTCCGTGACCTAAACACAAAAACAAAACATCAACATTAAAATTTATATTTTGAGTAAATTTAATATCGGTTACACCTATTAAATCTTGATGAATTTTAGCAACTTTATTACCCGCATTTGAGGTGCTATAAACAAAATTAATATTTACCTTTTGATGATTTAATAGAATTCTTATTAATTCACCTGCAGTATATCCTGCACCACCAATTATCCCGATTTCTACCATTTTTATTTATTTACTTGTTGATAGATTTTATTTTGATTACCCAATATTTTTATAAAACCTTTTGCATCTTCAGCTGTCCAGGCTTTATTTTCCTCTCCATACGTACTAAAAGCACTTGACATTAAATCGTGTTTAGAAACTATACCATCCAAAGAAAAGTGATAAGGTTTTAAAGTTAAAGTTATATCACCAGAAACCATCTTTTGAGAATTTTGTAAAAAAGCTTCAATATCTCTCATTACAGGGTCTAAATATTGGCCTTCATGCAAATGCATTCCATAAAAACTAGACAAATATTCTTTATGTTGCAGTTGCCATTTTGTAAGTGTATGTTTTTCTAACAAGTGATGTGCTTTTACTGTAATTATGGCAGCAGCAGCCTCGAAACCAACTCTACCTTTTGTTCCTAAAATAGTGTCACCAACATGAATATCTCTACCAATTGCATATTTTGATGCAATTGTATTTAGTTTTTCAATATTAATTTCAGGCTTGTTTTTTTGTTTATCCAGCGCAATAAATTCACCTTTCTCAAAAGTTAATGTAACTTTTTTTTCGATTTCTTTTTGTAACTGCGAAGGATAAGCTGAATTAGGCAGTGGTTTATCCGATTCTAAAGTTTCCACACCACCAACGCTTGTTCCCCAAAGACCTTTGTTTACAGAATATTTTGATTTTTCCCAAGCCATATCAATTCCTTCAGATTTTAGATAATCAATTTCTTCTTGTCTTGTTAATTTTTTATCTCTAATTGGAGTTATGATCTTTATGTTTGGTGCTAGAGTTTGAAATATCATATCAAAACGAACTTGATCATTTCCTGCTCCTGTAGAACCATGAGCTATGTATTCAGCATTAATGCTTTTAGCATATTCAATGATTTCAATGGCCTGTATAATTCTTTCTGCACTAACTGAAAGTGGATAAGTATTATTTTTTAGAACATTTCCGAAAATTAAATATTTTATAACTTTATTATAAAAAGATGCAACTGCATCTATGTTTTTATAAGTTGATACACCCATTTTAAATGCATTCTTCTCAATATTTTTAATTTCACTTTCGGTAAAACCACCTGTATTTACACTTACAGCATGAACTTCATAATTTTTAGACAAACTAACTGCGCAATAAGAAGTATCTAATCCGCCACTGTAAGCAATAACTAATTTTTTCATTTTTTTTTATTTTTTAAAAACAAAGCTTGTTTTATGTTTTTTAATCTATTGAATGATTTTTCTTTTATTTTTTTTGTGTCAATATTATCTTTCGATTTTGGATCGTATAACATACCTGTACATAAACACATTTTTTGATCTGTTCTTTGAAGAACATCAAAGTTTTTACAAGTTTGGCAACCATTCCAGAAAGTTTGGTCTGTTGTTAATTCTGAAAATGTTACTGGTCTGTAACCCAATTCAGAGTTCATTTTCATTACAGCTAATCCTGTAGTTATACTAAAGATTTTCGCTTCAGGAAATTTGTTTCTAGAGTGATTAAAGATAGCACGCTTAATTTTTTTTGCTAACCCTAAATTTCTGTAATCAGGATGAACAATTAGCCCTGAGTTTGCAACAAATTTTCCATGACTCCATTGTTCTATATAACAAAAACCGGCAAAATTATCTCCATCTAAAGCAATAACTCCGTTGCCATTTTTAATTTTTTCAGTAATATATTCAGGTTTTCTCTTTGCAATTCCAGTGCCTCTAACTTTTGCAGCTTCATCAATGGTATTACAAATGATTTCTGAGTAAATGATATGTGACTTATCAGCGATTACAATTTTCATTGCAATGTGTTTTTTATTTATAAAATTTTATCGGTTCTTTTTTGAGAGTGGAAATGGACTCACCTAATTCCAAAAACTAGATAACACCCAAAGGGCGAGGAGAAAATGTATAGCGCAAACGTAACCTGTTATTTTCTAGAACAGATTTAAAATATATTATATTTAAATTATTTGCGTACATATATAAATAATATTGTAAATGTATATATTTTTTTGAAATATTAATAAGAATTAATAATAAATTTTAAATTTTTATAATTTTCGAAAAAATATACTTTTAAAATTATTAATTAATCCATTTTTTAATGATGATTTATAACTAAGCTATTCTTCCTTATATATAAAACTGAGGTTTTGTCTTCAATATTTATTTTTATGTACGTTTCAGCATCAAAAAAAGACAATTCAGTAACTTTTTGTTTTAAAAAATTAACTTTTAAATCTTCTTTGTATCTCAATTATAAAAACCAATTAAAATGAAATTAATTTTATCAATTTTAGCAACAACTCTAGTTTTATCATTAAATATATTATCTACTAAAAATAAATTTTCGATTTCTGCAAAAGTCGTAAATGTTTCATCAGATGAAGGAAAGATAGGTTTTGCTTTATTTGATAAAGATAATTTTATGGGTAAACCAATATTATCATTTAATTCAGAAATATCAAACGGTGAAAGTGAAGTTACATTTACAAATATTTCACCAGGAGAATATGCAATTGTCTGTTATCATGATAAAAATAACAATGGTAAAATGGACTTTACAATCAATGGAATGCCTTTAGAGGATTATGGTTCATCAAATAATGTAATGAATTTTGGACCACCTACTTTTGAAAATGCAAAATTTACAGTTTTCAATAAAAATGTATCTTTAGATATTAAATTTTAAAATAGAAAATTATTTTAATGAGTAGTAAAAATATCATATCAAAAAAAGAATTAAAGGAAGGTGTTATTGTTTGTTTTAAAATAACTTTAATATTCTCATTAGTATTTACTGTTATCAATTTAGATTTTTCATTCAATTCAATTTTTTATACTTTTTTGATTTCTGCAATGTATTCTTTTGGTTTAGGTTTTGGTCAAGGGATTATCAATGATATTTTAACAAAAAAATGGGATTGGATTAAACAAACCAATACAAGAGTTTGGGTTGGTATTATTGCAACAGTATTGTATACAATTCCTGTTGTACTTTTAATAAATTACGTAGCATTTATTATTATCTCTGGTGGTAATTCTGATGCTTTTTTTAAAGGTGATTTAATTTGGGTTCATTTATTTTATATTATTCTTTCTTTTGGTATTTCAGCTTTTTTACATGCAAGAGGATTTATGAAAGAATGGAAAAAATCTGTAAATAAAGAAACAACAAAACAGCAAATAGTAGCAAAAACAGAAACAGCAAAATTTGAGTCATTAAAAAGTCAAATAGATCCACATTTTTTATTTAATAGTTTGAATGTTTTAACTAGTTTGATAGGAGAAAATCCAAACAAAGCAGAAAAATTCACTACTAAACTTTCTAAAATATATAGATATGTTTTAGAGCAACGAAATAAAGATTTAGTTCCAATTTTTGAAGAATTAAATTTTGCAAAAACTTACATGGAATTACTTAGTATGCGCTTTGAGGATGCTGTGAAATTTAATATTCCTCAATCGGTTAGTAATTCAGAATTAAAAATTGTGCCGCTGTCTTTGCAATTATTATTAGAAAATGCAGTGAAACACAACGTAGTATCATCCTCTAAACCTTTAGTAATAAATATTTACGAATTCGAGAATTATTTAGTAGTCGAAAATAACATTAATCCAAAAGAAGCAATAGGAAAAAGTACAAAAGTTGGCTTAGATAATATTACTGATAGATATCAATTAATTACTGATAGATCGGTAAAAATTCAAAATAATAATAAAACTTTTAAGGTGAGTTTACCTCTTCTTTATAAAATTACAGATATTATGTATAACGAAAATTTAGAAAATAGCAAATATGTTAAGGCAATAGAAAAAGTAGAAAAGTTAAAGGAATTTTATCAAAACTTATTATCGTATTGTTTAGTAATTCCTTTTTTAATATTTATTAATTTAAGATTTTCTCCTCATTTTTATTGGTTTTGGTTTCCTGCTTTTGGATGGGGTATTGGTTTAATCTTTCATTTTTTAGAAGTTAATAGTTACAGCATATTTTTTGGCAGAAATTGGGAAGAACGTAAGATTAAAGAATTAATGGATAAAGAAAATAAACAAAAAAGATTACAATAATGGAAATGAATTTCGAAGTAGAAAAGAAATATTTAAAAGCTAAAAAAAGAGTAAAAGACATCAAAGCATTTTATACTCATTTATGTGTTTACCTTTTAACGATGCCAATTATAATTACAGTTAATTTAATGTTTGTGCCTGGTTTTCATTGGTTTTGGTTCTCTTTATTAGGTTGGGGAATGGGGGTTTTCTTTCATTGGTTAGGTGTTTTTGGGTTTAACAAATTAGGCTTAGGCAAAGACTGGGAAGAAAAGAAAATTAAGGAATTCATGAATGAGAGTTAATAAAATTTTAATTAAAAATGATGCAAGATTTTAGACAAGAACAGAGCTATATTAGAGCTAAAAAAAGAGTTAAGGATATAAAAGCCTTTTACATTCACTTATCAGTATATATTGTAATAAATATTATGATTAGCGGTGTTATTATATATGGATTAATCTCTAGCGGATATACTTTTATAGAAGCTATAACTAATTTTGGTGCATACTCAACTATATTATTTTGGGGAATAGGTCTCTTTTTTCATTGGTTAGGAGTTTTTGGATTCAGATCTTTTGGATTAGGAAAAGATTGGGAACAAAGAAAAATTAAAGAATTTATGGACCAAGATAATTACGAATACAATGATAGAATTTCGAATAGAAAATAGTTTTATATGAATGTTTTAATTATTGAAGATGAAAAGCCTGCCGCAAGGAGGTTAAAAAGAATGTTGAGTGATTTAAGTATTGAAGTTACTAAAATGCTTCATTCTGTTGAAGAGTCTTTGAATTGGTTAGAAAATAATACGCATCCAGATTTAATTTTTTTAGATATTCAATTATCAGATGGTTTATCATTTGAAATTTTTGAAGAAATAGAGGTTAAAAGTGCAATTATATTTACAACTGCATACGATGAATATGCTCTTAAAGCTTTTAAATTAAATAGTATAGATTATTTGTTAAAACCCATTGATGATGAGGAATTATCAGCTGCAATTAATCAATATAAAAATCAACAACCAGAGAAGTTAGACGTACAACTTAATTTAGAAGATATTCGAAAATTACTTATAAATCCTATAGATCGAAAGTTTAAAAAAAGAATATCTATTAAGGTTGGGCAACACATTAAAATAATTCCATTAGATGATGTTGAGTGTTTTTACAGTGAAAATAAAGCAACTTACATACATACTTTAGATAAAAGAAATTATTTATTAGACCATTCTTTAGAAAGTTGGCAAGAACAATTAAGTCCAGAGAATTTTTTTAGAGTCAATAGAACATTTATTGTAAATATTAATGCGATAAAAGACATTGTAGCATACTCAAATTCTCGTTTAAAATTGATTTTACATTCTTACAACGAAACCGAAATTATTGTAAGTAGAGAACGTGTAAAGGATTTTAAGAATTGGATTGACTAATCTAGTTATTCCAAAATTTTTCCAAATAAAATTGTAAATAAAAAAATGAAAATATAATTTTTCAGCCTTTAAAGTTTGATTACTTTTATCGAGATTAATTTTAATGATTTGTGAAGGTAATTTTTTGGACTTTATAAATAGAACATATAAAATAAAAGTTTATTTATAAACTTATTATCAGTAAGTTTCGCTAATAAAAATTAGTTTTAAAGTACTTATAAAATTCCCTTTGAAAATTTAAATTAATATGATTTAATTGTTTTGTAATTCTAAAAAAGACATTTTAGCATATCAAAAAAAAGAAATCAAAATAAGATAAGTAAAAAAATAGCGTTTAGTTATTATCAAAAAGTTATATAATGAAATCAATTATCAACCAATTATTTATTTTTTCTTTAATTTTTACATTTTTAATTAGTTGTAGCAATTCCAACAAATTCACTGTAGACAAAGGAAAAATAGGAGATATTACCTCTAAAACGACCATTAAAGATTTAAAAAATATTTTTAGTAAAGATTCTATCGTTTCTACTTTGAGTGAAGGTGCTTTGGGTGATAACTATTTTCAAGATGATGATAAGTATAAAATTTACGAAAAAGGAGGGAAGCACTTGCTTACTATAATACCAAAGGAACAGCTAGATTCAACATCAACGATAAAAAGTATAGAAATTCATGATAGTAGATTTCATACAAAAGAAAATATCAGTTTAAATTCAAATTTTTCAGAAATTAACGCTTTTAATAATAAAATTAGAGTAGAGTCTACTTTACAATCTGTTACTCTATTTTTAGATGATATTAATGCAACAATTGCTATTAATAAAGAAGAATTGGGCTTAAGTAGTTTTTCTCCTCAAAAGGTATCTTTAGAACAAATACCTGATTTGGCTAGAATGAAATCTTTTGTTATCTGGTTTGATTAATTTTTATGAAGAAGTATATAATTCAAAAATCACCTTTTGTTGTTCCCACTACTGATGGTAAATTAATTGAGGAGCATTTTGGTAATGCATCTTCAGATGATTCAGAAATTAGTATTGCTCATATGGTTGCACCTCCGAAATGGAAGGAACCTTTTCAAACACCAGAGTTTGATGAGTATACTTATATAATCAAGGGGAAAAAACAATTTATTATTGATGGAGAAACCATTGTTTTAAAAGCGGGTGAATCTATTAAAATTCAAAAAAATGTAAGGGTTCAATATTCGAACCCTTTTAATGAATCTTGTGAGTATATTGCAATATGTTTACCGGCATTTTCCCCTAACTCAGTAAATAGGGAAGAAGACATATAGTTTTTATAAAAACTACTGACGTCTTTTACAAGATAATAAAGTGTTTTTTAAAAGCATAGCAATAGTCATTGGGCCAACTCCACCAGGAACGGGAGTAATATAATTAGATTTTTTTGAAACCTCATCAAAAGCCACATCACCGACTAATCTAAATCCACTTTTTTTAGAAGAATCTGCTAAACGTGTAATACCAACATCAATTACTGTAACATCTTCTTTAACCATATCTTCTTTTAGAAACTCAGGAATACCAATTGCTGCTATTATAATATCTGCTTGTAAAGTAATTTCTTTTAAATTTTTAGTTCTACTATGGCACATAGTTACCGTGGCATTTCCTACTTTTCTTTTTTGTGATAGCAAAATACTCATTGGACTACCTACAATATGGCTTCTTCCTAAAACTACAACATGTTTACCTGAAGTTTCAACATTGTATCTATCTAACAATTCTAAAATTCCGAATGGAGTTGCAGAAATAAATGTAGGTAAATTTAATGCCATTTTACCAACATTTGTTGGATGAAAACCATCTACATCTTTACTAGGGTCAACTGCCATAATTACCTTTTGTTCATCTATATGCTTTGGTAAAGGTAGTTGCACTATAAAACCATCTATATCATTATCAACATTTAAAATTGCAATTTCATTTAATAACTCTTTTTCAGTAGTTTCTTCAGGTAACCTTATTAAAGTAGATTCAAAACCAACTCTTTCACAAGCTTTTACTTTTGCATTTACATAAGTAATACTAGCTCCGTCATTTCCTACAATAATTGCTGCTAAATGAGGAGTTTTTAACCCCTTATCCTTTAAATCTCTTACTTCTAAAGCTATTTCTTCTTTAATGTCTGCTGATGTTTTTTTGCCGTCTAATAAAATCATTTTATTTTAAAATATATATGGTAATGTTTATATTATAACTATTGAATTCTTTAATCTTCTTATAATTTTTATCCAAATTAATTAAATCTTCTTTTGAGAGATTATAGATGTTGGAATAAAAAACGTACTCATTTTTTCCATTAAATTTTTGAAAACTTCTATTGTCTCCATTCAATTCGATTGTATTTATAGAATGATAATTTGGAAAAAATGTAGCAACATCATTTATCGGAATTTTATTTTTTTCTAAATAATAAATTGCGTCCTTTCTTAAATTATGATAGGGTATATGGCCTAAAGTAGCATCCCAACCTTGAGAAATATGTTTAGGGTAGATCCAAAAGTTTCCAAAAATTAATCCAAAAAAGAGAAAGCAAAAAAGGACTTTTCTTCTTCTATAATAATTTATAAGAATTCTAAAGCTTAATAGGTTTAAAGCTATAAATGCAACTATAAAATAGCGATGCCCAAAAGAATTTGTAGAAATTAAGCAGGCAATAATTATAAAAAAAACAGAACTAATTGCAAGTAATATCAACTGTTTGTTTTTGTTATCTTCAAATATTTTTTTGCCAATAACTAAAAGAGATATTATAATAAAACAAATAAAAAAGATTCTTCCAAAATCTAAAAATCTCCAAATTAAAACTATGCTATTTTTAAAAAATATTTTTGGAGTTGCTAACTGCCATAAACTAGACCAAGGAGAATTAGGATGTGTTTGTAACCATCCTTTAGTAAACAATCTCCAAACAATATAAAATATACCGGGTAAACTTGCAATTAAATAGAAAAGAAGAAAATTAAAATTCAGAACACTTTTTATTTTTTCTTTTTTAATAATAATTCTGTTTAAAAAGTCAAAAATAAATAGCCCCGCTAAAAGCATCATAGATCTAAATGAAATAATACTTAAAAAAAATAAGCCTATAAAATGTAATTTTTTATTATTTTCTATTATTCCGTTAAAAGCTAAAAAGAAAAAAAATACAATTATAACCTCAGGATTAACAATTATAAATTGAGTTGAAAGTGTTGGATCTAAAATAATAAAAGCAAAAGCTAGCCAAGCTTTTTTTTCATCTTTAACATAAAAAGAAATAAACTTAAATAATTGTACAAGAACTCCAAATATAAAGGGAAACATTAGTAAATGCGAAGACCAAAGATTTTGCCCAAATATTTTCCAAACTAAAGCTAAAAGAAAACCTAAAAAAGGAGGATGTCCTGGGTCAAAAGAATCAGGAATTGACCAATTAAAGATTGAGTTTTCAAATAGGTAATTCCCCATTTTTGAAGCAAATAAAACATTATCCCAAAATAATCCATTCTCTTTAGACAACAAAAAAAGTAGACTTGTTATCATTAAGAATAACAAATTTCTATATTTATTCGAGTTTCTTATTAGGGTTATGTTTTTTAGCATTGCAAAATTAAAAAGGCTGCAATTTATTGCAGCCCAACTATTATTTCATTCCTTTCATCATTTGCATCATTTTCCTACCGCCTCCGCCTTGCATCATTTTCATCATTTTACTCATTTGAGTAAATTGTTTCATAAGTTGATTAACTTCTTGGATTGATGTACCAGAACCTTTAGCAATTCTCTTTTTTCTACTAGAATTAATCGTAGAAGGAGTACTTCTTTCTGAAGGTGTCATAGAATGAATTATAGCTTCAATTCCTTTAAATGCATCATCATCTATATCTACGTCTTTCATTGCTTTTCCAGCGCCAGGAATCATACCCACTAAATCTTTCATACTTCCCATCTTCTTAATTTGTTGAATCTGATTTAAAAAATCATCAAAACCAAATTGATTTTTAGCAATCTTCTTTTGAAGTTTTCTAGCTTCTTCTTCATCATACTGATCTTGAGCACGTTCTACTAATGATATTACGTCACCCATACCCAATATTCGGTCTGCCATTCTATCTGGATGGAAAACGTCGATAGCGTCCATTTTTTCTCCAGTTCCAATAAATTTTATTGGTTTATCTACAACCGATTTTATGGTTAAAGCAGCACCACCTCTTGTATCTCCATCTAATTTTGTTAAAACAACTCCATCAAAATTTAAAATATCATTAAACGCTTTGGCAGTATTAACAGCATCTTGACCAGTCATGGAATCAACTACAAATAGCGTTTCTTGAGGAGTAATTTCTTTATGAATATTAGAAATTTCGGTCATCATTTCATCATCAACTGCTAAACGACCTGCAGTATCTATAATTACTACATTTTTACCATTTGCTTTAGCATGTGCTATCGCATTTTTAGAAATTTCAACAGGATTTTTATTTTCTGGTTCAGCATAAACTTCTACACCTATTTGTTCACCAACAACTTGTAACTGGTTGATAGCGGCTGGTCTATATACATCACAACCTACTAATAAAACTTGTTTTGTTTTTTTTGTTTTTAAATATTTTGCAAGTTTTCCAGAAAAAGTGGTTTTACCTGAACCTTGTAAACCAGACATTAAAATAACGGTTGGAGAACCTCCTAAATTAATTCCAACAGAATCACCTCCCATAAGTGCGGTTAATTCATCTTTCACCAACTTTACCATTAATTGGCCTGGATTTAATGTAGTTAACACATTTTGACCAATTGCTTCAGTTTGAACTTTTTTGGTAAATTCTTTCGCAATTTTAAAATTAACGTCTGCGTCTAATAAAGCTCTTCTTACTTCTTTTAAAGTTTCAGCTACATTTATTTCTGTAATTTGACCATGCCCTTTAAGAGTATGTAATGCCTTATCTAATTTATCGCTTAAGTTATTAAACATAATTTACTATCTTTTTTTGGAGCCACAAATATAATTATAAGTGTTTGCTTAAAAAAGCTTAAAAGAATTAATCTCTTTTTAAAAGTAAACTCGAAAAAAAGTTAATTAAATGAATAATTACAGAGATGATAAACAAGAAAAAAGCAAACAGAAAAATATATGTAGGCTCAACATTATAAAAGAATTTATCATTTGGTAATATTCCGTTTTCATCTAATTTAAAAACCGCATATAAATAAGGGAGTAAGCACAAAGTTTGAAGTGAAATATGTAAAATTGTTAAAACTTTTTTAGGCTTTTTTTTTACTAATTTTAATGATAAATAATTAACACCAATTAAACCAAAATAAATTGCAGAAACATAACACCAAAAATCTACATTAATTAGATAATATATAAATGAGATATTGATATCTATTGGAATATTTCTCTTTAAAAACCCTAATATTAAAAAGACTGGTATTAAGCCAAAGAAGAATAGATAAGGTTTATTTATTATTTTATTCAACAAAATATTTTTTTAAATGTACTATTTTTTTTGAATAAATTCTAATGCAGCTCCGTTTATACAATGACGTTTCCCGGTAGTTTTTTGAGGGCCGTCATCAAAAGAATGCCCTAAATGTCCTCCACAACTATTACATTTTAATTCTGTTCTAGCGTACCCAATTTTATAATCTACATCGAGTTCAACATTATTTTTTATAGCTCTATCAAAAGACGGCCACCCTGTGCCGGAATCATATTTATGTTCAGATTTATATAATGGCGTTTTACATGCAGCACAAACAAAAACTCCTTTTTGGTAATTTTTGTTTAGAGGACTTGTAAAAGCTCTCTCAGTGCCAGACTCCCTTAAAACATAGTATGCCATTGGGGATAATAATTTTTTCCATTCGGCATCTGTTTTTTCAATTTTGTATTTTTTGGTTTTTTTTGATGATTTATTTTGAGCAACTCCATTGCAACTAATCATTAATACCAAAGCAAAAAAACTTAATAATTTTTTCATGTATTTTCTTTTATAAAATTTACGATTCTATTTGATATATTTTTATTTCTTAATATTTTAGTATGACCTAAACCATTTGTAATTAAAAGTTTACCGTTTTTTAAATTTTGACGAATATTTATTGCACAGTTTATATCAACATCTCCATCTAAAGAATCATGAACAACTAAAACAGGAACGTCTATATCTTTAGCAACCTTGTTAGATGCATATTCATCAAATTTAATATTCCATTTATTTTCTAAATAATTTTGTAATTTTTTTCCAAATTTTCTCTTTAGACCTAAATTATACGAAAAATTTTCAAGTATTGTAGAAATTTTATCACCAGAACCAATTGTTACAATACATTTAAAAAGGCTACTTTGAGCTTGATTATTTAAAATTGACATCGATCCAAATGAATGACCAACAGCAGCTTCGAAAGGACCAAACTTTTTATTAATTTCTTTAATTGTTGAAATAAACTCTAATAAATTCGTTGTTTTCCCATCAGAATTTCCATGTGAAGGTCCATCAAAAGAAATTACCATAAATCCATTTTCTAAAAGTTTATTTGCAATCATAAAAAGTTGCGTATTTCTTCCACACCAACCATGGGCAAGTAATACTTTTTTATTAGAAAAACCATATGATAATATTTCAACTTTCTTATTGTTTTCAGGTAAATAAATTTTTCTTACTTGTGATGTTTGTAACATCCCTAATTCTCTTTTAGGTCTTTTAAAACTAATAGGAGTAGTAAATAGTTTTGCAGCAAAAAAGATTGTTAATTTCTCTGAAATGGCATATAATATTTTAGATATATATTGAATGATAATCGGAACCTTTAAACTAGGTGCGTATTTATTATTAGAAGTAAACTCATTCATAATTTGTAAAAAAAACGGAAAACAAATTTACAATTTTAGAAATCTATTAAATAAAAAGAGAGGTTAAAAGAAATATATTTTTTGTTAGTGATTTTTATGATTAAAAATTAGAAACAAATAGTTTTATTATATTGTGGCCAATCTAATTGCTTTATATAAAAATTGATATGTTAAAAATAGGAGATCCTAAATTAATAAATAGTTGGGCGTTTTATGATTGGGCGAACTCAGTATATTCTCTAGTAATTAGTACAGCTGTTTTTCCGCTTTATTATAGCGCAGTTACCGATGGAAAAACAGTTTTTTTTTTATGGACGGAATGGAATCATCCTGATAGTTTGTATAGTTATGCTTTATCATTTTCCTTTTTAATTGTTGCTTTTATTTCTCCAATTTTATCAGGAATTGCTGATTACACTGGAAATAAGAAAAAGTTTATGAAGTTTTTTTGTTGGCTTGGTGGTTTATCAGTCTGTAGTTTGTACTTTTTTGAAGGAGTTAATACCGTTTGGATTGGTATTGTCTTTACAATTTTAGCGAGTATTGGATTTTGGTCTAGTTTGGTTTTTTACAATGCATATTTACCTGAGGTAGCCTTCCCTGAACAACAAGACAGAGCAAGCGCAAAAGGATTTATTTATGGATATATAGGTTCTGTTATATTGCTTATAATTAGCTTAATAATGATTCAGAAGCCAGATTTATTTGGCATTACAACAGCTTTAGCTTCAAGGTTTTCTTTTGTTTTAGTTGGTCTATGGTGGATAGGATTCGCACAAATTACTTTTAGAAGATTACCGAACAATATTTATAATAAAAAACCAGGGAAAGATTTCATATGGCGCGGATATAAAGAATTAAAAAATGTAGCGAACGAAATAATTAATTATCCTGTTTTAAAACGTTTTTTGATATCTTTTTTCTTGTTAAGTGTTGGAGTACAAACTATAATTCTGTTAGCAACTATTTTTGGTTCTAAAGAGTTAGGTTTAGAAACTATAGATTTAATTATTACCGTTTTATTGATTCAAATAGTTGCAATATTAGGCGCTTTTTTATTTTCAAGATTATCAGAGAAAAAAGGAAATATTTTTGCTCTTAAACTGACAATAATTATTTGGATGTTGGTTTGTTTTTGTGCTTTTTTGTTGCATAAAGGTTTACCTAATGTATCAATCTATTTTTATTGTTTAGGTGGTGTTTTAGGTTTGGTATTAGGTGCAATACAATCTTTAACAAGATCTACTTATTCCAAATTATTACCAGAAACTGAAGATCATGCAACATATTTTAGTTTTTATGATGTTACTGAAAAAATTGCGATAGTGTTAGGTACTTTTGTTTATGGTTTTTTATACGCTATTACAGATTCAATGCAGTGGAGTGTTCTCTGTTTGGCTCTTTTCTTTTTAGCTTCATTTATAATTTTAAGTACTTTAAAGAAAACGAAATATGTTCGATAAATTAATCTTTGAATATTTCATCTAAATTATCTTTTTCAATTTTCAATATAAATGAAATAAGAATTTTTTGGTCTTTTTTTGTTAGTTGGTTAAATAATTCTTCACCTTTAGAAATAGTTTCTAAAGCCAATTCTAAACCTATAATTTCTTTCTTTGAAAATATTTTAGGTTTCTTTTTCATTTTATCTATAAGATATTCTATAATTTCTATTATTTTTTCAACGAGTATTTCATCATAAATAATATTGAAAAAATTTTCTGTGTTAGACATAAACTCTTCAAGATTTTGATAGGGTAGAAGTTTAATCAGAGAGTTTATTTTATCAGTATTGTATGGTTTTTCTAATTTCGTTTTTATAGCTATACTAACTAAAGCATTTTCAAATTTAGTAGCTCCTCTAAAAGATTTCATAGCTTTTAAACCTGCATTAAAAATTTT
>JBELHK010000018.1:28353-31271 GCA_042091415.1 Polaribacter sp. | reverse complement strand
AAGCTCTCATATAGTTTACGAGCTTATCATGTGTAATATGCCACTCACCTACTTCATGACCAATTATTTCTTCAGGTGTCGGAATTTCTGAATTATAAGTTTCATAAGGGAGATAGTAACTTAAATCTATGTTTTGGGAAAAACTTAGAGATGAAACAAAAAGTAGAAGTAAAAATATATTTTTCATTTTAATTATATTGGTATACAAACAAAGATATAAATTCAATTGATTAATTTTTATTCAATTGTAGAACATAATTAACTTAAAATAATATTATATATTGAATTAAAACACCTTACTAATTTGTAATTGATAAAAATTAAAATAAATACAGTATTTCTAGAATTCAATATTTTAAATATTCTGATATTTGTTAAAATTATGTCTTTGAGTTCATGGCTAATAGAGAAACTTTAGAAAATCTAAACCAATCATTATCAGGAAATATTAATTTTGATAATTTACATAAAACTTTATACGCTACTGATGCTTCAGTATATAGAAAAATACCATTAGCGGTTGCTTTTCCTAAAGATAAAAATGATATTAAAGTATTAATTGATTTTGCTACTAAAAACAATATCACTTTAATTCCGAGAACAGCAGGAACTTCTTTAGCAGGGCAATGTGTTGGAGATGGAATTGTAGTAGACGTTTCTAAACATTTTACAAATATCATCTCTTTTGATGAACAAGCTAAAACAATTAAACTACAACCTGGCATTGTAAGAGATTCTTTAAATGTGTTTTTAAAACCTTATGGTTTATTTTTTGGCCCAAACACCTCAACATCAAACAGATGTATGATTGGAGGAATGGTTGGCAATAATTCCTCCGGAAGCACCTCTATAAGATATGGAGTTACAAGAGATAAAGTTTTAGAAATAGAAGCTATTTTAAGTGATGGCTCCTCAGCTATTTTTAAAGAAATTTCTTCGGATGAATTTCTCGTAAAAACAAGAGAAAAAACTTTAGAAGGTAAAATTTATAAAAATATTTATGATGAATTATCTAATGAAGCTAATCAAAAAGAAATAAAAAAAGAATTCCCAAAAGAAACTATTCATAGACGATGTACAGGCTATGCAATTGATGAGTTATTAAAATCAGATTTATTTGGGGGAACTCAACATAAAATAAATGTAGCAAAACTACTTACAGGTAGTGAAGGTACTTTAGCCTTTTCAACTTCTATAACCCTGCAATTAGATAATCTTGCTCCTAAAAAAAGCATCATGGTTTGCTCTCATTTTGACAGTATTAATGAAAGTTTAAAAGCTACTTTAACATCTATGAATCACAATTTATATAATTGTGAGTTAATGGATAAAACCATTTTAGACTGTACTAAAAATAATCGTGAACTAGCTAAAAATAGATTCTTTTTAAAGGGAGATCCAGAGGCTATTTTAATGCTAGAAGTTGCAGCTGACACAATAGACGAAGCTGAAGTACTTGCAGATAAATTAATAGCTGAGTTAGAAGAAAACAAATTTGGTTATCATCACCCGAAAGTTTACGATAAAGATATTGCTAAAGTTCATTATTTACGAAAAGCTGGTTTAGGAGCTTTAGGTAATATGGTTGGTGATATGAAAGCTGTTGCATGTATAGAAGATACCGCAGTAGCTTTAGAAGATTTACCCGACTACATTGAAGAGTTTACCAAAATAATGGCTAAATATCAGCAGAATGCAGTCTACTATGCACATGCAGGTGCAGGTGAATTACATTTACGACCTATTCTAAATTTAAAGAAATCAGAAGATGTTGTCTTATTTAGAAAAATTACTAATGATACCGCCAAATTGGTAAAAAAGTACAATGGTTCATTTAGTGGCGAACATGGAGATGGAATTGTTCGTGCAGAGTTTATACCGTTGATGATTGGTGATAAAAATTACCAACTTTTAAGACGAATAAAAAAGGCATTTGATCCAAATAATGTTTTTAACAAAGGAAAAATTACAGATGCTTTTCCTATGGATAAAAGCCTACGTTATGAAATTGATAGAATTGAACCTCAAATTGAGACTATTCAAGATTTTTCTGATAGTGAAGGAATTATCAAACTAGCAGAAAAATGTAATGGTTCAGGTGACTGTAGAAAACCTGTTGAAGCAGGCGGTACTTTATGCCCAAGTTATAGAGCAACAAAAGATGAAAAAGATACCACTCGAGCTAGAGCAAATACTTTACGTGAAGTTTTAACCAATAACTCAGCCGCTAATAAATTTGATTCTAAAGAGTTAAAGCAAGTTTTAGATTTATGTTTAAGCTGTAAAGCTTGCGCATCTGAATGCCCTAGTAATGTTGATATTGCGACAATGAAAGCAGAATTTTTATATCAATATCAAGAAATCAATGGATATTCTTTCAGAAGTAAATTATTTGCAAATAACGCTAAGCTCAATAAACTAGGAAGTCTCACTCCAACTCTAGCTAATCTTGTTCTCAATACATCTTTAGCAAAATCTGCTATGGGTGTAGCTGTTCAAAGAAGTGTTCCTAAACTTGCTAAAAAAACATTACATAATTGGTACAAAAAACATTCAAAAAATAGTACTGAATATACAAAATCAAAGAAAAATATATATTTATTTAATGATGAGTTTACAAACTTTTATGATGTAGAAATTGGCAAAGATGCTGTTTCATTACTTGAAAAATTAGGTTATAATGTAAATATTATAAATCACGAAGAAAGTGCAAGAAGCTTTATTTCAAAAGGATTTTTAAAACAAGCAAAATCTATTTGCAATAAAAATATTTCAATTTTTAAGGATTTAATTACTGAAGAAACTCCATTAATTGGTATTGAACCTTCTGCAATTTTAACATTTAGAGATGAATATATTAGATTGGCTGATGATAAATTATCAGCAAAAAAAATAGCAGAATATAGTTTTACTTTTGA
>JBELHK010000018.1:20835-28253 GCA_042091415.1 Polaribacter sp. | reverse complement strand
GAAATTGCAGCCGCAGGAACGAGTTGTCGTCATCAAATTTATGATGGTACAAAACGTATTGCTAAACATCCTATAACATTACTTAAGGAAGCTCTTATATAAAATAAAAAAAGCTCTTTAAAAGAGCTTTTTTTATTATTGTAAACTAGACAAGCTAGATTTTATTGTTTCAATTTTAGCGAGTGTATCGCTTTCTTTTTTACGTTCTAAAGTAATTACTTTTTCTGGAGCATTTGATACAAATCGTTCATTCGATAACTTTTTCTGAATACCAAATAAAAATCCTTCTGCTCTTTTTAACTCTGAATTAAGTTTTTTAATTTCAGCTTCTACATCAATATTAGATGAAGATATTGGAACAAAATACTCATTAGATTTCACTCTAAAAGAAGCTCCATCAACTTTATCTGAAACATAATTTATAGTTGAAGTATTTGTTAATTTCTGAATAACAGTATCAAATTCTTTTGAATTACTTTCATTATCAATCACAAATAATTCCACTTCATCTTTAAAAGAAATATTTTTTTCTTTTCTTATGGTTCTTAACCCTGAAACAACTCCTGTTGCAAAATCAAAATTAGAAATTATTTGATTATCAAATTCTTTAACCGTTGGATATTTAGCAATAATTAACGCTTCTTCAGCTGTTCTTTCTGCAATAAATTGCCAAATTTCTTCTGTTAAAAATGGCATAAACGGATGCAATACTTTTAAATTATTTTCTAAAATCTCTATAATTGCTTTGTACGTTTTAGCATCAATTGGTTTTTGATAAGCTGGTTTTACAATTTCTAACAACCAAGAAGAAAAATCATCCATAATTAGTTTATAAATTGCCATTAAAGCATCAGATAAACGATATTTAGAAAAGTGATCTTCTATTTCTACTAACGTTTTCTGAAATTTAGCTTCATACCAATCTAAACCAATTTTTGCAGTTTCTGGTTGTTCTAAATTTTCATCAATTTCCCAACCTTTTATCAATCTAAAGGCATTCCAAATTTTATTGGCAAATCCTTTTCCTTGCTGACATAAATCTTCATCAAACATTAAATCATTACCCGCAGCAGAACTTAAAAGCAAACCGACTCTTACTCCGTCTGCACCATAATCATCAATTAACTTTAAAGCATCAGGAGAATTCCCTAATGATTTAGACATTTTTCGTCTTTGTTTATCTCTAACTAAACCTGTTAAATAAACATTTTTAAAAGGTTTTTCGCCTTTATATTCATATCCTGCAATAATCATTCTAGCAACCCAAAAGAATAAAATATCTGGGCCAGTTACTAAATCGTTTGTTGGATAATAATATTTTATTTCTTCATTCTCTGGATTACGAATTCCATCAAAAACAGACATTGGCCATAACCAAGAAGAAAACCAAGTATCTAAAGCATCTTCATCTTGTTTTAAATCTGATGAATTTAATGAAGAATTACCTGTTTTTTCTTGAGCTAATTTTACTGCTTCTTCAATATTTTCTGCAACTACAAAATCTTCTTTACCATCTCCAAAATAAAAAGCAGGTATTTGCTGACCCCACCATAATTGACGAGAAATATTCCAATCACGAATATTTTCCATCCAATGACGATACGTATTTTCGAATTTTTTTGGAACTAAATTAATATCAGTATCATCACCTAAAACAGCTTCGATTGCAGGTTTAACTAAATCAGTCATTTTTAAAAACCATTGATCTGATAATCTTGGCTCAATAACAGCTTTTGTTCTTTCTGATGTACCTACTTTATTAGTATGAACTTCTGTTTTGATTAAAATTCCTTTTTCTTCGAGTTCTTTAGCTATTTCTTTTCTCGTGATAAATCTGTCTTTACCTTCATAATGTAAACCAAAAGAATTCAAAGAAGCATCATCATTAAAAATATCAATTACTTCAAGGTTGTGTTTATCTCCTAAAACTTTATCATTTTCATCGTGAGCAGGAGTAACTTTTAAACATCCTGTACCGAATTCGATATCTACATATTCATCTTCAATAATCGGAATTACTCGATTACATAAAGGTACAATTGCTTTCTTTCCTTTTAAATGCGTAAAACGCTCATCATTTGGGTTGATACATATTGCAGTATCTCCAAAAATAGTTTCAGGTCTTGTAGTTGCGATCGTTAAAGTATCATTTGAACCTTCAACTTTATAATTTAAATAGTAAAGATTTCCTTGTTTCTCTTCGTAAATTACTTCTTCATCAGAAAGTGTTGTTTTAGCTTCAGGATCCCAATTCACCATTCTGTAACCTCTGTAAATTAAACCTTTGTTGTACAAATCAACAAAAACCTTAATTACAGATTCAGACATTTCAGCATCCATTGTAAAAGCAGTTCTCTCCCAATCACATGACGCTCCTAGTTTTTTTAATTGTTCTAGAATTATGCCTCCATATTCATTTTTCCAATCAAATGCATGCTGTAAAAATTCTTTACGAGTTAAATCGCTTTTTTTAATTCCTTGCTCTTTTAATTTTGCGACTACTTTTGCCTCTGTAGCAATTGATGCATGATCTGTTCCTGGAACCCAACATGCATTTTTACCTAACAATCTTGCACGGCGAATTAATACATCTTGAATAGTATTATTTAGCATATGCCCCATGTGTAAAACACCTGTTACATTTGGTGGTGGAATTACAATTGTATAAGGCTCTCTATCATCTGGCGTTGAATGAAAATAATTGTTTTTCATCCAATATTCATACCATTTATCTTCTACTTTACTTGCATCATATTTTGATGGAATTGTCATACTTTACTAATATTTTAAAATATAATCGACAAAAATACAATTCTCTTTTTTGGTAGAGAAAATTAGGTATTGATTTTTTAGAATAAAATATAAGCTTTAAATTTACGGTAAATAAAATATTGAATTATGAGACTTTTAGGATGTATCGTTTTTATATTTTTTGTGTCTTTTTCTATAAGTTCGCAAGAATTTAAATTTGAAAAAGAAACTATCGATTACGGGAAAATAGAAAAAGGTTCTAATGGAGAACGTACTTTTGTTTTTACAAATATTGGTGATGCTCCTTTAATTATAAAAAACATACAATCTACTTGTGGGTGCACTGTACCTAAAAAACCTGAAAAACCAATTATGCCAGGCGAAAAAGGTGAAATAAAGGTTTCTTATGACACAAAAAGAGTTGGCGGTTTTTCTAAATCTATTACTATTTTTTCTAACGCTAAAAATGCTAGAAAAGTCATAAAAATAAAGGGTTTTATTAACAAAGAATTGTCTTTA
Source organism: Polaribacter sp. (assembly GCA_042091415.1). Taxonomy (GTDB): domain Bacteria; phylum Bacteroidota; class Bacteroidia; order Flavobacteriales; family Flavobacteriaceae; genus Polaribacter. The sequence goes on along the minus strand of JBELHK010000018.1, from coordinate 24,983 downwards.
AAAAAAGAAAAAAGCTTACTTTCTGATTCTTAAAATTAGCTAAATTTTCCTTTCGAGTTTAAATTGAAATTTCATTTTTTTTCCGTTTCTATCTACGGTTAAATTGATTTTTTTACCATCTCTCTCTTGAAATTTTTGAACAATTTGATTTAGTTTAAATTCATAAGATGGTTTATAATTAATTCTTACTATAACATCATCTTTTTTTAAACCAACTTTATCGGCAGGAGAACCTTTGATAACATTTTTTATTTTATACCTAGACTTGAATTCATAAGAAAAACTTGTTATGAAGCTTATTGAATTATCTGAATCTATATTTTGATTATACGAATCTTTTAGGGTTCTTATATTTTGCTCCTTTACGAGCTCCATTCCATCATAAACAACATCTAGACCACTCATATTATAATTAAACTCCTTTTTAAATGAACCATTCTTTTTTAATGTGATATTACCATTAGGATAATCAAACCAAACGGTAAAACGTTTTAGGATATTTGCTCCAATACTACCATTTCTTACTCTAAAGCTTCTCGCATTTTTTGTAGATAAAGTATCAAGAAAAGAGGCTGTTGGCTCTTTTATTTTAAAATTCCCGAGTTTTATTAGCGGAACTCTACTTCTGTTTCCATAAACCGTTCCACTTAAACCTTCTCCCAAAATGTCTTTAAAAAATCTATTCGGTGTTATAATATTACTTTTAGTATGTTCAAAAAACCAAATTGCATCACTACCTCCTGAATCTACTAGCATCTTTACATTTGTAAGTTTTTCCCCTATTGTATCTAACTGAACATTAACATCTATAAATGGCTTTTTTCTATAAAATTGAATTGGAAAAGTCTCGCACTTTTTACATTTTTTATATTCAAATGTCTCTGGATTAAAAAAATCGATGTATTTTGAATTATAATTGATTTTTACAATAAAGTTTCGGAGTAAATTATAGCCTATTATTCCATTTATCGTAACTCCCATTTTATTTGATAAATCAAAGTAATCTTTTACAATAACATAAATCGTTTCACTAGGTATTTTTATGCCTTGCAAAGAAATTTTATTTTGTTTTGACACTAAAGCTTCAACAGATTTCCCATCACCCAAACCTCTTAAGCGAATCTTTTCAACATTATTTAAACCTATACTATCGTTTTTAGAAATATTAAAAAGTATTGTTTTACTTACACCAGAATCTAAAATAAAAGAGAGTTCTTGCCCATTTATTTTTAAAGGAATAACAATTAAATTATTGATTAATTTAAATTTTACCCGGGCAATTTTTTTGTTTTTTTTTGAAAACCACAAATTATCTTTTGAATAAGACACTTGTGTAATTAATAATGTAAATATTAGTAATATTAAGTTTTTCAATAAAATATTATTTATTTACTAAATTAAGTATAAAGCATAAAAGTCTTTAGTATTTAATAAATATTTAACCTTTTAAAGAAATCTAAAATCGATAATAAAAATTCAAATTTATTTCGGAGATTTGCATCACAAATTAGAAATTTATATTATGCCTTCAGTATCATCAAAAGGGCTTAAAATGCCTGAATCTCCAATAAGAAAATTGGTTCCTTATGCAGAAAATGCAAAAAAAAATGGAGTAAAAGTTTTTCACTTAAATATTGGTCAACCAGATATTAAAACTCCAAAAGTTGCATTAGATGCCGTAAAAAACAACAATATAGAAACTTTAGCTTATGCAAGGTCTGAAGGTTCTGAAGAGTACAGATTAAAACTTACAGACTATTACAAAAATCATAATATAAAGGTATCTGCAGATAATATCATTGCAACAACAGGTGGTTCTGAAGCGTTACTATTTACAATTGGAAGCATTACAGATCCTGGTGATGAAATAATAATACCAGAACCTTTTTATGCAAACTATAATGGTTTTTCAACAGCCTCTGGAGTTAAAGTTGTACCTGTAATTTCTAAAATTGAAGATAACTTTGCATTACCTAAAATTGAAGATTTTGAAAAACTTATTACTTCTAAAACTAAGGCGATTTTAATTTGTAATCCAGGAAATCCAACAGGATATTTATACACTCAAGAAGAAATAGAAAAACTAAAAGAAATCGTTTTAAAACACGATTTATTTTTAATTGCTGATGAAGTATACAGAGAATTTACTTATGATGGTTTAGAACACACATCAATTTTATCTTTAGATGGCTTAGATGAAAATGCTATTATTATTGATTCTGTTTCAAAACGTTACAGTATGTGTGGTGCAAGAATAGGTTGTATTGTATCAAAAAATAAAGAATTTATTGAAACAGCTATTAAGTTTGCCCAAGCCAGATTAAGTCCACCAACGTATGCATTAATTGCAAGTGAAGCTGCACTTGATACTCCGCAAAGTTATTTTGATGATGTAAAAGAAGAATATGTTGAAAGGAGAAATACCTTAATTCAAGAGCTTAAAAAAATTGATGGTGTAAAAGTAGCAGAACCAAAAGGAGCTTTTTATTGTGTTGCAGAACTACCTGTTAAAGACTCAGATAAATTTGCTCAATGGATTTTAGAAAGTTTTAACCTTGATAATAAAACTGTTATGGTAGCTCCTGCAAGCGGATTTTATTCAACAGAAGGAGAAGGTAAAAATCAAGTTAGAATCGCGTATGTTTTAAATAAAAAAGACCTAATTAGTTCTGTAGAAATTCTTAAAGAAGCACTTAAAGCATATCCTAATTAATTGAATATACAACATAACATATCTTTAAAAAAGTACAACACATTTGGTATTGATGTAAATGCAAAAAGGTTTATTTCTATAAACTCAGTGTATGAACTACAAGAACTTTTAAAAAAAGAGAGAGATATTTTTTTAATTTCTGGAGGAAGCAATATGCTTCTGACCAAAGAGATTGAAAAACTCGTTGTACACATCAATATTAAAGGTATTTGTATTGACAAAGAAGATGATCAACATGTATATTTAACCGTAAATTCTGGTGAAAATTGGCATGATTTTGTACTCTGGTGTGTTCAAGAAAACTATGGTGGTTTAGAAAATTTATCTTTAATACCTGGTAATGTAGGAACTTGTCCTATTCAAAATATTGGCGCTTATGGTGTTGAAGTAAAAGATACCATAACAAAGGTTGAAACACTAAAAATTGATACTGGCGAAAAAGTTATCTTTTCAAATAGTGAATGTAATTTTGGGTATAGAAACTCTGTTTTTAAAAATGAAAAAAAGGGAGAATATATTATAACCGCTGTTAGTTTTAAACTCACAAAAACAAATCATATTTTAAATACATCATACGGCGCTATTGAAACCGAATTGAAATTAAAAAAGATTACTCAAGCTTCTATAAAAGATATTTCTGATGCTGTTATAAAAATTAGAAAATCAAAATTACCAGATCCAAAGGAAATAGGAAATAGTGGTAGCTTTTTTAAAAATCCTGTCATTTCTTATCAACATTATTTAAAACTTAAAGAGGCATATCCTAAAATACCTAGCTATACTATTTCTGATGAAGAAATTAAAATACCTGCTGGTTGGCTTATAGAAAAATTAGGTTTTAAGGGAAAAACTTTCGGTAATTATGGTGTTCATAAAAAGCAAGCTTTGGTTCTTGTTAATTATAATGATGCAAAAGGTATAGATATCTATAATTTGGCAAAAACAATCCAAAAATCAATAAAAAGGACGTTTAATATTGATTTAGAAATTGAAGTGAATATAATTGAATAACAAATTAAGTTAGATAAAATATAGATTACGTATCTTTGCAAAATAAATTATTCTTATGAAGTTATTGTTTCTTACATTAGGTTTATTAGGTCTTGGAGTTGCCGGTATCGCTATAAAAATTTGGGCTAAGAAAGATGGTGAATTTGCAGGAACTTGTGCAAGTCAAAATCCGATTTTAAATGAAAGCGGAGAAGCTTGTGGTTTTTGTGGAAAGACTCCAGATCAATTTGACACATGCTCAGATCCTCAGCACAGTTAAATTACTTTTTACTACTTTTTACATTCTAAAATCACCATCATTTTAAATTTATTTTTTTGAGGTGTTAAATTCTATTCTATTACTTGAATATGGTTATCTTTTCCTTTTAAAGAGGAATAATGTTAATTCAAAATCAGTATATTTAGTTTTAATTTGATTTCAAAA
>JBELHK010000018.1:17579-20735 GCA_042091415.1 Polaribacter sp. | reverse complement strand
GTAATTCAACTAAGATATTTTCAAGAATTAAGCTATAAAGAAATCTCTAATGAAATAAACGAACCTATAAATAATGTAAAAGTTAAATTATTGCGAGCAAAAAAGCTTTTGGCCGAAGTAATTAAAAAAACATAATGAAAAGACGTTTTTCACAATCTTTAGGTCCTGGTTTGCTATTTGCAGGTGCTGCAATTGGAGTTTCTCATTTAGTTCAATCTACAAGAGCTGGAGCAGAATTTGGTTTCGGTTTACTTTGGGCATTATTATTAGCACATATTTTTAAATATCCGTTTTTTCAATATGGCCCACGCTATGCAGCCGCAACAGGAGAAACTCTTCTAGAAGGATATAAAAAACTAGGAAAAGGGGTACTTGTAATATATTATATATTAAATTTTGCAACTATGTTTACAATTCAAGCTGCTGTAACCATTGTAACAGCAGGAATTGCTTCTCAACTTTTCGGCCTCACTGATAATCTTACAGTTTGGTCTAGCATCGTATTACTAGTTAGCATTATTATTTTAGTAATTGGTAAGTATAAAGCCCTCGATAAATTAATGAAATATATTATACTAACCTTAACAATAAGTACAATTATTGCAGTATTTTTTGCTTTTGCTAACTCTAAAGATACTTTTGATGTAATACAGATAATTCCTTCTGGCACAGTCGAAATTACTTTTCTCATTGCATTTCTAGGATGGATGCCTGCTCCTTTAGATATATCTATTTGGCATTCTATCTGGTCTATCGAAAAAAATAAAAATACACGCACAAAAATTAAATCTAAGGAAGCTATTTTCGACTTTAATGTTGGTTATATAGGTACATTAATCTTGGGGATTTGTTTTGTTTTATTAGGAGCGTTAGTAATGTATAAATCTGGTGAAACTTTTTCTAATAAAGGGAGTGTTTTTGCTTCTCAACTTATCAAATTGTACACAAAAAACCTAGGAATATTTTCTTATATATTTATTGCTATAGCTGCATTTACAACAATGTTCAGTACAACAATCACTACTTTAGATGCATCTCCAAGAACTATGAATAGAAGTTCTAAATTACTTTTTAATAAAGATTTTAAATATGGCTATTGGTTCTGGATTATACTTCTATTTATAGGAACATTTATAATTTTAAATTTCTACCAATCAAATATGGGTAATCTTGTTAAAATAGCAACAATATTGTCTTTTTTAACAGCTCCTTTTTATGCAATATTAAATTATGTACTCATATCTGGGAAACACACTCCTAAAGAACATCAACCAAACTTTATTTTAAAAATTTTAAGTTTAATTGGAATCGTATTTTTAATTGGATTTAGTATTTGGTTTTTATCAAACATTTAAATCTTTTCTTCGTAAATTTGCATTTCAATAAAGATTGAAAATGGCGATAGATACTCTTATAGCTCCTGAAAGACCTAAAAAACCAAAATGGCTACGTGTAAAGTTACCTGTAGGCAAAAAGTATACAGAACTTAGAGGTTTAGTTGATAAATATAAACTAAATACTATTTGTACTAGTGGTAGTTGTCCTAATATGGGAGAATGTTGGGGAGAAGGAACAGCTACATTTATGATTCTTGGTAATATTTGTACTCGCTCTTGTGGTTTTTGCGGAGTTAAAACAGGTAGACCAGAAACTGTAGAATGGGATGAACCAGAAAAAGTAGCGCGTTCTATAAAAATAATGAGTATTAATCATGCTGTGATTACTTCTGTAGATAGAGATGATTTAAAAGATGGTGGTTCAATCATTTGGGCAGAAACTGTTGAGGCTATAAGAAGAGCAAACCCTAAGACAACATTAGAAACTTTAATTCCTGATTTTCAAGGAAAAACAAAACAGATTGATAGAATAATAGAAGTTCATCCTGAAGTAGTTTCTCATAATATGGAAACCGTTAGAAGACTAACAAGAGAAGTTAGAATTCAAGCTAAATACGATAGAAGTTTAAGTGTTTTAAAGTATTTAAAAGATAATGGCATGCGAACCAAAACTGGCTTAATGTTAGGTTTAGGTGAAACTGAAGAGGAAGTTATACAAACTATGAAAGATTTGCGAGAAGTTAATTGTGATATTATTACAATTGGTCAATACTTACAACCAACTAAAAAGCACTTACCTGTAAAAGAGTTTATTACTCCAGAACAATTCAAAAAATACGAAACATTAGGTCTAGAAATGGGCTTCATGTATGTTGAGAGTGGTGCTTTAGTTCGTTCTTCATATAAAGCTCATAAACACGCAAAATAATTTTCTTTAAAATTCATTTTTGGCACGAATATTGTATATAAATAATTGGAAACATAATAATAATTTTGTTTTCATTGTGTAAATTATTTGAATTAATTGATTTAAAAAGGCTGCTAAATGCAGCCTTTTTTAGCAAAAAAAATCGTCTTAAAAAATTAAGACGATTTTTCGTTTAAACTATATTAGGGAATATAGTTAAACTACTTTCTAACTATTAACCACAACAAAGTAAATATTTTTAAAGAATTAATTCTTCTTCAAATCGACAAGAGGACTAAACCAATCGATAAAAAACATAAAAAGATAAGTTTAATTGAAATTAGCAATAAAAAAAACATCGCCTTAAAAGACGATGTTTAATTACAAAATATTACAAACAACAGCCATAAATCCCCCAACTTAAAAAACTGTTGAACTGTGTATTTATAAGTCTAAAGGTACTGTTTGTTTAAGAAGAAAAAATAGTTATTCGGCAAAATGCAATCTAACAACGATTAAACGTACAATACAAAAGACACGGTTAACGAAGTATTTATGCTATTCAATAAAGCCTTTTTCTCGCATCCAATTATCATTAAACATTTTCCCAACGTATCTACTTCCGTGGTCGTGAAATAAAACTACCACTACATCATCCTTTGTAAAATGTTCTTTTAATTGTAAAACTCCTTTAATAGCAGCTCCTGCAGAATTTCCTAAAAACATACCTTCTTCCTTAGCAAGTTTTTGCGTATATACTGCTGCATCTTTATCTGTTACTTTGGTAAAACCATCAATAATGTCAAAATTTACATTTTGAGGTAAAATATCTTCACCAATTCCTTCAGTGATATAAGGATATATTTCATTTTCATCAAAAATACCAGTTTCATGATATTTTTTAAAAACAGA
>JBELHK010000018.1:2270-17479 GCA_042091415.1 Polaribacter sp. | reverse complement strand
CCCATTCCTGTATTACCAGATGTTCCTTCAATAATTGTACCTCCTGGTTTTAAACGCCCATCAGCTTCTGCATCTTCAATCATCTGTAAGGCCATTCTATCTTTAACAGAATTTCCAGGGTTAAAAGTTTCGTATTTAGATAATACTAAACATGGTAAATCTTCTGTTAATTTATTTAACTTTACCAGAGGTGTATTCCCTATCGTTTCTAAAATATTTTTTGCGTAATCCATTTCTAAAATTTACTAGTACAAAGGTACTTTCTTTTTAACCTTTCTACAAGCATACATTATGTAAAGCATCAATTTAAAATTGAATCAAAAAAATAAAAATCAAGCAAATTTAATTGATTTAGAAGGTCTAATTTTTGAAACAATTAAGGAAGGCAATAAGAGCATTATATAACACGTAACTAAAATGCCTAAATTCATTAAAATTATGGTAGTAAAACTCAAATAAACAGGCATAGTTGTTACATAATAAGTCTCAGGATTCAAAGTAATTATTTTAAAGAAATGTTGAAGACCAATAATTAATAAACCTATCAAATTACCCCAGAATAATCCTTTTAGTATTAAATAAGTAGCATTATATAAAAATATTTTTCTGATACTTTTATTATAACTACCCAAAACTTTTAAAATACCAATCATTTGAACTCTTTCTAAAATTAAAACGAGTAAAGCCGTAATCATATTTATACCGGCAATTGTAATCATAATAACAATAATAAACCAAACGTTATTATCAAAAAGCTCAATCCAATCAAAAACATTAGAATAAGTGTCTATTAATGTTTTACTATTTAATGTTGAAGGTATCTTTTTATAAACCTCTAGTCCTTTTTCATTGATTTCATCAAAATTATCTATAAGAACCTCAAAACCACCTACTTCATTTTCCGACCATTTATTTAATCTTTGAACTTCCCTAATATCACCAATCATCATGGCTTTATCGAATTGAAGAAAACCTGTACTGTATATACCTGCAATTACATATTTTCTGTTTGATGGTAATTTGCTGAACTTATTTTTTATAAATGTTGCTAGAATAGTATCATTTAATTTTAATTTTAAACGATCTGTTAATGTTTTTGATAACAATATTTCTTTTGTTCTAGGCTGATTAAAGTCTAATACACTACCTTCTACTAAGTATTCTTTAAAAAAAGTCCAATCATAATCAGATGAAATCCCTTTAAAAATAATTCCCTCAAAATCACTATCTGTTCTAATAATTCCTGCTTTACTAGCAAAAACCTGAATATTTTTTATACCATCTAAATCTGTAAACTTTGGATAAAATTCTTGATCTATATTTATTGGAGTTGTTGAAATATCAGAATTATTATTATCATAATTCACAATCTGTATATGACCTTTAAATCCTGCTATTTTATCTCTAATTTTATATTGTAAACCAGCAGAAGTCGCAAGTGAAATAAGCATTATAATTACACCAAGTGCAATTGCTGAAATAGCAATTTTTATTATTGGTGATGATATACTATTTTTATACTTTTTGCCAGCAATAATGCGTTTTGCAATAAATAACTCGTAATTCAAATTGATGATTGTTTCAAATGTTCGTAAAAGTACCTATTTATTTTTGTTTTTATTGATGAATTTTCAGCTCATTTCTTATGCTGAAAAAAAGAAAAATGAAAATCCAAAAATAAAAAAAGATACAGTACTAATTAAAACAGGTGCTGATAGACTAGAGTTATATATACCCATACTTAAAGGTAAAAACATTGCTATTGTTGCAAACCAAACTTCTGTTTTGAACATTCTACAAAAACCAGAAATTAACACTAATGTTAAAAATACTGAAATTGTACAACATCATTTAGTAGATTACCTTCACGAAGTTAAAGATATTAAAGTAAAAAAAGTATTTGCTCCCGAACATGGTTTTAGAGGAAAAGAAGACGCAGGAGCTCATGTAGATGACGGAATTGACACAAAAACAGGATTATCTATTTTATCGCTTCATGGAAAAAATAAAAAACCTTCTGCAACACAATTAAAAGACATAGATATAGTAGTTTTTGATATACAAGATGTAGGTGTGCGCTTTTACACATACATATCAACATTGCATTATGTAATGGAAGCTTGTGCTGAAGCTGGAGTTCAAGTAATAATTTTAGACAGACCTAATCCGAATGGACATTATATTGATGGCCCTGTTTTAGAATTAGAACACAAATCTTTTGTTGGCATGCATAAAGTACCTGTTGTTTATGGAATGACAATTGGTGAATACGGACAAATGATAAATGGAGAAAAATGGTTAAACAATAATATTCAGTGTAATTTAAAGGTAATTCCTCTTGAAAACTATACTCATAATTCTAAATATAGTTTACCCATAAAACCATCGCCAAATTTGCCAAATGACAAAAGTATAAATCTATACCCAAGTTTAGGTTTTTTTGAAGGAACTACAATTAATGCTGGTCGTGGAACAGATATTCAATTTCAAATTTATGGAGCTCCTTTTTTTGAAAAAACGAACTTCTCTTATACTCCAAAAGCAAATGATGGTTCAAAATACCCAAAACATAAGGGAAAACTTTGCTACGGTGTTGATTTAAGAAAAACTGATAATTTATCAAAAATAGATTTATCATTTTTAATAAGTGCCTATAAACGAACTCCTAAGAATGAAAGCTTTTTTGGAAAAACTTTTACCATTCACGCTGGAACCAAAAAACTTCAACAACAAATAGAAGAAGGCATACCTGAAAATGAAATCAGAAAAAAATGGCAAAAAGACTTGAGAGATTTTAAGAAAAAAAGACGTAATTATTTGATTTATAAATAATACTTCTACCTTCTTCTAACTTTTTTATTAGACTCTAAAGGTAAACGCTTTTTTAGTGTTTCAACAATATTAAAAGCTGCAGGGCAAACAAAAGTATTCGCTATAGTTAAATCTGCCAGTTGGATAAATTTTCTTCTATTTGTATGCGGATATTCAGCACACGCTTTTGGGCGAACATCATAAATAAAACATGTATTATCGGTTTCATCTAAAAAAGTACATGGTGAAGATTTCAATACCATAAAATCATCTGAATCTCTCTGTAAATAAGTATCTATAAATTTTGATACTTTCATTTTCAAGTGTTTTGAAATACGCTCTGTATCTTTATCAGTAAAGATCGGACTTGTTGTTTTGCAACAATTACCACAAGATAAACAATCTGTTTTTTCAAATTCCTTTTCATGCAAATCTTGCATTAAATCATCTAAATTTTTAGGTACTCTACGTTTTAGGTTTGCAAAATATTTTTTGTTTTCTTTTTTACTATTTTCTGCAAGTTTAGGAAGATTTTCAAGAGGATTTACCATGGGGTAAAAATACAATTTTTATGCATATTTTTAATTAAAAAATAGTAGTTTTACGGCTAAATTTTATTTGAGCAATGAATATTCAAAACATACTAGAAACCAAAATAAAAGAGGGTTTTTTAGCTTTGTACGAAATTAAAATTCCAACAGTAGAATTTCAAGCAACTCGCAAAGAATTTAAAGGAGATATCACTGTCGTAGTTTTTCCTTTATTAAGATATAAAAAAGGGAATCCATCTCAAATAGCCGAAGAATTAGGAGGTTATATAAAAGAAAATGTTAAAGAAGTAACTTCTTTTAATGTTGTCAAAGGCTTTTTAAATATTGAAATTAGCGATGAGTTTTATATCAATCTTTTCCATAAAATCAATAGTAACAAAAATTATGGAGTTTTAAAACCAAACGCTAATACAAAGGCTGTTATGGTAGAATACTCATCACCCAACACAAACAAACCTCTTCATTTAGGACACGTTCGTAATAATTTACTGGGCTATTCTGTATCAGAAATCGTTAAGGCTTCTGGTAAGAAAGTCTATAAAACACAAATTATTAATGACAGAGGTATACATATTTGTAAATCTATGTTAGCATGGAAAAAGTTTGGTAATGAAGAAACTCCAGAGTCTTCAAAACTTAAAGGTGATAAATTAGTAGGTAATTATTACGTAAAGTTCGATAAAGAGTACAAAAAAGAAATAAACGAATTAATTACTCAAGGAAAAACTGAAGAAGAAGCAAAAAAAGAAGCTCCTATATTATTAGAAGCACAACAAATGCTTAGAAATTGGGAAAATGGAGATCAAGAGACCGTTGCTCTTTGGAAAAAAATGAATCAATGGGTTTATGACGGTTTTGATATCACTTATAAAAATATGGGTGTAGATTTTGATAAACTTTATTTTGAAAGTGACACCTATTTATTAGGTAAAGATGTAGTTGCTCAAGGTTTAGAAAAAGGAGTATTTTACAAGAAAAATGATGGATCTGTTTGGTGTGATTTAACTGATGAAGGTCTTGATGAAAAGATTGTTCTTCGCTCAGACGGAACTGCCGTTTATATGACGCAAGATATTGGTACTGCTATTCAACGTGTTAAAGATTTTTCTGATGTGGGTGGAATGGTTTACACAGTAGGTAATGAACAAGATTATCACTTTCAAGTACTATTTTTAATATTAAAGAAACTTGGTTTTGACTGGGCCAAACAATTGTACCATTTAAGTTATGGAATGGTAGATTTACCATCAGGTAAAATGAAATCTAGAGAAGGTACTGTTGTTGATGCTGATGACTTGATGGAAGAAATGTCTATAACAGCAAAAAATATATCTGAAGAATTAGGGAAGCTAGATGGTTATTCAACAAACGAAAAAGAGGAATTATATAAAACCATTGGTTTAGGAGCTCTTAAATATTATATACTTAAAGTAGATCCTAAAAAAAGAATTTTATTCGACCCTAAAACGTCGGTTGATTTTCAGGGTAATACTGGTCCTTTTATTCAGTATACTTATGCCAGAATACAATCGATTCTTAGAAAATCTAATTTTGATTATTCACAAGAAGTTGTTATCAATCTTCATGAAAAAGAAAAAGAACTTATTAAGTTATTAGAAACTTTTCCTGAAACGATACAACAATCAGCTAATAATTTTTCGCCTGCAATTATTGCAAATTACACATACGATTTGGTAAAAGAATTTAATTCTTTTTATCAAAACGTATCTATATTAGGTGAAGAAGACTTAAATAAAAAAATATTTAGAGTACAAATATCAAAAAAAGTAGCAGAAACTATTAAACTAGCTTTTTCTCTACTCGGAATTCAAGTACCTGAAAGAATGTAAAATAAGTAGCTTGTATTTGTACATCAATTTAATTATATTTATTAAGTTTTTGTAGTAAATACAATATAAAAGTAGATATTTAAAAATTATGAAATACGATATTATTATTATTGGAAGCGGACCTGGAGGATATGTTACTGGTATTAGAGCCTCTCAACTAGGTTTTAAAACTGCAATTATTGAAAAAGAAAGTTTAGGTGGAATATGCTTAAACTGGGGTTGTATACCAACCAAAGCTTTGTTAAAATCTGCTCAAGTATACGATTACTTAAAGCACGTAGATCAATATGGTCTTAAAGCTGAATCAATCGATAAAGACTTCGATGCTGTAATTAAAAGAAGTAGAGGTGTTGCTGAAGGAATGAGCAAAGGGGTTCAGTTTCTAATGAAAAAAAATAAGATTGATATTATTGAAGGTTTTGGTAAAGTAAAACCAGGTAAAAAAGTAGAGGTTACTTCAGAAGATGGAAAATCTACAGAATACTCTGCTGAAAATATAATTATTGCAACTGGTGCTAAAGCTAGAGAATTACCTAACCTTCCTCAAGATGGTAAAAAGGTTATAGAATACAGAAAAGCAATGACACTACCTAAACAACCAAAATCTATGATTGTAGTTGGTTCTGGTGCAATAGGAGTTGAATTTGCTTGCTTTTACAACACAATGGGTACAGATGTTACCATCGTAGAATATATGCCAAACGTTGTTCCTGTTGAAGATAAAGATATATCAAAACAATTCGAACGTTCTCTAAAAAAGTCGGGCATTAAAGTGATGACAAACTCATCGGTTGAATCTGTTGATACTTCAGGTGAAGGTGTAAAAGCTGTTGTAAAAACAAAAAAAGGAGAAGAAATTCTAGAAGCTGATATTTTATTATCAGCAGTGGGAATTAAAACTAACATAGAAAATATTGGTTTAGAAGATGTTGGTATAATTACTGACAGAGATAAAATTTTAGTAAACGATTTTTATCAAACTAATATTCCAGGATATTTCGCTATTGGAGACGTAACTCCAGGTCCTGCATTAGCGCACGTTGCATCTGCAGAAGGTATAACTTGTGTAGAAAACTTAGCAGGTTTACATACAGAACCAATTGACTATGGAAATATTCCAGGTTGTACTTATGCATCTCCAGAAATTGCTTCAGTTGGATTAACTGAGGAAAAAGCAAAAGAAGCAGGATATGATTTAAAAATAGGAAAATTCCCTTTCTCAGCCTCAGGAAAAGCAAAAGCAGCTGGAACACCAGATGGTTTTGTAAAAGTAATTTTTGATGCGAAATACGGAGAGTGGCTTGGATGTCATATGATTGGAGCAGGTGTTACCGATATGATTGCAGAAGCTGTTTTAGGTCGTAAATTAGAAACAACAGGTCACGAAGTTTTAAAAACCATACACCCTCACCCAACAATGAGTGAAGCTGTTATGGAAGCTGTGGCTGATGCATATGATGAAGTAATTCATTTATAAAAAACTATAAAAAGATAAAAGCTATATACTAAAACAATAATTATCAAAAAAATAGCATTATCTAAAGAAATAGGAATAGCCTTAATTAAATTAATTATTGCTGGTTCTTTAATAGGACTTTTAAAGCAATATGATTTAATTATAGCTATTCTTCTTTTTTTAAAAATTATTCATAACATATATATTGAAATAATAAAACCAAAAACTAATAAGAATTGGTTATTATTATTAGGAATGTTATTAACAGGTTTTGGAGGAATTATAGGAGAAAATTGGGGTGTTTCAAATGGTTATTGGAAATACCATAATGTAGTTAGAGAACTTCCTTTATGGCTGCCTTTTGCTTGGATGTTAGCTTTTCATTATCTATATAAAGTAGAGAGAAATCTTATTCCTTATTTGAAGGATAAAAGCCAAAAAAATAAAATAATATTAGCTATAATTTTAGCATTATTTCTCCCCGCTTTTGGAGAAGTAATTACTATTCAACTTGGAGTTTGGACGTATTATTGGCCTTATCAAATATTCGGTGTACCATTGTATGCTTTTCTTTGTTTGGTATTTGTTCATATGCTAGTGTACAGTATTTTACATTTAGTATGTAAAAAATATAAGATTCAAGACGTTGTCTATAATTAAAATCTCCAACAAGCAATTCTTGTAATTTTATTACCTTGATTCATAGGAATTACCCTGAATTCTTTTACGTTTAATTTTTTTGAAGACTTTTTTAAACTATCAATATTTTCCTTTTTTGATACCAAACTTGTAAACCAATTTGAAGCTTTAGGATAAAGAGAGCTTTCATATAAATAATTATGTAAAAAGGCCTTTTCACCACCTATATACCATAATTCATTATTATTTCCAGAAAAATTTCTAATAGGATTATTCTCTAAATTCCTTGATTTTCTTCTATTTGCTCCTCTAGCTTCTTCTGCAGATTTATAAAACGGCGGATTACACATAGTTGCTGAAAAAGAATCAGAATCGTTAATAACACCTTTTAGAATTTGTTGTTCATCAAATTGCTGACGTAACTCAATTTTATTATCTAAATGATTATCATCTATATTGTCTTGCGCTGTATCTAAAGAGTCTAAATCGATATCTGTTGCTACAAAATTCCAGTTATACTCTGCTACTCCTAAAAAAGGATAAATACATGTAGCTCCAGTTCCTATATCTAATACCTTAACATTTTTTTCTTTTGATAGTAAATCTGCCAAATGATGAATATAATCTAAACGTCCAGGAATTGGCGGACATAAATTTTCATCAGGAAAATCCCAAATGGTAATTTCTTTATATGAAAAAAGTAATGCTTTATTTAATTCTTTAACCGATGTCGGGTTTGAAAAATCAATACTAACATTTCCAAAATTATTTGTAATTACACACTTTTCTAAGTTTGGATTATGTTTAATTAATTCATCAAAATTATATCCTAAATTAAATTTATTCTTAGGGTGAAGTTGTTTTTTATTCATTATAACTCCAATATAGTAAATTCTAACTGAAGTGGATTTAATGCAGTTTTTAAAAATTCAATAAACTGATCTCCATACTCTAAATAATAATGAGAAAAGTTTCTTTGTCGCTCTTCTAAAGATTCATTTGGCAACAATTCATTTTGAATTTTTGTAATTCTGTTAACCAAATCAACTTGTCTTTTCTTCTCTGCTCTTAAAAGTTTCTTTTCAAGGTTTTCTAAACCTTTAATTTGTTTTCTTTCTTGAGCATTTACTGCATTTATAAATGAAACATCTGTCTGTTTTGCAACCTGTTTTAACTCTGAAAATTGTTTTTCTAAGAAAGCTTTTTTATCAGTAAAATTAACTTTCAAATCAGAATTTTCTAATACTTTTTTTGATAATAAATCATATTGATTTAAAAAGATTTCTTCTAAATTAATGCCTAATCTTTCTAACTTTATCGCCTGTTTTTCTGATAATACTTGAACAGAATTACGTAACAACAATATTGGAAAAGGAATATTTACAGATTCAAAATAATTTTTCAACTGCAACCAATAAGCTTGCTCTCCACCACCACCAATGTAACAAAGGTTTGGTAAAATAATTTCTTGATAAAGAGGCCTCATTATTACATTTGGAGAAAATGCAGTAGGATTTTCTTTTAATTCCTCTAAAACCTGCTTTTCAGTAAATTGAATATCGGTATTATTTACTTTATACAAATCATCTTCAAAAACTATTCGTTCTCTAAAATTATCACCCAAGTAAAACAAATTAATTTCTCTAGGATTTACTTGAATTTTATAATTTTCTTGAAGATTTGTAATCGTTTTACTTACTTCTTTATAAGACTTTTGATGAAGTAATTCTTCTTTTACATAAGGTGAAAATACTTTTTTCAATTCAGTATCATCTCCATCAACTATTACTAAACCGAACTCTTTAAATAATTCATTTGCAATATAACGTGTCGCATCAGCAAGATTCTTATGATTTAAATATCCTTGAGAAAATAATTCTTTTAAGTAATTTGACTTTTTTGAGTTTCCTAAATGATTTGAAAAAACTTTGTAAACATCCTCTAAACCTTCAGTAGAAAAACGACCAACAGCACCTCCACTATCTCTATTCCATTTTACTTTTTTCCCGTCAAAATTAAAATAATTAATCTCATCAAAATCATGATCTTCTGTTGCCATCCAATAAACCGGAACAAAATTTTCATTTGGATATTTCTCACTTAATTGTTCAGATAAATTTATAGCTGATATAATTTTATATAAAAAATATAATGGCCCTGTAAATAAATTTAATTGATGACCTGTAGTTACAGTAAAAGTATTTTCTTGCTGTAATAATTTTATATTTTCTTGTGTTTTATCAGAAATAACAAATCCTTTATATTGATTACTCAACGATTCACTTAAAACTTTTCTATTGCTAATACTAAAATTATTTTTCTTTTCTATAATCTGATTTCTAAATCCTTCTAAATCAGAAAAGTTGTTGAAAAATGATTTTATTTTTTCATCTTGATGTAAATAATCTAGCATTATTTTAGAAAAGAAACCTGTTTTCTCAAAAGGAATATGTGTTACTTTCATATTAAATAACACGTTTTAATTTACAGTCTGGCTCTAAAGAAGTATTCATTAATTTTAGTTAATTTTCGATAAAAATACAACTATTTTATAGTTAGTAGAAAACTCCTAATTACTCTAACATTTTTTTAACGTCGTTTCATTGTCTGCTTTTAAAAAATGAGTTTATTTCATTACTTTTGAGAATCATCAAAAATGTACAAATGAAATTTAAATTATTTTTATTAGTAACCATATTTTCTTTAGGAAATATAGTCGCTCAAACATTAAAATCTCCTTCAGAATTTTTAGGATATGAAATTGGTTCTCGTTTTACTAGACATCATAATGTTGTTGATTATTTCAAATATGTAAGTACAACTTCAGCAAATGTAAAACTTGAAAAATATGGAGAAACCAATGAATTTAGACCTTTATATGTTACGTATATTTCTTCTGAACAAAACATAAATAATTTAGACGAGATAAGAAAAGCTAATTTATCTCAAACAGGTATAATTGATGGCAATCAAGAGAACAATAAAGCCATTGTTTGGTTAAGTTATAATGTTCATGGCAATGAAGCATCAAGCACAGAAGCCTCAATGCTAACCTTATATGAATTGGTAACCACTAAAAAAGAATGGTTAGAAAATACGATTGTAATTATAGATCCTTGTTTAAATCCTGATGGTAGAGATCGTTATGTAAACTGGTACAATCAAGTAAAAAATTCTCCTTTTAATATTGATCAAGAAGCGAAAGAACATAATGAACCTTGGCCAGGAGGAAGACCAAACCACTACTTATTTGACTTAAATAGAGATTGGGCTTGGGCAACTCAAGTTGAATCTCAACAAAGAATTAAGATATATAATAAATGGATGCCGCATGTACATGTTGATTTTCATGAACAAGGTATAAATAGCCCTTATTACTTTGCTCCTGCCGCAGAACCTTTTCATGAAATAATATCTGATTGGCAACGTAATTTTCAAACACAAATTGGAAAAAATCATGCTAAATATTTTGATAAAGAAGGTTGGTTATACTTTACTAGAGAAAGTTTCGATTTATTATACCCTAGTTATGGAGATACATATCCTACGTTTATGGGATCAATTGGAATGACTTATGAACAAGCTGGTCACGGAAGGGCTGGTTTAGGAATTCAAACTGATGAAGGCGAAGTTTTAACATTAAAAGACAGAGCTCTTCATCATCTAACAACTGGTATTTCTACAGTTGAAATTTCTTCTAAAAATGCTGAACAGTTAAACACTGAATTTAAAGAATTCTTCAATAACAAGAATTTAGAGTATAAAAGCTTTGTTGTAAAAAATGATAATCAAGATAAAATTAATCGTTTAAAAGTTTTATTAGATACGCATGAAATTAAATATTCAAATCCACAAAAGGGAACTGTTAAAGGATATTTATATAATTCTCAAAAAGAAGGGAAACTAAATGTAAATAGTAATGATTTAGTAATTAATACCAATCAACCAAAAGGAAAAATGGTTAAAGTATTATTTGAACCTAAAGCAAAACTTGTAGATTCTTTAACTTATGATATTACTGCTTGGTCAATACCATATGCACACGGACTAAAGGGCATAGCAACAAAAACGGAAATTCCTTCATCAACTGAAACTTATACAGATTCATTGAAAAATAAAGTAAATAAAAATGCCTATGCATATATCTCTAAATGGAATAGTTTGAATGATGCTAGTTTTTTAGCCGATCTACTTAAAAATAATATAGTTCCAAGATTTTCTGAAAAACCTTTTTCTATTGAAGGTAAATCTTATGAAAGAGGTACTTTAATTATTTTAAGAAATGATAATAAAAATAAATCTTTTGATGAAAATCTAGTGAAAATTGCTGATAAAAATATGCGTCAAATTACGTCTGTTAGTTCAGGATTTGTAACTAGTGGTTCAGATTTTGGTTCTTATTCTGTAAAACCTATTAACAAACAAAAAGTCGCATTACTTTCAGGTAAAGGAACAAATTCTTTAAGTTTTGGTGAAGTATGGCATTTCTTTGAAAAAGAACTAAAATACCCTTTAACCATTATAGATTCAGACTATTTTAACCGAATAAACCTTTCAAAATTTGATGTAATTATATTACCAGATGGTTATTATAATAGAATTTTAGGCAAATCTACTCTTGATAAATTAAATACATGGGCAAACTCAGGAGGAACTTTAATAGCAATTGGCAATGCGGTAAATAGCTTTTCTGACAAAAAAGGGTTTTCTTTAAAAAGAAAAACAAATAAAAAAGAAACCGAGAAACCAAATCTAATACCATATGCAAAACAAGAGAGAGAAAATGCGAATAATTTAATCGCTGGCGCTATCTTTAAAAGTATTGTAGACAATACTCATCCATTAGCATTTGGTTATAGTGATACATATTTTACTTTAAAAAGAAGTAGTAGCGCTTTTAGTTACTTACCAAGTGGCAATGTTGCTTATTTGGATAAAAATACACCTAGTGTTTCTGGTTTTGCTGGTACAAATGTTTTAGAAAAAATCCCTGAAACGTTAGTTTTTGGTGAAGAAAGAAAAGGAAATGGAAGCATTGTATATATGATAGATAATCCACTATTTAGATCATTTTGGGATAATGGGAAACTCTTTTTTGTAAATGCAGTTTTCTTTCTTAATTCAGATAAATTAAACTAAAATCGTAATAAAAAATAAAAAAAACCGCTCATTTGAGCGGTTTTTTTTATTTTTTTGAAATTCTTTTTTGATGTAAAGGAACTGGTTTTTCTTGTTTCTTAACTGGAGTTCCATATAAATCGTAGTCGCCTGCATCATGAATTTTTATATCAACAAATTCACCAATTTTAATATAATGTTCTCTTGCATCAACTAAAACATCATTATCTACATCTGGCGAGTCAAATTCTGTTCTACCATAAAAATATTCACCATCTTTTCGATCAAATAAACAACGAAAAGTTTTACCTATTTTTTGTTGATTTAACTCCCATGAAATTTGAGATTGAATTTCTATAATTTCATTAACTCTTCTAAATTTTACGTCTTGTGGCACATCATCTTCTAGCACATATGCACCTGTATTTTCTTCATGAGAATATTCGAAAGCACCTAAACGTTCAAAACGCATCTCCTCAACCCAATCTTTTAACTCTTGAAACTTTTCTTCTGTTTCTCCAGGGTAACCTACTATTAAGGTAGTTCTAATAGCCATTTCTGGAACAACATCTCTAAACTTATGTATTAAAGCAGTTGTTTTTTCATGAGTTGTTCCTCTTTTCATAGATTTAAGCAACTCTGTATTAATATGCTGTAGAGGAATATCTAAATAATTACAAACTTTAGGCTCTCTCTTCATTACTTCTAAAACATCCATAGGAAAACCTGTAGGAAAAGCATAATGTAAACGTATCCATTCAATACCATCAACTTTTACTAAAGCTTCTAATAATTGTGCTAGAGCTCTTTTTTTATAGATATCTAATCCGTAGTAAGTTAAATCTTGAGCTATCAGCATAATTTCTTTTATACCATTAGCCGCTAGTTTTTCTGCTTCTGTAACAATATCTTCTATTGGAGTAGATCTATGTTTCCCTCTCATTAAAGGAATTGCACAAAAAGAACAAGGCCTATCACAACCCTCTGCAATTTTTAAATATGCATAATGTTTTGGTGTGGTTGTTAAACGTTCACCAATCAGTTCATGTTTATAATCTGCTTCTAAAACTTTTAATAAGTTTGGCAGATCGTGTGTGCCAAAATATTGATCTACATTAGGTATTTCATTTTCTAAATCTGGTTTATAACGTTCGCTTAAACAACCAGATACAAATACTTTATCTATTTCTCCTACCTCTTTTCTTTTTGCATAATGTAAAATAGTATCTATAGACTCTTCTTTTGCTTTGCCTATAAATCCACAAGTATTGATAACAACAATATTTCCATCATCATTTTCATCTTCATGAACAACATTTTTACCATTTGCTTTCAACTGCCCCATTAAAACCTCGCTATCATAAATGTTCTTAGAACATCCTAAAGTAACAACGTTAATTTTATTTTTTTTGATGGATTTTGTACGCATAAAACTATAAATCTTTCAAATGCAAAAATAATGGTTTTTAAATGAACTATTTATAATCTACTGATAGTTTTCAGGTGATTTTCTTGCGTTAGTTAGTTGTTCAAAAGCATAGCCTATTTCTAACAATCTTTTTTCTGAGAAAGATTTGCCTATAAAAGTCAAACTTATTGGTTCTCCAGATGTTTTATATCCCATAGGAACTGTTAGTGTTGGATGCAATGAAACAGCTGCTATACCCGAATGATAATTATTTATTGATAACATTGCATCTAAACTTTGAGTATTTAATGCTTGTAAATATCTTTCTCCTTCAGATTTCAAATTATTTTTTACTATTTCTAGTTTTTCTAATGATGTGCTATCTTGAATAATGCCCTCAAACAACTGTTGACCATATGGTGCTCTTAATAACGTATCTTTATTATTAAAATTAAGAATATCTTTAATGTTTTTTACTGTAACATTAGCATCTGTATTGTCTTGTAAATATTTAGGTAAATCATACTTCATATCTATATTTAGTAAAGTTATAAAACCTTGAAATGAAATTTCTGGTGGATTAACTTCTATAATTTCTGCTCCTCCTTTTTCTAACTTTGCGATATTAGCAGCATAAATTGAATCTGATAATAAATTTTTCAAAACACCTAACCTCACTCCTTTTAAATTATTTGAAAAAGACTCTTGATAATAATTTTCATTTATCTTTTTTGAAACATCATCATCTTCATCAAAACCTTTCATTGCATTTAAAAAAATAGCATTGTCAATTACTGACTTTGTCATTGGCCCAGGAGTATCTAAAGTTGAGGAAATTGGTACAATTCCACTTCTACTTAATACACCAATTGTTGGTTTTAAACCAACAACAGAGTTCAAACTTGAAGGAGAAGTAATTGATCCTGATGTTTCTGTACCAACTGCTGCCACAGCAAAATTAGAAGCCACTACTACTCCACTTCCTGCAGAACTACCTCCTGTTTCAAATTCTCCTCGTCCATAAGGATTTAGGGTTTGACCACCAACAGCAGAATACCCTAAAGGGCAGCCTAAACAGAAAAAATAAGCCCATTCGCTTAGATTTACTTTTCCTAAAATTATTGCTCCATTTTCCTTTAACTTTTTTACTATAAAAGCATCTTCTGTTTTTTTATTCTTTATTAATGCCAAAGCACCTGCCGTAGTTGGCATAACTTTAGTATTGATGTTATCTTTTAGTAAAATTGGCATACCATACATAGAATAATTAGAGACGTATTTTTTAAGCCTATCTTTTGCTCTCGCCTCTTTTATAATATTAGGATTTAATGCAATAATTGAATTTAACGATAAAGTTGAATCACTCTCAAATTTTC
>JBELHK010000018.1:0-2170 GCA_042091415.1 Polaribacter sp. | reverse complement strand
TTGTTTCGTTTCATCATATTTTTTGAAAGAGTTGGATTCATGCTTATCCTTACAAGCTCCAAGAAATAAAGTAATTGACAGAATAGATAATAGTTTTCTCATTATGTTCAACTTTTATATTCAAAGATAAGGCTTAAAGAGTTTTACATCAATTGTATTTTATTTTGAAAATAAATTTAAAATCAAATTGATTTATTATTAAATAATAGCGATAAAAATTAAGTAAAAGAGAATAAAATAATACTTTCTAAAATCAGATGAAAAGCTCTAAAAAACCTATTTCAAATAATTTGATTATCAGTTATTTACAAATGTTGAAATTGCATCAGCATGCAACTTTCACTGCATAAGGTTCCGATACGAGTTGCATACTGATGCAATAACTATTGCGTACTGATGTATTTTTTAAAAGACATAAAAATTCTATTAAAAATGTAATTTTATGATAGCTTTAAAACTAAAAAAAACTCCCAAAAGGAAGTTTTTAAATTATTTTAGGTTTGTATTTTTTAATTAAAAAAAGAATCTACAAACTCACTTTTGTTAAAGACTTGTAAATCATCTATACCTTCACCTACACCAATGTATTTAACAGGAATTTGAAATTGATCTGAAATACCAATTACAACACCACCTTTTGCTGTGCCATCTAATTTTGTTACTGCCAAAGAAGTAACTTCAGTTGCTTTGGTAAATTGTTTAGCTTGTTCGAATGCATTTTGACCTGTAGAACCATCTAAAACCAATAAAACATCATGAGGAGAATCGTCAACAACCTTTTGCATTACGCGTTTAATTTTTGTCAATTCGTTCATTAAATTAACTTTATTATGTAAACGTCCTGCAGTGTCAATTATAACAACATCGGCATCTTGTGTAACTGCAGACTTTATAGTGTCATAAGCTACAGAGGCAGGGTCTGACCCCATTTCTTGTCGAACAATAGGCACATCAACTCTATCTGCCCAAACTTGTAGTTGATCTATCGCTGCTGCTCTAAAAGTATCGGCAGCACCCAAAACAACCTTCAATCCTTTCTTTTTAAATTGTGCTGCTAACTTACCTATAGTGGTAGTTTTACCCACACCATTTACACCAACAACCATTAAAACGTATGGTTTTTTATTTTCTGGAATAATAAAATCAGTATCATTTCCAAGATTGGTTTTAGATAATAATCCTGCAATTTCTTCTCTTAAAATTATATTTAGTTCTTCTGTTCCTAAGTATTTATCTTTTGCAACTCTCTCTTCGATTCTATCTATAATTTTTAGTGTTGTATTTACACCAACATCAGAAGCGACTAAAATCTCTTCTAAATTATCTAAAACATCATCATCTACTTTAGATTTTCCCGCAACAGCCTTAGATAATTTTCCTAAAAAACTTTGTTTAGATTTTTCTAAGCCTTTGTCTAAGGTTTCTTTTTTATCTTTTGAGAAAATGTTTTTAAAAAAACTCATAATTCAAATTAATTTTTAAATAAAAATGCAGTAATATTTTAATATCACCTATCAAAAATACATAATATTATATAAAAAAAAAGCTACTTCCTAAAAGAAAGTAGCTTTGTAATATTATAAAGTAGGTACTTATTTCTTAGAAAGAAAATCATTTACCTTACTAGGATCCATAATTGCTTCTACAAATGTGTAAGCTCCTGTTTTTGGAGACTTTACCATTTTTATAGCTTTACTTAATCTTTTTGATCCTGTTTGTAACGATGCTACTGATTTTTTTGCCATTGTCTAAATGTTTTAAATCTATGTGCTCTATTCTGAGTTCTAGATAGTTTTATTATTTAATTTCTTTGTGAACAGTCATTTTCTTTAAGATAGGATTGAATTTTTTAATTTCCATTCTATCTGGAGTGTTCTTCTTGTTCTTAGTTGTAATGTATCTAGAAGTTCCTGCTTGACCAGAAGCTTTATGCTCTGTGCATTCTAAAATTACTTGAACTCTGTTTCCTTTTTTTGCCATCTCTGTATAATTTTATAAGCTTGAGCTCTTATTTAGTTAAAAATCCTTTTGCTCTTGCTTCTTTAATAACTGCAGAAATTCCTTTCTTGTTAATATTTTTTAAAGCTGATGCAGATACTTTTAAAGTAATCCATTTATCTTCTTCTGGAATGTAAAAACGCTTTGTCATTAAATTAGCGTCAAACTTTCT
>JBELHK010000017.1:13037-31825 GCA_042091415.1 Polaribacter sp. | reverse complement strand
ACTTACTTATCATCCTTTTGATATTTCATTAGAAAGTTCATTTTCATCATCAATTTGCCAAGGAAAATGTTTTTTAAGTTCTTCTCCGGCTTTTAAAACACCATCAATTAAACCCTGCTTAAAATTACCGTTTTTAAAATGATTTTGAATGATGTCTTTTGTTGAGTTCCAAAAATTTTCTGGTACAACCTTATTAATTCCTTCATCACCATAAATGACAAACTTATGATCTTTAACCGCAACATAAATTAACACTCCGTTTGCATCTTTTGTATTAAACATTTTTAGTTGATGAAAAACTTCTAAAGCCCTATCAAAATGTTTCTTTTTTGTTGTAGACTCAATATGAACACGAATTTCTCCAGACGTATTTTCTTCTGCAATTTTTATTGCGTTAATAATTTCTTGCTCGTCCTTTTTTGAAATAAAATCTTCTAATTGAGACATTTATTCTTTTTTACTGTTAAAATCAAAATTAACATCTGGCGCATTTTCAGAACCAGGATTGGCTTTGTATCTTGTCATATCATCAAAATTAAATATGCCTGCCAAAACTGAATTAGGAAAAACTTTAATATGCTTATTATACACATTTACTCCTTCATTAAATCTGTCTCTGGCTACATTAATTCTATTTTCAGTTCCTTCTAATTGACTTTGCAATTCTAAAAAGTTCTTATTTGCCTTTAAATCTGGATATCTTTCTACAGAAACTAATAATTTAGATAAGGCTCCTGTTAAACCAGCTTGTGCTTGCTGAAATTGAGCCATATTATCAGCAGTCAAATCTCCAGCATTAATATTTACAGAAGTTGCTTTTGATCTTGCATTGATTACATCAGTTAAAGTGCTCTTTTCAAATTCTGCTGCACCTTTTACTGTCTTTACTAAATTTCCTATCAAATCATTTCTTCTTTGATAAGCACTCTCTACATTAGACCATGTTGTTTTTGCATCTTCTTGTAAAACAACTGCTGTATTGTTAAACCCTTTAGCCCAACTGTAGCCTAAATATAATAGTACTCCTACAATTATTAACGGCAACCATTTTTTCATAATTTCTATAATTTTTTAATTGAATTGATTTTAAGTTTATAAATTTAAATAATTTCTAATTATAACGCTGTTCCTCCATCTAAAGTTATGGTTTGACCGGTAATAAATTTTGTATTATCTGATGCTAACCAAACTACTGCGTCAGCAATTTCTTCGGCTTTTCCATAGCGTTTCATCGGTATCACACTTTTTAAAATAGCATCCATTTCTGGTTTTGCATTAATTAATTGAGTTAATAATGCAGATTCTGTATAACCAGGGCAAACTGCATTAACTCTAATATTTTTTGTTGCGTATTCCATCGCAGCAGATTTTGTCATTCCTACAACAGCAAATTTACTTGCACTATAGCTAATATTATTGGGTGATGCTTTTAAACCTGCCAATGATGCTATGTTAACAATATTGCCGTAACCTTGTTCTAAAAATTGATTTAAAGCAACTTTCATACAATAAAAAACTCCTGTTTGATTTACTGCAATTACTCTGTCCCAATCTTTTAATTTAGACTCATGTGTTTTTAATAAATTTGGCCCTATACCAGCATTATTTACAATTACATCTAATTTACCAAATTCAGAAACTGTTTTATTTACTAAATCTTCAACATCATCGTAATTAGCAACATTTGCTTTTATTGGTAGTGCAATTCCTTTATTTGTTACAATTTCATCAGAAACTTTTTGAGCATTTTCTAAATTGATATCAGAAACCACGACTTTAGCTCCATATTTAGCAAAATGAATCGCAGTCGCTTTTCCAATTCCAGAACCTGCTCCTGTAACTATAACTATTTTATTTTTTACTTCCATATTATTTTTTGAAAATCAATCTATTGATTTAGTTTTAATAGCTTTCAGAGCTAATTTACAACATAATTCAGCTGCCTTATTTAAGTTCGCGAAACGAGGGTCTGTAGTCCACCCTTTTTTGTATCTAAAATAAATTTGTTGAGCAATTACGGCAATTTTAAATAATCCAAAAACATAATAGAAAACCAAATTATCTAAATTTCTTCCTGATTTTTCGGCATACATTTTTGCTATTTCACTTCTTATAGGATTACCTTCAAAAATGGTTGGAGAAGGAATTCCTTGTTTTACAAAATCATGATCTGTAGCAACAGTCCAATATCCTAAAGAGGTTCCTAAATCCATTAAAGGATCTCCTAAAGTTGCCATTTCCCAATCTAAGACAGCAGAAATTTCTTCCCAAGTATCATTCTTAAAAACAACATTATCATATTTAAAATCGTTGTGAATTAAACAGTAATCATATTTTTTTGGTTGATGATTTCTCATCCATTGCATTACCATTTCAGCTTCTGGATATTCGTCTGTTTTTGCTTTTAAATACTGTTTACCCCAATTGTTAACTTGCCTTTCTACATAACCTTCTGGCTTTCCCAAATCACTTAAACCAATTGCATCATAATCTAGAGAATGTAACTCTACTAAAGTATCTAACCAAGAATTTGCAATCTTTTTATAATCTGATTGAATAATATTTCTTGTTTTAGCTTCTTTGAAGTTTAAGATAATACCTTCTATCTTTTCCATGATATAAAAGTCACTTCCTAGTATTTTTTCATCATCAGAAAAACCATACATTTTTGGAGCTTTAGCAAAAGTATTATGAATACAACTTTGTACTTTGAATTCACGATGCATATCATGACCTCTTTTTATGGCTCCTTTTGGCGGTTTTCTTAAAACATAATCTTTATCTTCTATTTTTAGCAAATAAGTCAAATTAGAGTAACCGTGAGTAAATTGTTGGATAAACAAATCACTATTCACATTTTCAATTAAGTTGATTTGTTTTAAATATTTTTTCAAAGGAATTTCTGGTAATTCTTCTCCTTTTCTTACTTTTTGATTACTCATTTATCTCCATATTTTTTGATGCAACTTTTACCTAATTGATACATGTGAACCTCATCAGGACCATCAGCTAAACGTAAAATTCTGGCAATTGCAAAATAGTGCGCCAAATAGGTATCTGAACTAACTCCTTTTCCTCCAAAAATTTGAATTGCCCTATCTATAACTGTTGAAGCCATAGTAGGAGCAACTATTTTTATCATTGCAATTAAATCTTTAGCTTCTTTATTTCCTAATTTATCCATTTTATCTGCAGCAGATAATGTTAATAATCTTGCTTGCTCAATTTCGCATTGAGATTTAGCAATTTCTTGACGTATACTACTATATTCATAAAATTTCTTACCAAAAGTTGCTCTTTCTAAAGCTCTTTTTGACATCAATTCTAAAGCATATTGAGCCATCCCAACCAAACGCATACAATGATGAATTCTTCCTGGCCCTAATCTTCCTTGTGCAATTTCAAAACCTCTACCTTCTCCTAAAATTAGATTTTCTTTTGGCACTCTAACATTATCTAAAATAATTTCTGCGTGACCTTCTGGCGAATCGTAAAACCCAAAAACAGATAATGGCCTTACAATTTTCACACCTTCAGTATCCATAGGAACTAAAACCATACTTTGTTGTTGATGCCTTGGCTTTGAAGCATCTGTTTTACCCATCACAATTGCAACTTTACAATTTGGATCCATTGCTCCTGAAGACCACCATTTTCTTCCATTAATCACATACTCATCGTCCTCTAAAACAATGGAAGTTTCAATATTAGTGGCATCTGAAGAAGCGACTTGAGGTTCTGTCATTAAAAAGGCAGAACGAATTTCACCATTCATTAAGGGATTTAACCATTGCTCTTTTTGATTTTTATCGCCATATTTTGCCAAAACCTCCATGTTTCCTGTATCTGGTGCTGAACAATTAAAAATTTCAGAAACCCAGATTTTCTTGCCCATTATTTCAGCTAATGGCGCATACTCTAAATTGGTTAAACCAGGACTTAATTCTCCGTAATCTTTAGGCAGAAATAAATTCCACAAACCAGCCTCTTTTGCTTTTTGTTTCAGCATTTCAGTTTTAGGAAAACGTTTCCACTTGTTTTTTGAATCGTTGTGAAAAGCTAAATATTCTTCTTCAATAGGGTTTATATATTCTTCAATAAAATTTTTAAGTTTGTGTTGAAGCGCCAAAGATTTTGGTGAGTATTCGAAGTTCATTTTTATTATTTTTTATCCAGCAATCATATAACCACCATCAGCAGTATAAACGCCTCCTGTCATATAATTACCTGCATCAGAAGCCAATAAACATGCTAAACCAACCATTTCTTCAGGCATTCCCATTCTTCCACTTGGGATTGATTTCTCTAGCTTATTCAACATTTTTTCGTTACTCCAAAGAGCTGCGCTAAACTTTGTTTTTATCAATCCAGGACAAATAGCGTTTGCTTTTACTCCATATCTTCCCCACTCTTTTGCCTGATTTTTTGTTAACATTAAAATTGCAGCTTTACTAGTACTGTATAAACCCAAACCAAAACCTGGAGTTAGAGCTTCAACTGATGCAATATTGATAATACTTCCATTTTTATTTTTTTGAAAATGAGGTAATACCAAGTTTGATAAAGACCAAGGAGCTTTTACATTTATATCCATAATTTTATCAAAAATATCTGGATTTACATCTTCAATCGGGCCAAAAACAGGATTAATCGCAGCATTATTTACAAGAATATCAATTCTACCAAATAATTCAACTGCTTTGTCTACCAAGTTTTTACGTTGTTCTTCTTTACCTATATGACAAGCAATACCAATTGCCTTTAAGCCTTCGTTGGCAAATTCATTTACTACTTCATCACAAGCATCTTGATTTCTACTCGAGATTACAACTTGAGCTCCTCTTTGCGCTAAACCTTTTGCTATTGCTTTGCCAATCCCTTTACTTGAGCCTGTAATGATTGCTACTTTGTTTTCTAAACTAAATTGTTCTAAAATATGAGTCATTATATAATGTATTCTTTATCATTTTTAATCGTAACTACTTCATCACTCATTAATGATTCTGCCAATGAATTTGTTTTTGGCACTTCATATTTAAAGTAAAACTTCATTGTGTGTATTTTACTTTCATAAAAAGTTTCTGAATACTTTCTCTCTTTATTTGATAATTCTTTTTTAGCATCAACTGCCATTTCTAACCATAACCAAGCTAACACAGTAATACTCATGTATTCCATAAATAAATTCGCATCAGACAAATAACGTTCGTAATTTCCTTTTACAGCATAAGGCATTAATTTACCAATAACCTTTTGAGAAAGTTGTAATTTTTCAGCTAAAACAGCAGCGTAATTTTTTAAGTCATCATCTTTAAAAGCTTGTTGAATTGTATGCATAATTTCAGTAGCTAACAACTCTAAAGCCTTGCCATTATTCATTGTGACTTTTCTACCCAATAAATCTTGAGATTGAATACCTGTTGTTCCTTCATACAAGGCAGAAATTCTAATATCTCTATAATATTGTTGCAAGGTAAAATCGGTACAAAAACCATATCCGCCTAAAACTTGTAATCCATTATCTACAGATTCAGAACCCGCTTCTGATGGAAATGTTTTTACAATTGGAATTATCATTTCTAACAATAAATGATACTTTTCTTTTTCTTCTTTTGAGGTTGCTGTTGCTACAATATCTTGATATTTAGAAGCTAACATTACCAAACTTAAAGAACCTTCTACAATTGATTTTTGTAATAAAAGCATCCTTCTAACATCTGGATGTTCGATTATTAAACTTTGTTTTTCAGTTGGATTTTTCTTTCCGGTTGCAGATAATTTTCTTCCCTGAGGTCTTTCATTAGCATACTGTAATGAAGTTCTATATGCAGCCATTGCAATTGCTGCAGCTCCTCTACCAACAGCAATTCTTGCACCATTCATCATTAAAAACATTTGCGCAAGTCCTTTATGTTCTTCACCTACAAGCCAACCTCTACAATCGTCTTTATCTCCAAATCCTAAATGTGTTGTACAATAACCTCTTTGACCCATTTTCTGAAAATCAGCAACTGTCATTACATCATTATACTCTAAAGCTCCGTCTTCTTTTAGTCTATTTTTAGGAACCACAAAAAGCGATATTCCTTTTGTTCCTTTTGGAGCTCCTTCTATTCTCGCTAACACCAAATGCACAATATTCTCTGTGTATTGATTATCTCCTCCTGAAATAAATATTTTTTGGCCTGTAATTTTATAGTATCCCTCTTTTGTTGGAGTAGCTTTAGTTACGATATCAGACAAAGAGCTTCCTGCCTGAGGTTCAGTTAAGCACATTGTGCCTCCCCAAACACCAGATAACATATTTGAAACATACGTATCTTTTAAAATTTGAGAACCAAATTCTGTAATTAATTCTGCTGCACCTTGTGTTAAGCTCGGGTAACCTGGCAAATGATTATTAGCAGCATCCATAATATAAACAGCCGCTTGCAATGCTGAAAATGGCATTTGAAGACCTCCATCTTCATAATCAAAAGAAGCTGCAATTATGCCTAATTCTCCTGATTTCAACATTACTTTATGAACTTGCTCATGTACAATTACAGTACCATCTTTATGATATGCTGGAGTTGCATCCATTTCTTGAAAATAAGGATACAATTCTCTATCAGAAAAATCTTTAACCGAATCTATAAATAGGTTTAAAGATTCCATATCATGATCTTGAAATCTTTCTCTGGTTAATAAGTCTTCTAATTTGTGAATATCATAAAGTATATATTTGAGTGTTTCTAAGTCTACATACTTTTTTGACATTTATTATATTTTTAAGTGAATTTTATTTTTTAACAACGCTATTTAAAAAAATTGCCTTTCAAATATAAGGAAAATATTATGCGCGCATAACATATAAAAAACAACCGTTTATATATATATTTTATATGTAAATTTTAATGCAAGAAGATAGGTTTTCGAGAAAAGAATAATTTTCTAAAGTGAATTTTTAATTTTAAGTAGTTCTGCTTTTACAGCTTCAAGTCGATTTATAATTTCGTGATTGTTAAAAGTTTCTTGAGGGTTTTTTTTAAGTTTTTGTTTTGCCCCTTCTAAAGTAAAACCTCTTTCTTTTACTAAATTATATATTAGTTTAAAATTCTTGATATCATCTTGCGTAAAAAGTCTATTCCCTTTAGCATTTTTTTTTGGTTTTATAATATCGAACTCTTTCTCCCAAAAACGAATATGAGAAGTGTTTAGGTTAAAAGCCTTTGCTACTTCACCTATTTTATAATATTTTTTTTCGGGTAATTCTATATGCATGAATACTTAGTCGTAAGATTGGCCTTCTAATTTTGATGCTTCTAACATAGCTGCATATTCTTTAGGAGATAAACTTCCGTAATAATAATTAAGAGGATTAATAGCATGCCCATCTTTTCGAACTTCATAATGTAAATGTGGAGCTTGAGATCTACCTGTATTCCCAACATAACCTATTAAATCACCTCTTTTTATTCTTTGTCTTCTTCTTACAACATACTTCGACATATGAGCGTACAAAGTAACGTATCCGTAACCATGATCTATTCTTACATGTCTTCCATATCCAGGAGCTCGACCATCGGCTCTAATGACAATTCCATCTCCAGAAGCGTAAATAGGAGTTCCTTTAGGAGCAGTAAAATCCATTCCTTTATGAAATTTTCTAACTTTTGTAAATGGATCGTTTCTCCATCCAAAACCAGATGCCATTCTTGTTAAATGTTCATTATTAATTGGCTGTATTGCAGGAATAGATGCTAACATTTTTTCTTTATCCTTAGCCATTTTTACAATTTCGTCTAACGATTTCGATTGAACAGAAAGACGTTTATCTAAAATATCTAACTTTTTTGTAGCTTCAGTAATTAAGAGTGAATTGTCATATCCTTCAAGATACTTATATCTATTTACTCCACCAAAACCTGCTTTTCTTTGTTCTTCTGCAATCGGATTTGCTTCAAAATAGCTTCTATAAATATTATTATCTCTTTCTTGTATTTCACTTAATATAGAAGAGCTTTCCTCTAATCTTTTTGATAATAATTCATAGTTTAATTGTAAATTTTGGAATTCTCTTTTTTGAGCTCTTTCTGAAGGAGACATTATAATTTGGCTAAAACCTATAAAACCGAAAAAAGCGATTAACAAAACACCAAATAAACTGAATAATATACGTCTATAATAATCACTCTTATTTACAGTAATCTTCCTGTAAGAAAGTGTTTCTTCATCATAATAATATTTTACCTTTGCCATGATTTTAAATATACTATTTTTGCACATGTGCATATTTATATATGCCGTTTGTCTTTAGTAAATACAACTAACAAAGTTACAAAATGTTTTAGAACTACTTTTTTGTTGTTATTTTAAATTTTAAATAAATAAAGAATTACATTAATTACGTAAGCTAGTTACATGAAATCTCAAGAAATAAGATCCGCTTTTTTAGAGTTTTTTAAAAACAAAAAACATTTAATTGTACCATCTGCTTCAATGGTTACAAAAAACGACCCTACATTACTTTTTGTAAATTCTGGGATGGCACCTTTTAAAGAGTATTTTTTAGAAAATGCAAAACCTCCAAAAAATCGAATTACGGATTCGCAAAAGTGCCTGCGTGTTTCTGGCAAACACAACGATCTTGAAGAGGTTGGCTACGACACCTATCATCATACTTTATTTGAAATGTTAGGTAATTGGAGTTTTGGTGATTACTTTAAAAAAGAAGCTATTTCTTGGGCTTGGGAATTATTAACCGAAGTTTATAAAATAGATAAAGATAAATTATATGTAACTGTTTTTGAAGGAAGCGATGATTCTGATAATTTAGAAATGGATACTGAAGCGTATGATTTATGGAAAGAACTTATTGATGAAGACAGAATTTTAAAGGGAAATAAAAAAGATAATTTCTGGGAAATGGGAGAACAAGGCCCTTGTGGACCATGCTCTGAAATTCATGTTGATGTAAGGTCTGAAGAAGAAAAAGCAAAAGTGAGCGGTAAAGATTTAGTTAATAAAGACCACCCGCAAGTTGTAGAAATTTGGAATTTGGTTTTTATGCAATTCAACAGAAAAGCTAATGGATCTTTAGAAAACCTACCGAATAAACATATAGATACAGGAATGGGGTTTGAACGCCTATGTATGGTTTTACAAGGAGTTCAATCTAACTACGATACTGATGTTTTTACACCCATAATTAGAGAACTTGAAACCATTACAGACAGTAAATATGGAACTGATGAAAAGCAAGATATTGCAATTCGAGTTATTTCAGATCATCTTAGAGCTGTAGCATTTTCTATAGCTGATGGTCAATTACCTAGCAATACTGGCGCAGGATATGTAATCAGACGAATTTTAAGAAGAGCTATCAGATATGGGTTTACTTTTTTAGATAAAAAAGAGCCTTTTATTTATAGACTTGTTTCTGTTTTAAGCAGTAAAATGGGAGCGGCTTTCCCTGAATTAAATTCACAAAAACAACTTATCGAAAATGTAATTAAGGAAGAAGAAGCTTCTTTTTTAAGAACTCTAGAACAAGGCTTAATTTTATTAGATGGAATAATTACATCTTCTAATTCTAAAGAAATTTCTGGGGTTAAAGTTTTTGAATTATATGACACATATGGATTCCCTATTGATTTAACTGCTTTAATTTTATCTGAAAAAGGATTTACCTTAAATGAAAAGGAATTCGAAAAAGAGCTTCAAAAACAAAAAAATAGATCTAGAGCTGCAAGTGAAACTTCTACAGGAGATTGGGTTATTCTGAATGATGATGTGGAAGAAGAATTCATTGGCTATGATACACTTGAAGCTGATGTAAAAATCACCAAATACAGAAAAGTTACTTCTAAAAAAGAAGGAGAAATGTATCAACTAGTATTCAATTTAACTCCTTTTTATCCAGAAGGTGGTGGACAAGTTGGTGACAAAGGTTACTTAGAGGATGCACAAGGAGATGTTGTTTATATAATAGATACTAAAAAAGAAAATAATGTTATTATTCACTTTTCAAAAAATCTTCCAAATCACCTAAATAATAATTTTAGAGCAGTTGTAGATGCTAAGCAACGTTTTAGAACTGAGTGTAATCATTCGGCAACACATCTTCTTCATCAAGCATTAAGAGAGGTTTTAGGAACACACGTAGAGCAAAAAGGTTCTGCTGTTCATTCTAAATCTTTACGATTTGACTTTTCTCATTTTTCAAAACTTAGTGTAGATGAATTAAGAGATATTGAAAACTTTGTTAATGCAAGAATTGCAGGTAAATTGCCTTTAGAAGAAATGCGTAACATACCTATGCAAGAAGCAATAGATAAAGGCGCGATGGCTTTATTTGGTGAAAAGTATGGAGACACGGTTAGGGCAATTAAATTCGGAAAATCAATTGAACTTTGTGGTGGTACTCACGTTGAAAACACAAGTGATATTTGGCATTTTAAAATTAAATCTGAAAGTGCAGTAGCAGCTGGAATAAGGAGAATAGAAGCAATAACAAATGATGCTGTAAAAGACTTTTATTTTGATAATAATAGAATTTTATTTGAGGTAAAAGACTTACTAAATAATACAAAAAATCCTGTAAAAGCAGTTCAAACTTTGCAAGAAGAAAACTTGTCTTTAAAAAAACAAATAGATCAACTTCTTAAAGAGAAAGCAGCAAACTTATCCAAAGATATTGAGAAGGAAATTCAAGAAATAAATGGAGTAAACTTATTGGCAACAAAAGTGGATTTAGACGCTTCAAGTATTAAAGATTTGGCCTTTAAACTTGGAAACCAATATGAAAACTTATTTATCCTTTTTGCATCTTCCCCATCAGAAGAGAAAGCTCTATTAACTTGCTATATTTCGAAAAACTTAGTTGCAGAACGTAATTATAACGCAGGACAGGTAGTTAGAGAGCTAGGGAAATTAATTCATGGAGGTGGTGGAGGCCAACCTTTCTTTGCTTCAGCAGGAGGGAAAAACCCGAACGGAATTACAAAGGCTTTAGAAAAAGTTAAGAGCTATATTAATTAAATTTATTGAGAAGATTTAAAGTCTAATATGAAGTTTAAATTATTACTAAACCTCTTTTAGTCTCTTTAGCAAATAGGCCTAAAAAAGAAGCGTATTAATTTTCTTAATTTAGCTTTTATATTCTAAATTAATGAAACTACAGACAGTAATTCCAATTTCAAAAGAGAAACGAAATCAAATTAATTACAATTCTAAGGTGTTTTTAATCGGATCTTGTTTTTCTGAAAATATTGGGAGCAAATTCGATTACTATAAATTTCAAATAACAAAAAATCCTATTGGAATTCTATTTCATCCTATTGCTATAGAAAATTTCATAACCGCTTCAGTAAATAAAGATTTCGTTACTAAAGAAAATTTAGTTTTTCAAAATGAATTATGGCACTCATTTGACTCACATTCAAGTCTTAGTTCAGAAAATGAATCAGATATTCTTAGCAATATAAATACAGCTATTTCTAACACGAATAGAAATTTAAAAGAAGCCAGTCATATAATTATAACATTAGGAACTTCTTGGGTTTACAGACATATTGAAACTGATAAAATAGTTGCGAATTGTCATAAAATTCCACAAAAGAAATTCTCAAAAGAACTCTTATCTGTTGATGAAGTTTCAGAAAGTCTAAAAGCTACAATTTCTATAATTAAAGAGATTAATCCTAGCGTCACAATCTTGTTTACAATATCTCCCGTTAGACACTTAAAAGATGGATTTACAGAAAATCAACAAAGTAAAGCACATTTAATTTCTGCCGTTCATCAAACAATTGATGATAAAGATAAAATTCATTATTTCCCTTGTTATGAAATTATGATGGATGAACTTCGAGATTATCGTTTTTATTCAGAAGATATGATACATCCAAACAAATTAGCGATTGATTATATTTGGGATAAATTTACAAATAAGTGGTTTTCAGAAGATACTTTTTCTACAATGAAAGAGATTGATATCATTCAAAAAAGTTTAGCACATAAACCGTTCAATCCAAAATCTGAAGAATTTTTAAAATTTTCTTTAAAATTGGAGGATAGAAAGCAAAAAATAAAAGAAAAGTATGCTTTTATAGACTTTTAGGAATAAACATTGATGATCCTTATTCCTCTAAAAATTGAGCTACATTTTGCCAAGGTCCTCCATTTATAACGTCTAATCCGTTTTGTTGTAAAAATTGAGCTGCTTGTCCGCTTCTTCCTCCGCTTTTACAAACCGCAATAATGGGTTTATTCCAAGATTTTATTTCATCAATTTTTATTGGAATTAAATTCAAAACGATGTGCTCAGAACTACTTATATGGCCTTCATCCCACTCCATTTGTGTTCTAACGTCTAAGATAATAGCCTCTTTTTCTAAGTATGATTTAATCTCATTTACTGAATCTTTTTGACTAAAAATTCCAAACATCCCCATGATAAATTATTTAAGATTGATATTCTTTAATTCGCAGCAAATCTAATCCATTTTTAATTAATTTACGGTAGTCTTCGTTATTTTGTAATTCAATTAAGTATTCTAAAATATTTTTCTGAATTTTAAATTCCTCTTTTAGAGATAATTCATATAATTCTAATGGCAACAACCAGTCGTTTGGAAAATCAGATTTAATTTTATTGAAAATAATTTCAATTTCACCTTCTGTTGCTTTATTAGAATTTCTTAAATCTCTTACTTTCTGATAATATTTATATAGTTCTTGTTCTTTACTAGAGTATTGAATTTTATGCGTTTTAGTATCAGAAACTTTACCTAAATCTAAAAAAGAATTCACGTCTGCAGGACCTGAATATGCCGAAATTACAGATTTACCAACTGCCATGTCATATAAACCCCATTCTGGTTGAAATAAAATTTCATGATTATAAGTTACTGTACATTCATCAAAAGTAATCATAAGAATTTTACCTCTCAAATCTCTAGTTCCCGTAACAGCTTTTCCTTTAATAGTAACTCCGGTTTCGAATTCTAAAGTCATAAATTCTCCTTCATAAATCCCATAAGCTCTTAAATCTCTCGGACTCATATCTTCTATTGGTAAATTTATCCCTTTTAATTTTCCAACAGGGCTACCAAAACCATTGTTATGAACAGAAATTCCGTGACCTATTAGCTCTTTATCTCTATTTGCAATAGCAGTATTTCCTTTTGTTTGAAAATATGCTACTTTATCATTTTTATATTTAATAACACGATCAAAAACTCCAGATATTTGCACACCCGTTGTTAACTCAATAGTTCCTAAATTCTTAGAATTAATTAATTTTTCAACTCCTTTCAAGCCTCCAGTTCTTAATGCCATCGTATTTGCAAACTCATCTAAAACTAAACTTAAATAGGCAAAGTCTGGCGTAACAAATAATTGAGGTTGTGGTTTTGTAATATCAAAATTTACGCGAGCTGCATCAATAGAATATGGTATTTTTTTTACCTCATCTTGCATACACCATGCACTTTCACCGATTGATGAAAGTAAACCTGCTCCATATATTTTTGGGTTTGCTAACTCACCTATCAAACCATACTCTACAGTCCACCAATGTAAGTTTCTAATCTGAGCCATTTCAGATAACTCGCCCATATTTTCTTGCAACCACTCTACTTTTTGTTGAGCATCTTGAATTTCCTTTTTTGTAGAATTAGGATTTTCTTTTAGAATAGATAAAAGTCGAATAGCCTCATACATCTCGTAATCTTTAGCTGAAGAAATAGCTTTACTTCCGATTTCTCCAAAACGCCTTAAATATTCTGCATACTCAGGATTAGCGATAATCGGCGCATGACCAGCAGCTTCATGAATAATATCAGGAGCTGGAGTGTATGCTACATGATTAATGGTTCTCATGTCTGATGCAATTACCAAAACATTATATGCTTGAAATTCCATAAATGCGTTTGGCGGAATAAAACCATCTACAGAAACTGCAGACCAACCTATTTCTTTTAAAATACGGTTCATCCCTTCCATATGAGGTATACTTTCAATCGAAATTCCAGTTTTATCCAATCCAGACAAATAAGAATTATGGGCAACCTTGCTTAAATAATCTACATTCATACGCATAACATATCTCCAAACAGCCTGGTTTTGAGAAGTATACTCACTATAAGGTTGTTTAACAACAAATTTATGTAAATGTTTGGGCAACTTACATGTTACCTCATTGATTTCGAAACGAGAATCCATTAAAATATGATAAAATTACCTCGTAAAATTACGTATTTTGTAATTATTAGCATTATTTATTATTGTTAAAAATCAAATTCAAAATTAAAATTAGAATTCATTATCAATATTGTAACTGTAACAATTTCAACATTTAACTACTTATTATATAAAGATTTTGTTATGAGTTTTATTTCACACATGGTTATTAGCCTTAAAAACAATAAAAGAGAACGCACTTCTACTTTAAAAAAAATTAAGAATTTTAAAAAGACGAAAAATATAGAAGTAGTTTTTAAAAAGAAAGCGAATTCTTATCAATTAAAAAAAATCAGAAACAAGCTAAAGCAAGAAAATAAAAGACAAATGAAAAAGAATATTATGATATTTTTTATTGTTATGTCAATTGTAATTTACGTTATCGGTTTCGTAAAATTTTAATTATTTCCCTTAAATCTTTCTTATTTTTACGTTTCAATTTAGACAAATGAACAAGAAAGTTATTTTAATGATTTTAGACGGATGGGGAATCACTCAAGACCCAAAAGTCTCTGCTATTTACAATGCTAAAACCAACTATATAAACTCTTTATACGAAAAATACCCAAACGCTCAATTAAGAACAGACGGAGAACATGTCGGTTTACCTGAAGGTCAAATGGGAAATTCTGAAGTAGGCCACATGAATTTAGGTGCTGGTAGAATTGTTTATCAAAATTTAGCAAGAATCAATAAAGCTGTTAAAGAAAAAACGTTAGGAGAAGAAAAAGTGCTGCTAGATACATTCGAATACGCTAAAAAAAATAATAAAAATGTTCATTTGCTAGGATTAGTTTCTAATGGTGGTATTCACGCACACATTAATCATTTAAAAGGAATATTAGATGTTGCTCAAGAGAATGACATCAAAAATATTTACCTACATGCATTTACAGATGGTCGTGATTGCGACCCTAAATCTGGAACTTATTTTATAAATGACATACAAGAATACATGCAAAAAACCACTGGAGAATTGGCAACAATTACAGGTCGTTATTATGCCATGGATAGAGATAATAGATGGGAACGTGTTAAAAAAGCATATGATGCAGTTGTAAAAGCCGAAGGTGAAAAAACCAACGATGGAATTGCAACTATGAATGCTAATTACAACAATAATATTACAGACGAATTTCATCAACCTATAATTATTACAGATAAAGAAGGCTCACCTAAAACAACAATAAAAAATGGCGACGCTGTAATCTTTTTTAATTACAGAACTGACAGAGGTAGAGAATTAACAAATGCTCTATCTCAACAAGATTTCCCAGAATATGATATGAAAAAGTTAGACTTGTATTTTACAACTATGACTTTATATGATGATAAATTTAAAGGGATAAACGTTATTTACAATAACGATAATATTAAAAATACATTAGGAGAAGTT
Organism: Polaribacter sp.; assembly: GCA_042091415.1. Classification (GTDB taxonomy): domain Bacteria; phylum Bacteroidota; class Bacteroidia; order Flavobacteriales; family Flavobacteriaceae; genus Polaribacter. The sequence continues at coordinate 16,203 of JBELHK010000017.1, read as the reverse complement.
TTAGAAAATGCTAATAAAAAACAAATTAGAATTGCTGAAACAGAAAAATACCCTCACGTAACTTTTTTCTTTTCTGGCGGACAAGAAGAGCCTTTTAAAGGAGAGAAAAGAATTTTAAGAAACTCTCCAAAAGTAGCTACTTACGATTTAAAACCAGAAATGTCTGCTTATGAGCTACGAGATGCTCTATGTGAAGATTTAAAGAAAGGTGAAGCAGATTTTGTTTGTTTAAACTTTGCAAACGGAGATATGGTTGGTCATACAGGCGTTATGGATGCTGCCATCAAAGCTTGTGAAGCAGTAGATATATGTGTAAAAGATGTAGTTGAAACAGGTTTAGAAAACGGATATTCAACTTTATTAATTGCAGATCACGGTAATTGCGAAACAATGATGAATCCTGATGGATCACCTCATACCGCGCATACAACAAACCCTGTTCCTTTTATTTTAATTGATAAGGATAAAATTGACGTAGAAAATGGAATTTTAGGAGACATTGCCCCAACAATATTAGAGTTAATTGGTGTTGACAAACCAGAAGAAATGACACAAAAATCTTTATTAAAATGATATTTAGACAACTATTAATTATAGTATTTATTGCAAGTCTGAACGTTTCTTGTAGTTCACAACAAAAAATTACAGCAGAAAAAGATAAAAATGGATATTTAGTAGGCAAAGCAAACAAATCATCTTTTCAAGATAAAGCTTTCAAAAATTGGTTTGAAAAAAACTATAACAAATACAAAACAGACGACGTTTTAATTGAAAATCTTACTGATGCTTTAAAAGGATACAAAATAAAAGGATTTATGGGAACTTGGTGCGGTGATAGCAAAAGAGAAACTCCTCGTTTTTATAAAGTTCTTGATGAAGCTAATTTTAACTTAAATAACTTTGAGTTGATTTGTGTAGATAGATCAAAAACAACTCCAGACAATTTACAAGAAGGATTACATATTATTAGAGTGCCTACATTTATTTTTTATAAAGGAGGAAAAGAAGTTGGTAGGTTTGTAGAATACCCAAGAGAAACAATTGAGAAAGATATCATTAAGATTGTTACCGGTCAGCCTTACAAACATTCTTACGATAAAACCAAATAGAAAATCTTGTCTGTAAAAGCCTCATTTATTTTCTAATAAATATAGTAACTTTGCGATCCAATTTTAAGTAATGATTAAACCAAAAAGTAAAGAAGAAATAGAAATCATGCGCGAAAGTGCATTGGTTGTTTCTAAAACTTTAGGAATGCTTGCAAAAGAAGTAAAGCCCGGAGTTTCAACATTATTCCTCGACAAACTAGCTGAAGATTTTATTAGAGAACAAGGAGCTATTCCTGGCTTTTTAGGTCTCTATGATTTTCCAAACACACTTTGTATGAGTCCTAATTCACAAGTTGTTCATGGGATCCCTAATAAAGAACCTTTAAAAGAAGGAGATATCATTTCTATCGATTGTGGCGCTATAAAAAACGACTTTTATGGAGACCACGCTTATACTTTTGCTGTTGGAGAAATTAATGAAGACACAAAAAAACTTTTAGAAATAACGAAAGAAAGTTTATACGTAGGCATACGCGAATTTAAAGTTGGCAATAGAGTTGGAGACGTTGGGTTCGCAATTCAAAACTTCAGCGAAAAACATGGCTATGGAGTTGTAAGAGAATTAGTTGGTCATGGTTTAGGTAGAAAAATGCATGAGGATCCAGAAATGCCAAACTACGGAAGACGAGGAAGAGGGAAAAAATTTATAGAAGGTATGGTTGTTGCTATTGAGCCTATGACAAATTTAGGAACTCATAAAATAAAACAACATTCAGATGGTTGGACAATTACCACATTAGACAATAAACCATCTGCTCACTTTGAACACGATGTCGCTATTGTAGATGGCAAACCTGAATTATTATCTACTTTTAAATATATCAACAAAGCATTAGGTATAGAAACCAATGAAGAAGACGAGTTTAGAAAACAACCTCTGGTTTTATAATACATGTCTTTTTTTAAAACGATATTAAATAACATACCAAGACCTTGGTTAATTAAAGTAAGTTATCTTGTAAGACCAGTTATAACTGTTTTTTTAAAAGGTGATAAGTTTACAGACCCTATTGATGGAAAATCATTTCGTAGGTTTTTACCTTACGGATATCAAAATCAGAGAAAAAATGCATTATCTCCATCAACATTATCTTTAGAAAGACACAGATTAATGTGGCTTTTTTTAAAAAATGAAACTACTTTTTTTTCATCAGAAAGAAAATTAAAAGTTTTACATATTGCACCAGAGCAATGCTTTTTAAAAATCTTTAGAAATCAACAAAATATAGAGTATACAACGTCAGACTTAGAGTCGCCAATTGCAGATGTAAAAGCAGATATATGTGATTTACCTTTTAATGATAACACATATGATGTAGTGTTTTGTAATCATGTATTAGAACATATTTCTGATGATAAAAAAGCAATGCAAGAATTGTATAGAGTTTTAAAAAAAGGAGGATTTGGTATTTTTCAAATTCCACAAGATTTATCAAGAGAAAAAACTTTTGAAGATAACTCCATTACTGATAAAAAAGAGCGCACTAAAATATTCGGACAATATGATCATGTTCGAGTTTATGGAAAAGATTATTTTGATAAATTACGTTCTGTCGGTTTTAAGGTTGATGAAATTGACTACACACAAAAAATTGATGCAAAATCAATTGAAAAATTCTCACTAATGAAAGGAGAAATTCTTCCTGTTTGCTATAAATAACTGATTAAACACAAATTCAAAAACACTATTCACTTTTATATGTTGAGTATTCATTGATGTTTCCTTCCTCATCAAAATAAATAAGAATAACTTTTAAATTAGGCTTATTTTTCAAAATTTGTTTTGTTTTTTCTAAACCCATTGCCATAAAAGCTGTAGCATAAGCATCTACATCTGCACAATCTAAATTTGATATTACAGAAGCACTTAATAAGTTACTTTCGGTTGCAAGACCTGTTAACGGATTTATAGTATGTACATATTTTTTACCTGTACTATCTATTTTAAACTTCCTGTAATTTCCTGAAGTTGCCATAGACTTATTCGATAAATTAATCGTCTTGTAAGCTCCATTAACCTCAGCTTTGATAGGGTTTACCACTTTTATGAGCCAAGG
>JBELHK010000017.1:0-12937 GCA_042091415.1 Polaribacter sp. | reverse complement strand
CATTCAGCAACAAAGGATGAACTTGTTAAAGTAGAAACTACTTTACAGAAATGTTTGATAGAAAAAGAAAAACAAGATACGCAATTATTTTCTTTAAATGAGCAAGTTAAGTCTTTACAAGACGATAAAAAAACTGCTTTAAAACAAGTTGAAAACTTAACTGTATTAACGCAATCTTCATCAAATAATATAAAAAATGTAATTTCTCAATTAAGTGAAAAAGATAAATACATAAATGGTGTTAGAAAAGCAATGACTCAAAAAGATTCTTTAAACTTAGCTATCAAATACCATTTAACGAAAAACTTAACAGATGGTATTCAAGATCAAGATATTGAAGTTAATGTTGAAAAAACTGTTGTTTTTATCTCTATTTCTGATAAATTATTATTCAAAAGCGGTAGTTATAATGTAACGGATAAAGCTTATACTGTTTTAGAAAAAATTGCTAAAGTTATTAATAACCAACCTGAAATGGAGGTTATGATTGAAGGCCATACTGATTCTACACCTATTAAAAGAACAATTATTCAAGATAACTGGGATTTATCTGCTTTAAGAGCAACTTCTATCACAAGAATATTACAATATAAATACGGTGTTAAACCAGGAAGATTAATCGCTGCAGGTAGAAGCCAATATGTACCTTTAGCGCCAAATGATAGTGCTGAAAATAAAGCTAAGAACAGAAGAACAAAAATTATTATTATGCCTAAATTAAATCAGTTTTTTGATTTACTTGAGCAAGACGCAGAATAATATTTTTATAAAATCATTTAAAAACCATCTGAATATCAGATGGTTTTTTGTTTACAATCAAAATATAGTTTTAAAAATTAGAATTTAGATTTGGTTCAAACAAAAATAATTAACAACTTTAAAAGCACAATATGAAAAAAATATTTACACTTTTAGCAATTTTGAGTTTCATTTCCGTTCAAAGTCAAAATGAAAATTTAAATAAAATAACAACTACAATTACAAATTATTTCGACGGATATATTTATAGAGATATAAAGAAGTTGAATTTGGCTTTTGACACCGAACAAGGAACCATGAAAGTACCTGTAATTGAAGATGAAAAAATTATTGGTTTCAAAAATAGATATTTTAAAGAACTGGTTGTTAAGTGGGGAAATAGAAAAAAAATGTCCAAAAAAGAACTAAATAATTGTGCTCTAAAAATACTAAATATAGATATAGTAGATGAAAAAATTGCAAGCGCCAAAATAAGTATGAAAGTAGATACTGTTACGTATATTGATATATTGTCTTTGAATAAAATAAAATCTGACTGGAAAATCACCAATAAAACTTACGTTGTTCGAAAATAATAAATACCTCCTTTTAATTTTTTAAAAAAAACTCATCAATCAAAAAAATTATAATTATTAAGAAGTAAACATATAATTATCTCCTTTTATTTGATTTTCTTTTTACTTTATTTTTTCTTTTGTTAAAAGGAATAGCATCGTCAAAAGTATGTTTTACAGATTTTAATTTCTTCTTTTTACGCCACTTATCATCATTAGGTAAAAGTCTATTTAATAAATCTGTTCGACCAACTTTATCAAGTTTATCTTTTATCCATTTTCGATTTTCTTTCTTATACCAAAAGAAAAACTTATGCTGATCTAGTTTTTCTTCCCTTGTTTTAGCTGTCTTAACTTCCTTTAAAGTATAAGGATGATATCCTGAATAATAAATTACTGTGGCAACAGTCATCGGTGTTGGTGTAAAACCTTGAACTTGTTCTAACTGAAAGCCCATATCTTTTGTTTCAGCAGCTAAATTTGCCATGTCCTCTAATTCACTTGCAGGATGACTTGATATAAAATAAGGTATTAATTGTAAGTTCAAATTTCGTTTTAAATTAATCTTATCAAAACGTTCCTTAAACTTGTGAAAATAAGTAAAAGATGGCTTTCGCATTAACTTTAAAACAGGATCTGAAGTATGTTCTGGTGCTACTTTCAATCGACCAGAAACGTGTTTAGACATTACCTCTTCTGTATATGCATCTAACTCTTTTGGATCAGCGTTTTTATTAAATTCTGGCACTAACATATCGTGCCTAATTCCACTTCCTATAAAAGATTTTTTAATTTTTGGATGCTTGTCTACAGCCTGATATAATTCTGTTAAAGGCTTATGAGAAGTATCTAAATTAGAACATATTACTGGTGATATACAAGATGGCGCTACACATTTGTCGCAAATTGCTTGTACTTTACCTTTCATTTGATACATATTTGCAGAAGGCCCGCCAATATCAGATAAATGTCCTTTAAAGTCTGGCATATTTGCAACCTTATCAACTTCTTTTAAAATAGATTCTTTACTCCTACTTGCAATAAATTTTCCTTGATGAGCAGAAATTGTACAAAAACTACAACCACCAAAACAGCCTCTATGAATATTAATAGAAAACTTAATCATTTCAAAAGCAGGAATTGGCCCTCGTTTATCATATTTAGGATGAGGTAAACGAGTATAAGGCAAATCAAAAGACCCATCAATTTCTGATTCTGTCATTGTTGGGTAAGGAGGATTTATCATCAATAACTTATCACCAACTTTCTGAAAAATTCGTCTAGCTTTTAATTTGTTAGATTCTTGCTCTATAACTTTAAAGTTTGAAGCGAATGTTTTTTTATCCTTCAAACAAGCTTCATGCGAATTTATTTCAACGTCTTGCCACTGCTTTATAACAGGTATTTTATCTTTATTAGGCTGAACCAAAACAGCCGTTTGCTTTATATTTTTTAAACTTGAAAAAGGAACTCCTTTTTGCAACAATTCAACTATTTCACGCAAAGGTTGTTCTCCCATACCATACACCAACATATCAGCGCCTGATGTTTCTAAAATTGTCGGTAAAAGTTTATCAGACCAAAAATCGTAATGAGTAACGCGCCTTAAAGAAGCTTCAATACCTCCTATTAAAATTGGTACATCTGGAAATTTTTCCTTTAAAATTTTAGAATACACCGAAGTTGCATAATCAGGCCTAAATCCTTTTTCTCCGTTAGGTGTATATGCATCTTTGTCTCTGCGCTTTTTACTTGCAGTGTAGTTCGAAACCATAGGATCCATACATCCACCAGTAGCGGCAAAAAATAATCTAGGTCTTCCTAATTTTGTAAAATCTTGTAAATTATCATTTACACTAGGTTGAGGCACTATTGCTACTTTTAAACCATAACTTTCTAAAATACGCCCAATTACTGCAGGCCCAAATGAAGGATGGTCTACATAAGCATCTCCACTAAAAAGTATAACGTCTAGTTCTTCCCAACCACGAATTTTAACCTCACGTTTAGTAGTTGGCAACCAGTCTGTTAATTGATGTTTTACCGATGTTTGCATAGACTGCAAAAATACATCTTTTTAAGATGAGGAAATAGGTTTTTTTATAAATTAAATACCGTTTAAGGTAAAATGATAAAACTTCAAAATATATTATTCATAAAATGTAAATCTTATTGAGCAAAAAGCATAAGTTTTTACACTAGAAACCTTTGATGAATTTCAACACAAAATTAATTAAGAATCATTATTTTTACTGTTATCAAATAAAAATAAATGAAAAAAAGCTTCAAACTATTAACATTCCTTTTTCTTGCAATTATTTCATGTAAAAATAAAGATGAAAACAAAGAATCATTTGTAGAAAATAATTACACGAAACAAGAGGTAGATATTGAAATGAGAGACGGTATTAAACTCCATACAACAATATATTCACCCAAAGATAAAACTAAAAAGCACCCAATATTATTACAGAGAACTCCCTACAGTTCAAAACCTTACAAAAAAGGAATGAGAACTAAAATTGGACCAAATTCAACGTTAATGAAAGAGGGTAATATTATCGTTTACCAAGATGTTCGTGGAAGATGGATGAGCGAAGGAGTATATGATAATATGCGTGCTTACATCCCTAATAAAAAACCTAATCAATCTGATGAAGTTTCAGATACATATGACACTATAGACTGGTTGGTAAATAATGTTGATAATAATAACGGAAACGTCGGAACTTGGGGAATTTCTTATCCTGGTCATTATGCTACAGTTTCAACCATAGATGCCCATCCTGCTCTTAAAGCAGCCTCTCCTCAAGCATGTATTGGAGATTTTTTCTTCGATGATTTTCATCATAATGGCGCTTTTCTATTGAGTTATTTTAGAGCAATTTCTCTTTTCGGAACTTATAAAAACACTCCAATTGATTCTTCTTGGTATACTTTTCCAAAAGTGAATTCACAAGATCAATATCAATTTTTCTTAGACAAAGGACCTTTAAAAAATTTAAATAGTTTTTTTAAATATGAAAATGGAGATGACTTTTTCTGGAAAGAAATCACAGAACACCCAAATTATGATTCTGTATGGAAAAGTAAAGGAATTATTCAGCACATGAACAGAGTCCCTAGTTCAGTTGCAACAATGATTGTAGGCGGTTGGTTTGATGCAGAAGATTTATATGGCCCTTTAGAAACTTATAAAGGAATTGAAAAGCACGGTAAAGACAATTACAATACGCTTGTTTTTGGCCCATGGGATCACGGTCGTTGGGCAAGTTCAGGAGTTAGAAACGCCGTAGGAAATTATTATTTTGGGGATTCGATTTCATTGAAATTTCAAACAGAAGTTGAAACTAAATTCTTTAATCATTTCTTAAAAGGCAAAGGTGATAAAAACTCAGGATTACCAGAAGCATACGTGTACGATTCTGGTAAAAAAGGGTGGAAATCTTACAACTCTTGGCCTCCTAAAAATAGTAAGAAAGAGAGCTGGTTTTTATCAGAAAATGAAAAGCTAACAAAAAAAGAAGATGCTAGTAATGCTTTCTCATTTGTAAGTGATATTAAAAAACCTGTTCCTTATTCAGAAGATATAAAAACAGTATTTACTCCAAGAAAATATATGACTGATGACCAGCGTTTTGCTGCAAGAAGACCTGATGTTTTAGTGTTTGAAACCGATGTTCTTACTGAAGATTATACTTTAGCAGGAGATATTTTAGCAAAATTAAAAGTTGCCACAACAGGTTCTGCTGCAGATTGGATTGTAAAAGTAATAGATGTTCATCCTTCAGATACAAAAGAAACTAACGATGAAATGCAAGATCACTTAAAAATGAGTAACTATCATTTAATGGTTAGAAGTGAAGTACTAAGAGGAAGATTTAGAAATAGTTTTGAAAAACCAGAACCTTTTACACCAAACAAAAAAACAGCAGTAAATATAAAATTACAAGATGTTTTTCACACTTTTAAGAAAGGACATAAACTTCAAGTACAAATTCAAAGCACGTGGTTTCCATTAATAGACTTAAATCCGCAAACTTATGTAGATAACATTTACAAAGCAGATGAAAAGGATTTTAAGACTCAAACTCATTCTGTATTTTCTGATTCTTCTATTGAATTTTCAGTATTAGATTAATATGAGAATAATATATCTATTTATATTTTTTTTATCATTGAATTTATTTGGACAAGATTTAGAACAACATCTATGGAATAATAGAATTTTAATTTTAAAAGTTGATAATAAAAAATCAGAAATTCTAAAAAATCAACTAGATATTCTTGCTCATCAAAACGATGAACTAAAAGAAAGAAAGCTCATTATTTACAAAGTTACTGAGGATGAATATTCAAAAAATTTCAATGAAAATTGGATCCCTAAAAACGATAATTTTATAGAAGATAAAAATCAATCTAAAACATTCGAAGTTATTTTAGTCGGTTTAGATGGTGGAATAAAATTCAGACAAGATACAATCATATCAAACAAAAAGCTTTTTTCAATAATCGATGGAATGTCTATGAGAATAAGAGAGATTAATTCGAATAAAAACTAACTATTAATGGATTACGATATAATTATTATTGGAGCTGGTTTATCTGGTATTGGAGCTGCTTGTCATTTAGAAAGAAAAAGCCCAAATAAGTCGTATAAAATTCTTGAAGCAAGAAAAGAAATTGGAGGAACTTGGAGTTTATTTAAATACCCTGGTATTCGATCAGATTCTGATATGTATACATTTGGTTATTCTTTTAAAACCTGGGACAACCCTAAATCATTCGCAGATGCACCAAGTATTTTAAGTTATTTAAAAGAAGCTGCGAATCAATACAAAATAAATGATAAAATTAGTTATAACTCCAAAGTTGCTAACGCTAATTTTAATTCAACAAAATCTGTTTGGGAAATATCAACTACAAGTGATAACAAAACACAAACCTACACTAGTAAATATATTTTTTTCTGCACAGGCTATTACAACTATACACATGGTTTTACTCCAGAGTTCGAAGGACTAAAAGATTTTAAAGGAACCTTCATTCATCCTCAAAAATGGCCTTCAAATTTAGAATATGCTAATAAAAAGGTTGCTGTTATTGGTAGCGGAGCAACTGCAATAACTTTAGTGCCTAAAATGGCAAAGACAACTGAAGAAATAACGATGATTCAGCGTTCGCCAACATATGTTGGCGCTTTCCCAAATAAAGATAAGATCGCTTTATTTTTAAAGAAAGTTTTACCCAAAAATATTGCGCACAAAACCATTCGTTTTAAAAATATTGTAATACAAATTATATTTTTTTCGTTATGTAAAGCTTTTCCAAACCTAATGAAAAAGCTTCTCGTAAAAGGGGCTCAAAAGCAGTTAGGAGAATTCTCCGCAGAACCTCATTTTAAACCAAACTATAAACCTTGGGATCAACGTTTCTGCGTAGCTCCAGACGGAGATTTATTCGAATCTTTAAAAAACGGTAAAGCTAAAGTAGTTACAGATCATATTGATAAATTTACAGAAAATGGAATAAAATTAAAGTCTGGGAAAGAAATAGAAACAGATATTATTATATCGGCTACAGGTCTAAAATTACTAGCTTTTGGAGGATCAAAAGTTACCATTGACAATAAAGATTTTGATTTATCAAAAAGTCTAACTTACAGAGGTCTTATGTTATCAAATCTACCAAATGCAATATTTTTTGCAGGATACACAAATGCTTCTTGGACATTAAAAAGCGATTTAACTAGTGAATATGCAGCTCGTCTTTTAAATTATATGGATAACAAAGGATTCAATAAATTTGTCCCCACAGTTTCTGATAAGAATATAAAAAAGATCCCTTTATTAAACTTAAATTCTGGTTATATACATAGAGCAAAAAACGAGTTTCCGAAACAAGGAAATAAAATGCCTTGGCGTTTATATCAAAATTGGTTCTTAGATTATTACACATTAAGAATTAAGTCTGTAAAAGACAAGAATTTAAATTTATCTTAAAAAATGTTTTATAATAAATTAGAGGAAGATGATTATTATGTAAATGAACAAGGCTACAAGGTTTTTACAGAGAAATATCATCTTAAAAGAGGTTATTGTTGCAAAAGCGGATGCAAACACTGCCCTTATGGTTATGATAAAAAAACGGATAGTTTTAGATAAAATTCAAAATAAATCAACATAAATAGTTATGATAAAAAAAGTTTTAGTATTCACAATTTTAATATGTTTTTCTTCAAATATAGAAGCGCAAGACATCATAAATTCTCTTTTAAAATCCTCTAAAATTAGTCAAGAAGAGATAGGAAAAGGCTTAAAAGAGGCTTTAGATCATGGAATTAAAAATCAGGTTTCTAAACTAACTGCAAAAGATGGCTTTTATAAAAACGATTTAGTGAAAATAGTTTTCCCTAAAGAATTAAAATCTGTCGAAAAAGGGCTTCGAAGAATTGGCTTAGGTAATTTAGCAGATGAAGGCATAAAAGTTTTAAACAGAGCCGCTGAAGATGCTGTAAAAACCGCAACACCTATTTTTGTTGATGCTGTTAAAGACATTACATTCGATGATGCAAAAAACATTTTACTAAGCAGTGAAAATGCGGCAACTACTTACTTAAAAGAGAAAACTTCAGACAACCTTTACAAAAGTTTTAGTCCTGTAATTGAAAGTTCATTTACAAAAGTTGGTGCAGATAAAGTTTGGGAGACCATCATCTTAAAATACAATAAACTTCCGTTTGTAAAAAAGGTTGATCCTAACCTTACAAAATATGTTACAAATGAAGCTCTAAATGGAGTGTTTACAATGATTTCTATTGAGGAAAAAGACATTCGAAACAAGGTAGGTTTAAGAGACACAAATTTATTAAAAGAAGTTTTCTCTCTTCAAGACAAAAATTAAAAAACTATTTAACTGATAAAGAGAACACTAATTTATATACTTACATATTTTTATAAATATTTTTTGCTATATTTATAGTGGAATCTTTTCATAAAAACTTTATGTATACCCTAGATAAATTAGATAACTACAAAAAACATCTTAATGAGAGGTATATAAAATTAGTTGAAAAATCTAACGACTATAGGTTCGAAGATGAGGCAAAAAGCGACTTAGCAGCCTTTAAAGCTATGAAACTTTTAAAAAAATTAGACCAAATTCGTTATCTAAACAAGGAAGTTACTCTTTATTAATTGTGTTTTGTAACAATTTAAAGTAATCAAAAGCTTTTAGAAGCCTACTTCCATACCAAGAAAAGTACTCACCATTAACCAAGATAACTTTAGTACCAGTTGTTTTTGATTTTAACTCTTTTATATGTTTATCATTAAAAGGATATGGCTCAGATGAGAGGAATATATATTCTAAATCATTGAAATCTTTTAAGTTTTCAATGTCAATTTCAGGATATCTATTTTTGGTGCCATAGATATTTTTAAAATTATTTAATTCTAAAAGATGATGAATAAATGTATGATTAGCAGCAACCATCCATGGATTTTTCCAAATAAAATAAGCAACATTCTTACTTTGTTTATTTCTCATAAATTTTAAAAACCCTAAATGGGCATTCTCAATTCTTTGAGAAACATCTGTTGCTTTTTCAGTGCAAAAAAATATGATACCAAAATCTTTAATTAAATCAAGCGTATCTTTAATAGTAAAAATATTAGAAACATAAGTTGCAGTTATTGATTTGCATTGGCTAACAATTGTTTTGGTATTTTCTTCTTTATTACAAATTATAAAATCTGGATTTAAGCTTTTAATCTTATCAAGATTTATATTTTTTGTTCCTCCAACAATTTTTTTTTCTTTTCTTAGATTAGCAGGATGCACACAAAATTTTGTTATTCCTACAATACAATCGCGTAAGCCTAAATCAACTAATAATTCTGTAATGCTAGGAACTAAACAAATTATTCTTTTGGGTGTAGCTTGTAATTCAATAGTATTGTTTAGCTGATCCTTAAATTTCATATTCTATTCCAGAATATTTGCCATTTCTAATTGTAATTCCTTTGCTTTTAAAGCAGCGGCATTTGCAAAATCTTTATTTTTAGAAGCATAAATAATGCCTCTAGAAGAATTAATTAACAACCCGATATTATCAGACAAACCATATTTACAAACATCACTTAAATTTCCACCTTGCGCGCCAACTCCAGGAACTAATAAGAAAGAATTTGGTATAATTTTTCTTATCTCTTTAAAATACTCAGCTTTGGTTGCACCAACTACATACATTAAATTTTCAGAATTATTCCAAGTTTTCGAAACCTCTAAAACATCTTTATATAATTCTTGATTGTCTGTATTTTTAGTTTGAAAGTCGAAAGCTCCTTTATTAGAAGTTAATGCCAAAAGTATTGTGTGTTTATTATCAAAAGCTAAAAAAGGTTCTACAGAATCTTTTCCCATATAAGGTGCAACAGTAACAGAATCGAATGCCAAGTCTTCAAAAAAAGCTTTGGCATACATCGTAGAAGTATTTCCAATATCTCCTCTTTTTGCATCAGCAATTGTAAAAATTTCCGGATAATTTTCGTTTAGATATTTTATGGTTTTTGCAAGAGATTCCCATCCTTTTATACCATAAGCCTCATAAAAGGCTGTATTTGGTTTATAAGCTACACATAAATGATGCGTAGCATCTATAATTGCCTTATTAAACTCAAAAATAGGATCTTCTTTTTCTAAAAGAAATTCAGGAATTTTATTTAAATCAACATCTAAACCGATGCATAAAAAAGATTTTTTTTTTCGAATTTGAGATATAAGTTCAGCTGTTTTCATAAATAAAAAATAGTTTCACAAAAATACTCAAATTGAAATTTATTTATTTCCTAAATTTTCAAGTAATTTAAAATAAAATGACTTTCAGGTAAAAACTTTTAAAATGATAAAAATAAAGCCTTTATAAACCCTGTTTTTTAAGGTTGATTATTAATCAGAAAAACTTATTTTTCCCTAAAAGAGATTTAATATCAATAAAAAAAACGAACTGATTCTATTTAAGGAACTTAATACGCTCTAAAAAATGCCAAATAAATCGTTTTAGTAACATTTTTAGATAAACAAGAAAGTTTATTATCTATTTATTAGTTTTACAGACATTTAATAAATACAGAATTATGAGACAAAAAATAGTAGCTGGAAACTGGAAAATGAACAATAATGAAAATGAATCTATTCAGCTAATAGATGCAATCAATAAAGAAATATCTGAAGAATCTTTTGAAAATAAAAGAGTTATCGTTTCTCCTTCTTTTGTAAATTTATCTACATCAATAAAAGCAACAAAAAACACAAATATTGAAGTTGCTGCGCAAAACATGCACCAAGCAAAAAGTGGAGCCTTTACAGGAGAAGTTTCTGCAGATATGCTAAAGGGTCTAAATATAAAAACGGTAATTATTGGCCATTCTGAAAGAAGAGCTTATTTTAATGAAACCGATGAATTATTAGCAAAAAAATTAGATGCGGTATTAGAAAATGATATGGAAGCTATTTTTTGTTTTGGCGAACAGTTAGAAGAAAGAAAGCAAGACAAGCATTTACCGGAAGTTGAAAGTCAATTAAAAAATGCGCTTTTCCACTTAAAAGCGAACGATTTTAAAAATATTATTTTGGCTTACGAACCTGTTTGGGCAATCGGAACTGGAGAAACTGCAAGCCCAGAACAAGCGCAAGAAATGCATGCTTTTGTTAGAAATGTACTTGAAAACAAATATGGCAAAGAAGTTTCTGAAAATATTTCAATTTTATACGGAGGAAGTGTAAAACCTGCAAATGCAAAAGAAATTTTCTCTAAAGAAGACGTAGATGGCGGTTTAATTGGTGGTGCTTCTTTAAAAGCAACAGATTTTTCGGCAATTATTAAATCTATCTAAAAGATATTTCTTGTTTTTATTTTAAAAATGTAACTTGATAATATTAAAGTAATTTAAATTTTAAACTAACAGGTAATTATCAAAAACATCATCATTATGGATAAAATTTATATAGAATATCAATTTAAAATAAGTCCCAAAGAACCAACTACAGAAATTTTAATTGCCGAACTTGGTAATCTAGATTTTGAAAGTTTTGTTGAAAATGATGAGGGATTAATTGCCTACATCCAAAAAGAAGTTTGGCATAAAAATATTTTAGATGATATTTTTATACTACAAAATAATGATTTTAAAATAGAATATTCTCATAAAGAAATTGAGCAAACAAACTGGAACGCTGAATGGGAAAAAAACTTTGATCCTATTATTGTTGATGACTTAGTGAGTATTAGAGCTCCTTTTCACGAAAATCCGAATTTACAATACGATATTGTTATTGAACCTAAAATGAGTTTTGGAACGGGACATCATGAAACTACTTATATGATGATTCAACACTTATCAAACTTAGACTTAGAGGAGAAAAAAGTATTAGATATGGGTTGTGGAACCGGAATTTTAGCAATTTTTGCTGAAATGAAAGGATCAAAATCTGTAGAAGCAATAGATATTGATAATTGGTGTTATGTTAATTCAATAGAAAATATTGAAAGAAATAACTGTGAATATATTAGAGTATTTGAAGGAGATTCTACTCTTTTAAAAAACAAAAAGTTCGACCTCATCATTGCCAACATAAACAGAAATATTTTACTTAGTGATATCAATATATATTCTAATTGTCTTTCTGAAAAAGGTACTTTATTATTAAGTGGTTTTTACGAAGAAGATATCCCTAAAATAGATTCAGAAGCAAAAAAACAGAACCTAAATTTCATTTCAAAAATTAAAAGAAATAATTGGGTTGCTTTAAAATATGAAAAAGAATAAGAAATATTCTTTATTTTTGCAGTATGAACACAAAAGAAAAGATTCAAGAAGATTTAGGTATTCTAGAACAAGAAACGTATCAACATGAAATTGTTTTACATAACGATGAAGTAAATACTTTTGATTTTGTTATCGATTCTTTAATAAAAGTTTGTGATCATACTTTAGAACAAGCCGAACAATGTACAATTTTGGTTCATTATAAAGGAAAATGTACCGTAAAGTCAGGTGAATATAAAGATTTAGAGCCAAGATGTTCTAAGTTACTTCAACTAGGTTTATCTGCTGAACTCGTATAATTCTATGGAAAATGTTCTAAGATATTACGAATTTTCTCCATTTTTAAAAGATCAATCAAACACATTCAACAATAATGAGATTTCCTTTTCTATATTAAATGATACTCATTTTTTAATTTTTGAAAAGGAGGATACAGACTATAATTTGTATGTAACAAAATACTCAAATGTTGAAGATATTGGTGTTAACCCTCCTTTGATTATTGAAGAACTCATCAAAAAATACGATAAGAGTTTACCTGAACACAGAATGGCTATAAAGCAATATTTATATTAACTCTTGGAAAAGGTTTGATTTCGGTTTTCGAAAGAAATAGTAAAGAATTGAATCTTTAAAACAAAATTAAAAAACCCATCTAAAATTTTAGATGGGTTTTTTGTGACCAAAATAAAGATTATAAAGCAATAAGTAATTTTGTTAGCACACCAAGTAGTAAATATAAATTAGAGACCGAAATAAAAAAATTAGAATCAGGTAAAGGGCTCATAAATATTG
>JBELHK010000016.1:0-32827 GCA_042091415.1 Polaribacter sp. | reverse complement strand
TTAAACATTCTATCTAATTCAGCTTGCATTTTTTCCCAAATAGCAAAACCATATGGTTTTATAACCATACATCCTCTTACTGCAGAATTCTCAGCTAAATCAGCCTTAACTACTAATTCATTATACCATTTAGAATAATCTTCTGCTCTTTTTGTTAACTTCTTGCTCATAAATTTATATTTGGCACAAATATTGTTTAACTTTAGGTGAAATTCTTGTTAAAGTATTTCATGTTTTCTAAAAACGGTACAAAATTAGTATAATTTAGTGTTTTGATTGCAAGATTATTTGAATAAGTACCATTTAAATTATAATCATTATGAAATTACAATACAAAAACTCAAAGACATTTAACCTTGTAGCATTCTTTGTTACTAATCTTCTTTTAATTTCTTGTGGTAGTTATCAATCTGTTTCAAATAATGATGGAATATATGATGATGGTTTTAATGAAGAAAAAAAAGAAGAACAAAAACAAGTAGTTATTGTAGAGCAAAAAGCTGTTAATAATTACGAAAAAAATCACTTTACAAAAGAATTAGACAGACTAAGCTCAGTTGAAGATGAAGAAATCTTTTTAGATATAGATTCCTATAATTCTGAAAATAATTTCAATGAAGATGAAATTTATCATGAAAATAGTCCTTGGGGATATGAAGAAAATGATGTAGTTGTGAACATCAACTTAGTAAATGATCCTTTTTGGGTTGGAAATACTTATGCATGGGGTTTTTACAATCCGTGGGTTTATAATTGGGGATATAATCCTTATTGGAATTACCCATATTGGAGAAATGGATACTGGGGCTATAATCCTTATTGGAATTACCGAGGATGGAACAATGCATACTACAATAACAGAATTAGTTACGGAAGAAGAACATCTAATGCTGTTACAGGTAGAAGATCTTACTCTAGTTCAAGATATGGCGTAACAAGCAGAAATTATAACTCATTAAACAACTCTATAACAAGAAGAGGCTCAACTTATTCAAGGCGTTCATCTTCTATAAACAAAAATTCAAATACAAGTAGACGAAGTTCGAATATTGGCAATAATAGTTCACGAAGAAAAAATTCTTCATCTACAAATAGTAGAAATTCTTCAAATAGAAATTATAACAAATCGTCATCTAGAAGCTCTTCAAGAAGTTATAATCCTTCTAGAAGTTCATCATCTAGATCAACTGGTACTCGTAGCTCTAGAAGTTCAAGTAGTTCTAGAAGAAGAAATTAACATTCGTTAAATTTTAAAATTTAATTAAAATGAAAAAAAATATTACAATAGCGATAATGTTCGCAGTATCATCTATGTCTTTCGCACAATCATTAGGTTACGAAGATTTAGGCTTACTATTTTCTCAAAATGATAACAACGGAACAGCAAGATTCACCGCAATGGGAGGTGCTTTCGGAGCTCTTGGAGGCGATATATCAGCAATAAATATTAATCCTGCTGGATTATCTGTATTTAAGAGTAGTGCTTTTTCTGGAACATTTAACTCAAGAAGTACAAACATAAATACAACTTACTACGGAAATTCAATAAATTCTGAAAACGAATATATAAATATTCCTCAAGCAGGAGCAGTTTTAACTTTTGATACACCATCGAATTCAGGTGAATGGAACAAATTTGCTATCGGATTTAATTATAGAATTACAAAAGATTTTAATGATAATTTTTCTGCAAGAGGAAATAGTGGAGTGGCAACTTTTACAGAATTCCCTCTTGACGAAAACGACCCTAAATTAGTATATGATATAGCAGACGAACAAAGCTTTGTAAATAGTTATAAGGGAGATTTAAGCGAAATTAACATCGGTTTTTCAGCTGTACATCAAAGAAAACTTCATGTTGGTCTTGGACTAAATTTTTATTCTTTAAACTTTAGCCAACGATCTACTTTAAGTGAATTTAATAGTGATAGTGATGGTAATTTATTAGATGCTTTTCTATACCAAGAAAGCTTTATTACTGGAAGTGGTTTTTCTGCAAATTTGGGTTTTATCTATAAATTACATCCTAATTTTAGATTTGGATTATCATATCAAACACCAACTTGGTATAATGAAATTTTAGATGAAAACAACATATTAAATAATGATGGATATAATGGAGATACAGAAATTATGGTTAGTAATAGTAACGAAATATATGACAACACAATAGATAACTTTCCGTATCAAATTTACGCTTACAGTCTAAAAACACCAAGTAAGTTAACTGCTAGTGCTGCATTAATCTTCGGAAAATTTGGCCTATTAAGTTTAGATTATTCAAATAAATATTTTAATAATATTAGATTTTCTGATGGAGATTTCTCTCAAGAAAATCAATCTTTACAAGATAATTATAGAAACACACATAATTTTAATGTAGGTACAGAATGGCGTTTTAACAGATTAAGTTTAAGAGGTGGTTATATTTTTGAGCAAAATCCAGATAAACAAGCCTTAGATTCTGATAATTTAGAAGGATACTCTTTAGGAGGTGGATATAATTTTGGTAACTTTAAAATAGACTTTTCTTTTGCAGACAATAACAGAACAGCCCCATATAATTTTTATTCTGGCTATAACGTAAATGCTGCTGAACTATCAATAAATAACAAAGTATTTACAAGTACTTTAACCATAAATCTGTAAAATAAACATCCATTATTTAAGACCTTGTACGCAAAAAACATACAAGGTCTTTTTTGTGTTCTAATACATTTTTTTAACGTAATTTTGCACCTTAGAATTTAGAATATGCAAGAGATAAAAATTTCTATTCAAGAAACTACAAATAAGAGTATATTAAAGTTTAATAGTAATAAAATTTTAATTAACGGAGGTAGTTATGAATTCGCTAATATAGATGAAGCTAAGAACTCTCCATTAGCTCAACAGTTATTTTATTTACCTTTTGTAAAAAAGGTATTTATTACCGCTAACTTCATAGCAATTCAAAGATTTGATATCGTAGAATGGATTGATGTTCAAGAAGAAGTTAGAGAGCAGTTAGAGAATTTTATAAAAAACAATAGCGAAATTGTTAAAGAAGAAAATTCATCAAACAAAAAAGAACCTATAGAAGTTTATGCAGAGGTAACACCAAATCCTGCAGTAATGAAATTTGGCACTAATAAAAAGCTTACTGAGGTTGATGTTGAATATAAAAACATAGATG
This sequence comes from Polaribacter sp., assembly GCA_042091415.1. Taxonomy (GTDB): domain Bacteria; phylum Bacteroidota; class Bacteroidia; order Flavobacteriales; family Flavobacteriaceae; genus Polaribacter. The sequence continues at coordinate 29,652 of JBELHK010000016.1, read as the reverse complement.
AAGCAAGTAAATCATCTCCTCTAGCACAAGCTATTTTTAATTTTTCTTTTGTAAAAGAAATATTTATATCAGACAACTACATTTCGATAACCAAATATGAAATGGTTGAATGGAATGATGTTTTTAGTGAAGTAAGAAGTTTTATTAGAGAATATTTAATGGCTGGTAAAACAATCATCAAAGAATTACCTTCTACTAACAATACTCAAGAGAATAAAACTCCAATAAAAGAAATTAAATTAGAAGGTATTTCTGCGCAAATTGCAGACATCTTAGATGAATATATAAAACCTGCAGTTGCCGGAGATGGAGGGAATATTGCTTTTAATTCTTACAATGAAAACACAAAAGTTGTAAGCGTAATTTTGCAAGGAGCTTGCAGTGGTTGCCCATCATCTACAGCAACCTTAAAAAATGGAATTGAAAATTTATTGAAAGAAATGTTACCAAATCAAATTAATGAAGTTGTAGCTCTAAACGGATAATATTTATGTCAAAAATTATAAAACCATATAAAGACTCTGAATTAGGTAAAAAAGAACAAGTAACTCAAATGTTCGACACCATTTCAAAAAACTACGATGGTTTAAATAGAGTTATTTCTTTAGGAATTGATGTTAAATGGCGTAAAAAAGTTGTAAAAATTGTTGGTAAAAACAACCCAAAACAAATTTTAGATATTGCAACAGGCACTGGAGATTTAGCTTTAATGATGGCTGAAAAATTAAACCCTGAAACAGTAATTGGCCTTGATATTTCTCCAGGAATGTTAGAAGTTGGCAAACAAAAAATTACAAAAGCTAATCTTTCTAAGAAAATAGAAATGATTGTTGGTGATTCTGAAGCGATGCCTTTTGAAGATGAAACTTTTGATGCAATAACTGTTTCTTTTGGAGTAAGAAATTTTGCCAATTTAGACAAAGGAATTCAAGAAATCGCTAGAGTTTTAAAGAAAAATGGAGTTTTAGTTATCCTTGAAACTTCAAATCCAACAAAATTTCCATTTAAACAAGGCTATAAATTTTACACAAACTTTGTTTTACCTACTATAGGTAAATTATTTTCAAAGGATAAAGTTGCTTACTCTTATTTGTCTGAATCTGCAAATTCTTTTCCTTTCGGTAAAGCTTTTAACAATATTTTAGAGAAAAATGGGTTTAACCATACAGAACACACACCTGTAACCTTTGGTTCAGCAACAATTTATACTGCTAAAAAATAAATGAAAAAAACAGTTTTCTTTGCTTTCCTATTTATATTTGTCTCTATTTGCCTGTATTCACAAACAGAACGCGTAGAAAATTTACCAAATTTTGACAAAAGAAAATTACATTACGGCTTTTATCTTGGTATCAATCAAAATGATTTTAAACTAAACTTAAGAAATAGTGATGTAGAAGACGCTGATATTACTGTTGAGCCTACGTCTGGCTTTAACGTTGGCTTAATTGCTGACTTAAGACTTCATAAAAATTTAAATTTAAGATTTGAACCTGGACTCGTAACCAACTCTAAAAACATCTATTTTAACCATATAACAGAACAAAGAGACAGTGTTAGAGAAGCAAGCTCTACTTTTTTACATGTTCCTTTAATCTTAAAATTCAGTACTGATAGATATAAAAATATTAGACCTTATTTATTAGCAGGCGTTTCTTACGATTATAATTTTTCTAGTAATGAAGAAAATCAAGACGATAATTCTGCAGGGCAATTTCGAATGAAAACACATAACTTTATGTATGAAGTAGGTATTGGTATTGATATTTATTTATACTTCTTTAAGTTTTCTCCATCAATTCGTGGAGTTTTTGCAATAAATAATGAAATTAAATACGATGATGACCCAAATAGCCAATGGACTGCACCAATTGATTTTATGGGAACTCGAGGCGTTTTCTTAAATTTTGCGTTCGAATAAACAAAATTAAGACAGTCTCTTAAATTCACTTAATAAAATTGCAGTTGCTGTTGCAACATTTAAACTTTCTGTTTCCTTTAGTTCTCCAAATCTAGGAATACAAATTTTATTTTCAACAAGCTCTTTAATTTTACTAGAAACACCATTTGCCTCATTACCCATTAATAAAATTGCTTCTTTTGGTAAACTGTGCTTATACACATTTTCACCATCCATATCTGCAATAAACACAGGTAATTTGGTTTTTTTTAGAAAATCTTGCAAATCTAAATAGACAACTGAAACTCTTATTATAGAGCCCATTGATGCCTGAACAACCTTTGTATTATAGCAATCTACAGTATCTTTACTACAAATCAACTGACCTACTCCAAACCAATCACACAATCTAATAATTGTACCTAAATTTCCCGGATCATTAATAGCATCTAAAGCAACCACTAAACCTTTATCGTAAAATTTAAGTTGTTCTGGTATTTTAAAAATGGCTAAAACTTTATTAGGTGTTTTAAGATTACTGATTTTTTTTAAATCAGAATCTGAAATAATTTGTACGTTCTCTGAAGTTAAATTAGATTGATAATCTTCTGTAACGTACATCTTAAAAAGCTCTAAAGATGAGTTCAAAAACTCATCAACAACCTTTACACCTTCCGCAATAAATAAGTTATGTTTTTGTCTAAACTTTTTTTGAGACAGGCTCTTTATTAATTTTAGTTGATTTTTGGAGATATTCATTAATTGACTTCAAATACAATTATACCATTGAAATATATTATTTTTGATTTTCTTAGCAATGCTAATGTAATGAAAAAACTTTCTTTTTGTTTGTTGTTTATCTTAATTCTTACAGCTTGTAATTCTACAAAACATGTAAAGGAAGGAGATTTTTTACTAGCGGATAATTATTTTTTTATCGACAGTACAGAAACAAAAGCTTCTGAACTACAAAAATATGTTTTACAAAAACCAAATTCTCGTTTTTTAGGAATGCCTTTAGGCTTATATTTTTATAATTTAGGAAATGAAAATAAACCAAAGACACCTTCTGAATGGGCAATTGAAAATCCACGTTCTTATAATTTTGTAAAAAGGATTTTCTCTGAAAAACAAAGTATCGCTTATGCAAATTCATTTATAAATTTAAATAAGTGGTTTTTAAATTATCAAGCACCAGAATTAATCAATTTAAATAAAATAACACGAACAAAAGCGAATCTATTAGCTTACTATAAAACACAAGGATATTTTAAATCAACCGTAAAAGCTAAAACAGATCTTGATTCTCTTTCTAAAAAAGGAACTGTATCATACTATATCAAAAAAGGAGAACCTACTCTACTAGACACTATTAAAGTAAATATAAAGTCACCTGTCTTAGATTCGATATATAAAAGTTCAAAAATTAAAAGTTTATTAGTATCAGGAGATCAATATAAAGATCAAACTTTTAGAGAGGAAGCTAATAATATAGTTAAGTTATATAAAAATAATGGTGTTTATGATTTTTCAGAATCGGCATTAGGGTTTTATGTAGATTCAACTAGAACAGATAATAAAACTAATGTAGATTTTTTGATTTCGTCAAATAAACTAATTGAAAAAAATGGTCAGTATTTTGAAAGAGCCTACAAAGTTCATAAAATAAAAAAAGTGAATATTTATACCGACTATTTGTATTCAAAAAAAGGAGAAAGTATAAATGACACTCTAGTTTATGAAGGAATAAATTTTTACGGGCATAATAAAATTAAATACAACCCAAAATATTTATCGCAATCTATTTTTTTAAAACCAGACAGTATTTATAAAGATACGCTTAGAAATCTTACAAGAAATCATATAAAATCATTAAAAAACTTTAAATCAACAAAAATCATCATTGATTCTATTCCAAAATCAAATGGTGATTTAGAAATGGATATTTTTCTAACTCCACTAGAAAAATACTCAATCGGATTTGAAACAGAACTAACACATTCGAATATTAGAAATATTGGTATTTCAGGAAAATTCTCTTTAACTGATAGAAATTCATTTAAAGGAGCAGAATTATTAAAAATGTCTTTTCTTGGTTCTTGGTTTAACTCAAATAATGGTCCTGGTTGGGAAATTGGTGCTGATGTATCTTTAGAAATCCCAAGATTTCTAGCTCCTTTCGGGTTAGGTAAATTAGTCCCTAAAAGAATGTCTCCAAAAACTTATTTTTCGGTGGGAACAAGTTCTCAAAAAAACATAGGGTTAGATAGACAAACATTTACCCTTCTAGCAGATTACAAATGGCAATATAATCCCAAAAAAACGATTCAATTAGAAATTTTCAACACACAATACATAAAAAATTTAAATGTTGATAGCTACTTTACAATTTACAATTCTGAATTCCAAAAAATAAATAGTATTGCTAAAACTTATGATGATGTTAATAGCACAAACTTTTATCCATTGCCTGAAGAAGAAACTCAAGTATCAGATGCAGTACTTTTTATGAATGAAGTTTCCGACGATAATAATTTTCAAAATTCGAATCCAACAGAATATAATGATAATCAAAATATTCTTAACAGATTTAATATTATAACATCAGATTTTATTATCCCTACAATAGCATATTCCTTTACATATAACAATCAATTAAATTTTAAAGACAACAATTTTTCATTCTTTAAAATAAGAGTTGCAAATTCAGGAAATATTTTAGGGCTGCTTTCAAACGAAAGAAACAGTAATGATAAAAAAACATTTTTAAACATCCCTTTAGCAGAATACTTTAAAACAGATATTGAATATAAAAAGTTTTGGGGATTTGGAAATAACTCTGTTTTCGGATTTAGAACTTTTTTAGGAGCAATTATTGCGTATGATAATTCAGACATCCCTTTTGTAAAAAGTTATTTTGCAGGAGGTTCAAATGATATTAGAGCGTGGCAAACCTATGAATTAGGACCTGGAAAAAGCAATACAGGATTAGAATTTAACGTTGGAAGTCTTAAATTTTTAACAAGTGCTGAATATAGATTTGATATGTTTAGTAAATTAAAAGGAGCCCTATTTGTCGATGCTGGAAATGTATGGGATATTTCTGGATCTGAATTTGTAGAAAATGATGCTAAATTTAACGATTTAAGCTCTTTAAAAGACATAGCAATAGGTTCAGGTTTTGGTTTAAGACTCGATTTTAGTTTTTTAATTTTAAGACTCGATGTTGGCTTTAAAACCTACGAACCTTATTTATTAGATAAAAAATGGTTTCAAAATTATAATTTTTCAAAAGCCGTTTATAATATAGGAATAAACTATCCTTTCTAAATATAGATTAATATAACGTTTTCGTTATTTTATAACTTTGCAAGAAGTCGAAATTACTATTTTTGATTACTTTTGAAACAATAATAAAAAACATATTTACAATGAGTCACAATATTAAACCGGGTGTTGCAACTGGTAATGAAGTTCAAGAAATTTTTAAACTAGCAAAAGAAAAAGGTTTTGCGTTACCAGCGGTTAATGTAGTAGGTTCGAATACAATTAACGGAGTTTTAGAAACTGCAAGAGATTTAAACGCTCCTGTAATAATTCAATTTTCTAACGGAGGTGCTCAATTTAATGCAGGTAAAGGCTTATCTAATGAAAATCAAAAATCTGCAATTGCTGGTGCAGTTGCAGGAGCAAAACACATTCATGAATTAGCTGTTGCTTATGGTGTTCCTGTAATTTTACATACCGATCATTGTGCAAAAAAGTTATTACCTTGGATTGATGGCTTGTTAGATGCTTCTGAAAAACATTTTGCAGAAACAGGCAAACCACTTTATAGTTCTCATATGATAGATTTATCTGAAGAGCCTTTAGAGGAAAATATAAGTATTTGTAAAGAATACTTAGCTAGAATGAGTAAAATGGGCATGACTTTAGAAATTGAATTAGGAATTACTGGAGGAGAAGAAGATGGCGTTGATAATTCTGATGTTGATGTTTCTAAATTATATACTCAACCAGAAGAAGTTGCTTATGCATACGAAGAATTATTGAAAATTTCACCTCAATTTACAATAGCAGCCGCTTTTGGAAATGTTCATGGAGTTTACAAACCAGGGAATGTAAAATTAACTCCAAAAATTTTAAAAAATTCACAAGAATATATCTCTGAAAAATACGATGTTGCTCATAATACTATCGATTTTGTTTTTCATGGAGGATCTGGTTCTACAATTGAAGAAATTAGAGAAGCAATCGGTTATGGTGTTATCAAAATGAATATTGATACCGATTTACAATTTGCTTTTACCGAAGGAATAAGAGATTACATGCAAGGAAAAGCAGATTATTTAGCAACACAAATCGGAAACCCAGAAGGATCTGATCAACCTAATAAAAAATATTACGACCCTAGAAAGTGGTTAAGATTAGGAGAAGAAACTTTTAAAGCTCGACTTAAAAAAGCATTTGCAGATTTAAATAATGTAGATACTTTATAAAAACAACCTATACTCATACAAATATCCTAAGATTAATTTCTTAGGATATTTTTTTATTAAATAATTCTGCGTAAATAAATAGCTAATTTTTAAAAACTATTATATTTGTACACCTTATTTAAAATTTAAATAAACAACTATGGCTTGGTTCAAGAGAAAAGATAAAGGAATTCAAACTCCAACAGAACAAAAAAAAGATACCCCAAAAGGGCTTTGGTACAAAACACCAAGTGGTAAAATAATTGACACAGAAGAACTAAAGAAAAACTTATATGTTAGTCCAGAAGATGGCTATCATGTAAGAATAGGAAGTAAAGAATATTTCGAATTATTTTTTGATGGAAATAAATTTGAGGAATTAAATGAGGACTTAACTTCAAAAGATCCTTTAAAATTTGAAGACACAAAAAAATATACAGATCGAGTAAAATCTGCCCAGAAAAAAACAGATCTAAAAGATGCTGTAAGAACAGCTGTAGGAAAGTCTTTAGGGAAAGACTTAGTTATAGCAGCAATGGATTTTGCATTTATAGGAGGTTCAATGGGATCTGTTGTAGGTGAAAAAATTGCAAGAGCAATCAACTATTCTATAGAAAACCAAATTCCTTTCTTAATGATTTCTAAATCTGGAGGAGCAAGAATGATGGAGGCTTCTCTATCATTAATGCAATTGGTTAAAACCTCTGCAAAATTAGCACAATTAGCAGATGCAAAAATACCCTACATTTCATTATGTACAGACCCAACAACAGGTGGTACAACTGCATCTTACGCTATGTTAGGTGATATAAATATTGCTGAACCAAATGCATTAATCGCTTTTGCAGGCCCAAGAGTTGTTAAAGATACTACAGGTAAAGAATTACCAAAAGGATTTCAACGTTCTGAATTTGTTTTAGAACATGGTTTTTTAGACGGAATTTACGAACGTAAAAACCTAAAAAAACAAATTAATTTATACATCGATTTAATTCAGAACATCCCAGTAAGAAATTAAACAAAAAGCCTTATTAACAATTAGTTAATTTAAAAAATTAATTTATATTTGCAGGCTCAATACAAAATGTATTGTGTTACATAAAAATCATTAAAATAATATTGGCATGTACTTAACAAAAGAAATTAAAGAGAACATCTTCGAAAAACACGGTAAAGGAAAGAACGATACTGGTACTTCAGAAGGGCAAATCGCGTTATTTACGCACAGAATTAACCATTTAACTGAACACCTAAAAAGAAATCGTAAAGATTTTAACACAGAACGTTCATTAGTAAGAATGGTTGGTAAACGTAGAAGTTTATTAGATTACTTAAAGAAGACTGATATTTCAAGATATCGTGCAATAATTAAAGAATTAGGAATTAGAAAATAATTCTAAATAAAAAGAGGCGCTAATATTGTGCCTCTTTTTTGTTTGAAATAGTTTTATCAAACAGCCAGATCAATAAAAAAACTTCAAAAGAACTAACAATCCTTTTGAATTTCCATTGGAAAAAACACACAACAACGACAACACAACAACAAACAATTTAAAAATTAAGAATTTTAAAAATTTATGATTCCAAAAGTATTTAACCAAGTCATAGAACTTGGAGATGGCAGAACCATCACTTTAGAGACAGGGAAACTAGCGAAACAAGCTCACGGTTCAGTTGTTGTTCAATCAGGTAAATGTATGTTATTATGTACAGTGGTATCAAACTATCATCAAGCAGATGTAGATTTCTTACCATTAACTGTAGATTATAGAGAAAAATTTGCTGCTGCAGGACGTTATCCTGGTGGTTTCTTTAAAAGAGAAGCAAGACCTAGTGATGGTGAAGTATTAACAATGCGTTTAGTAGACAGAGTTTTACGTCCTTTATTCCCAAAAGATTACCACGCAGAAACACAAGTTATGATTCAGATGATGTCTCATGATGATGATGTAATGCCAGATGCGATGGCAGGTTTAGCGGCCTCTGCTGCAATTCAATTATCAGATATTCCTTTCGAAACTCCAATTTCTGAAGTGAGAGTTGGTAGAGTAAACGGAGAATTTATCATCAACCCAACAAGAGCACAGTTAGAAGAAGCTGACATTGATATGATGGTTGGTGCTTCTGCAGATTCAGTAATGATGGTAGAAGGTGAAATGGATGAATGTTCTGAAGAAGAAATGGCAGATGCAATTAAGTTTGCTCACGAAGCAATTAAAGTACAATGTGCTGCTCAAGTTGCTTTAGCTGAAGCTTTCGGCAAGAAAGAAACTCGTGAATACGAACCAGAAGTAGAAGATGAAGAATTAGCTGCTAAAATTAAAGAAATGGTATATGATAAAACATATGCTATTGCAAAAGCAGGTTCATCAAAACATGAAAGAAGTGCTGCTTTTAGCGAAATAAAAGAAGAAGTTATTAATTCTTTCTCTGAAGAAGAACAAGCTGAATTAGGAAAATTAATTCACAAATATGTAGCAAAAGCACAAAAAACTGCAATTCGTGATTTAACTCTAAATGAAGGGTTACGTTTAGATGGGCGTAAAACTACTGACATAAGACCAATTTGGTGTGAGGTAGATTATTTACCATCAACTCATGGTTCTTCTATTTTTACAAGAGGAGAAACTCAAGCTTTAGCAACAGTTACATTAGGTACTTCTAGAGAAGCAAATCAAATAGATATGCCTTCTTATGAAGGAGAAGAAACATTTTATTTACACTATAACTTCCCTCCTTTCTCAACAGGAGAAGCGCGTCCTTTAAGAGGAACATCAAGAAGAGAAGTTGGTCACGGTAATTTAGCACAAAGAGCTTTAAAAGGAATGATTCCTGCAGATTGCCCTTATACAGTTAGAGTTGTTTCTGAAGTTTTAGAATCGAATGGATCTTCTTCTATGGCAACTGTTTGTTCTGGAACTATGGCTTTAATGGATGCTGGAGTTCAATTAAAGAAACCTGTTTCTGGTATTGCAATGGGATTAATTTCAGATGGCGATAAATATGCTGTATTATCTGATATTTTAGGTGATGAAGATCACTTAGGAGATATGGATTTTAAAGTTACTGGAACTGCAGAAGGTATTACTGCATGTCAGATGGATATCAAAATTAAAGGACTAAGCTATGAAATTTTAGTAAATGCACTAAAACAAGCTAGAGATGGTCGTTTACACATATTATCTAAATTAACTGATACTATTGAAACACCAAATACTGATGTTAAAGCGCATGCTCCTAAAATGATTACAAGACGTATACCAAACGAATTGATTGGTGCATTTATTGGTCCTGGAGGTAAACATATTCAAGAATTACAAAAAGAGACTGAAACAACGATTGTAATTAATGAAGACCCTGAAACTGAAGAAGGTATTGTTGAAATTTTAGGTACAAAACCAGAGGGAATGGAAGCTGTTATTGCAAAAATAGAATCCATGTTATTTAAGCCAGAAGTTGGCAGCGTATACGAGGTTAAAGTTATTAAAATGTTAGATTTTGGGGCAGTAGTAGAATATACTGAAGCACCAGGAAATGAAGTTTTATTACACGTAAGTGAATTAGCTTGGGAACGAACAGATAATGTATCTGACGTTGTTAAACTAGGTGATATTTTAGATGTAAAATACTTCGGAATTGACGCAAGAACTCGTAAAGAAAAAGTTTCTAGAAAAGCTATTTTACCTAAACCTGAAGGTTGGACTCCAAGACCTCCAAGAGATAACAATCGAGGTAGAGACAACAAAGGAAGAGACAATAGAAATCGTGATAATAGAAAACCAAGACAAGATAAGAAAGAAGATTAATTCTATTTCTTAATAAGTTTCAAAAAATCGTTGATGAATTTCAACGATTTTTTTTTTCCTTTTTGTTTCTTTGTCATCGTTAATGAAAATCCAAAGAATTACTTATTTATCATTAGGAACTAATCAAGGAAATAAACTTGAAAACCTACAAAAGGCAATTAATTTAATTGCTGAAAAAGCGGGTGTTATTCAAAAAATTTCTTCAGTTTATAAAACCGCTTCTTGGGGTTTTGATAGTAACGACTTTTATAATATATGTATTAAAGTTTCTACATATCATCCTCCTGAAAAGTTAATATCTAAATTATTAGATATCGAAACTGAATTAGGCAGAACAAAAAATGAAACTGAAACATATACTGATAGAAATATTGATATTGACATCCTTTTATTTGATGATGAAATTATATTTTCTAAAACACTTATAGTTCCTCATTCTAAAATGTTAGAACGTAAATTCGTTTTAGTTCCTTTGGCTGAAATTGCGAGTTCTGTATTTCACCCTATTCAAAAACAACAAATTTCTACTTGTCTGCAAAATTGTAATGATAATTCTGATATTACAGCTATTAATGAAAAATTAATAAGACCTATTCCGATATCAGAAAAATACAATTACATTGCTATTGAAGGTAATATTGGCGCTGGAAAAACTTCATTGTCAAAAATGATGTCTGATGAATTTAATGCAAAATTAGTTTTAGAAAGATTTGCAGATAATCCTTTTCTACCAAAATTTTATGAAGATAAAGAACGTTTTGCTTTTCCTTTAGAAATGAGCTTTTTAGCAGATAGATATCAGCAATTATCTGATGATTTAGCTCAATTAGATTTATTTAAAAACTTTGTTGTCTCTGATTATTATATATTTAAATCATTGATTTTTGCTCAAATTACACTTCAAAAAGAAGAATATATTTTGTACCGAAAAATGTTTGATATTATGTATAAAGAAATTACAAAGCCCGATTTGTATGTATATCTTTATCAGAATACAAAGCGATTGCTTAAAAATATTAAAAAAAGAGGGCGTAAATACGAGCAAAATATTGAAGCTAGCTATTTACAAAAAATTCATGATGGCTATAAGAACTTTATAAACACACAACAAGATTTAAACATTTTGGTGATAGATGTTTCTGATATAGATTTTGTTGAAAATAAGGAGGATTACAACTTTATAATCAATAAAATAAAAGAAGCTTAGAATTACTTTTTTAGCTCTAGTTTTTCAGCAAAATAATCGCAAAAATCACGCATAGTAGCACTCATTTTTGTGTCTGCTGTAGCTCTTTCAAAAGTATCTGCCATAGAAACTAATGTTTGATGATAAAATTGTTTCATCTCATCAACAGGCATATCTTTAGTCCATAAATCCATTCGCAAAGTATCTTTTTTAACGTGATCCCAAACAGAAATCATTACAGCTTTAGAAGATTCATTTTTAATTCCACCATCTTCTGCGGTCCAAGAAATTTCTTCTGGAACTTTATTTTCATCTAAACCAATTGTAAATTCTACTTCTGAACTATGCTTAACTGCCATTATTTTTTAGGTTTATATTTAGATTTTTTAAATATAATATCTTCATCAGTTACGAGTAACTTTTGCAAAGATACATCATTATTTTTCATAAAAGAGTGTACTATTTGCCAACCAACCCAAACACCAATTTTACCAGGAGAAAGCTGATCTTGCTCCATATAAAATTTTGAAAACGGGGCATCTTCAAGGAATCTTTTATTTAATTTTACATCTGTACTAAAGAGTAATTCTCGATCAATAAAATACATCCAAATTTCTTCTTCATTTGCCTTAGCCCAATTTAATTTGTCTGAGGAATAACCTGTTTTTAATTTTTCAGAAATAAAAGGTAAATAACTATCTAACAAATACATTTTTTTACCTTCATAAATTACTTTATCAATAAATCGTCTCTTTGTTGAAGGTAGAGTTTGAGAATCAATAATTGATTTTGCAACATCAACAACTATATGCTCTTTTGTATTATTTTCTTTTATATATTTTGGAAAATCTTTATAAAACCTATGATTCTTGCCCAAATAAACATCTAAGGAAACTAACAACAAACTATCAGCGTAAATAACTCTATTCTCATAATCGATATTTGTAAGCATAGTTATTACATCTGGTGCTTTAAATTTTGGATTATAATATTTTATGTATTTAAATAGTGTTAATAATTCATTTTTTTCAGTAGAAAAGTCAGCAAATTGTTTTTGCGTTTCAACGAATAATTCTTGTTCGTCTTTATCATTTATTTTAGCAAGAGAAAGGCTGTCTGTAAATTCTTTCGGAAATAAATAAGGATAGTTTTCTTTTACTTTAAATAATGTTGTTTCTGATGCAGAATAAAAATCAATATCATACCTTTTTGTGGAAAAATCTACATGAATGTTAGAAACGTCAATTTTTGGCTCATTTTTATTAGAACAAGAAAAAAACAGGCACAAAACTATTAATACGCTAAAAAAAAATCTCATAATATTCGTATCTTTATATCTCGAATTTACAACGATAAAAATACTAAAATAGTTTATAAATGAAGACCGAAAACGTAGCAGAATATATTGTAAATTGGTTAAAAGATTATGCAACCAATGCAAAAGTTAATGGATTTGTTGTAGGTGTATCTGGCGGAATCGATTCTGCATTAACATCAACTTTATGTGCTAAAACAGGGCTTTCTACTTTATGTGTAGAAATGCCAATTCATCAATCTGAAAACCAGGTTTCTAGAGCAAAAGAACATATTACACAACTAAAAGAAAGGTTTAAAAATGTTTCTGATGTTCGCGTAAATTTAACTTCAACTTTTGATCAGTTTAAAAATGAAATTCCGTTAATCGATGACGAGGCTAAAGTTGATTTATCTCTTGCAAATACTAGGGCTCGATTGAGAATGACGACTTTATATTATTTGGCAGGAATTCATGGATATTTAGTTGCGGGTACAGGAAATAAAGTAGAAGATTTTGGCGTAGGGTTTTACACAAAATATGGAGATGGAGGTGTAGACTTAAGTCCTATTGCTGATTTAATGAAATCAGAAGTTTATGCTTTAGCAGCCTATTTAGGCGTACCAAACTCTATTCAAAAAGCCGAACCAACTGACGGTTTGTTTGGAGATAGCAGAACAGACGAAGATCAAATTGGTGCTTCTTATGATGAACTTGAATGGGCAATGAATATGCAAGAACAGGGTAAAAATATAAACGAATTTAATGGAAGACAAAAAGAAGTTTATAGTATTTACTCAAGGTTAAATAAAATAAATCAGCATAAAATGGAACCTATTCCAGTTTGTGAAATTCCAGAAAAAATAAAAGAAAACTAAAAGCTGAAATTTTTCTTAATTCTTTTTAAAGTTCTTTTCTTTGATCCTTTTGAAATTTCAAAAGGCAAAAATAAAAACAAGGTAACCCCCTTGAATAGGCGTATTGACTTTTTCATAGTAGCGTAATTTTTTTTTCAAATTTATGAAAAAATCAATAAAAAATAATTGTGAAAGATTAAACAACTCTATTTAATTTCTCAAATAATTTTATTCTAAGAGAATTATAATCCATTATCATTTGTTTTTCATCATTTGTATATTCTTTTTCTGCCAACATTTTATCCTTAACTAAATGATTAATTAATATTCTTCTTAAATTATAAACTGCGTCATTAACAGCCTTTGAGAGAACTTCTTTTGGGTTTTTTACAAAAATATTTTGCTTTTCCCAGTTACTTAATTGATGTTTCTCTTGATCCATTAAAATAGAGGTAACTGCTTCAGCAATATTTCTATTCTCATGATTAATCAATTTATCGATTTCTAAATGTTCAGATTGATTTAATTGATGAATAATTTCATTATAAATTTCTTGAAAAATGGTGTTAGAGAACTCTATTTCATCATCTTGTAAGTGCAAATAAATTTCAGCAGAAACAGAATTATTATATTTTTTATTGGTAATTATCTCTTTACCATTATCATCAATATGCAATAATTCTTCAGTAAATACAACATCTTCATCACCATATAACAATAAAATTCTAATAATTTCTTTTTCTAGAATTGACAGTTGATCTACTTCTTTAATCTGAGTTTCTTGCTTTTTTACAACTTCAAAAGTCTCTTTTTCTTTCTTATACTTTTTAACCTCTTCTTTATTATTTTTATTTAAGAGTTGTGCTAATTCACTAAATAAAACTCGCTCTGAAATCTCCATAATCCTAGCACATTCTTGAATATAAACTTCACGCTGAATAGAATCTGGAATTTTAGAAATACTTGTAACGATATCTCTAATTAGAGAAGCTTTTTTTACTGGGTCATTTTTCGCTTCTTGAAATAACAATGAAACTTTAAAGTTGATAAAATCTTGAGCTGATGCTTCTAAATATTCCTTTAAGTCATCATCTGAGTGTTTTTTTGCAAAACTATCAGGGTCTTCTCCGTCTGGAAACTGCACAACTTTTACGTTCATCCCTTGTTCTAAAATCAGATCGATTCCTCGAATTGAAGCTCTAATTCCTGCAGCATCACCATCAAATAGTACTGTTATGTTTTTAGTAAGTCTATTTATCAACCTAATTTGTTCAGAAGTAAGCGCAGTTCCAGAAGATGCAACAACATTCTGAATTCCAGATTGATGAAAAGAAATTACATCTGTATATCCTTCAACCAAAAAACAATTGTCTTGTTTGGCTATTTCTTTTTTTGCTTGATAAATTCCGTAAAGAATTTTACTTTTATGATAAATATCACTCTCTGGAGAATTTAAATATTTAGCCGCCTTTTTCTCATTCGTTAAAATTCTTCCCCCAAAACCTAAAATTCGACCAGACATAGAATGAATTGGAAACATTACCCTGCCTTTAAATCGATCAAATTTTTTATCTTGTTTAACGATCGTTAAACCTGTACTATTTAAATACTCTAATTTATACCCTTTATTAAGAGCTGCTTTTGTAAAATTATCCCATTCATCTAAACAATATCCTAAATCAAAGGTGCTTATAACTTCATCTCTAAAACCTCTTTCTTTAAAATAACTTAGCCCTATTGCTTTACCTTGATTGGTGTTTATCATTAAATCGTGAAAATAATCTTTGGCAAATTTAGATACCAAAAACATACTTTCACGTTCGTTCATTTGTTGTTTCTCTTCACTGCTTTGTTCTGTTTCTTCAATTTCTATATTGTATTTTTTTGCTAGCCATTTTAAGGCTTCTGGGTAAGTATAATGCTCATGTTCCATTAAAAAAGAAATTGCATTCCCTCCTTTTCCGGTAGAAAAATCTTTCCAGATTTGCTTCACAGGTGACACCATAAAAGACGGTGTTCTTTCGTCTGTAAAAGGACTTAATCCTTTAAAATTACTTCCCGCTTTTTTTAACTGAACAAACTCACCAATAACCTCTTCTACTCTTGCAGTTTCAAAAACTCGATCTATGGTACTTCTAGAAATCATAATTTAGATTAAGAATAACAAATATATAAAAAGACCTCATAGGTTTTGAAAAACTATGAGGTCTAAAAGTAAAAATCGTTTCTAATTTACGATGCAGCTCTTAATTTTTTCAGAGTAGAATTTGTTAGTTTAGCTTCAGCATATTCTGCTGTTACATTAAATTCTTTTTCTTCTGAACTTGGCAAATCGAACATTGCATCTGTAAAAATCGCTTCACATAATGAACGAAGACCTCTTGCACCTAATTTATATTCTACCGCTTTTTCTACAATATAATTCAATGCATTCTCCTCAATCGTAAATTCGATATCATCCATTGAGAATAATTTTGCATATTGCTTAATTATAGAATTTTTTGGTTCTGTTAAAATTGCTCTTAAAGTCTTTGCATCTAATGGATTCATATGACTTAAAACTGGTAAACGACCAATAATTTCAGGAATTAAACCAAATTGTTTTAAGTCTAATGGAGTTATATATTGTAAAAAATTATTTTGATCTATTATATCTTCTTCTAAAGAAGCTCCAAAACCAACAGCCTGCATATTTAGGCGTTTACTAATAATTTTATCAATACCTGAAAAAGCTCCTCCTGCAATAAATAATATGTCTTTCGTATTTACTTCTATAAATTTTTGTTCAGGATGCTTTCTTCCTCCTTTTGGAGCAACATTTACAACCGAACCTTCTAATAGTTTTAATAAAGCTTGCTGTACACCTTCTCCAGAAACATCTCTTGTAATTGATGGGTTATCTCCTTTTCTTGCGATTTTGTCGATTTCATCAATAAAAACAATACCTCTTTCTGCTTTTTCTACTTGATAATCTGCAGCTTGCAACAATCTACTTAAAATACTTTCTACATCTTCACCTACATAACCTGCTTGTGTTAAAACAGTTGCGTCTACAATAGAAAAAGGCACATTTAACATTTTAGCAATTGTTCTTGCAACAAGAGTTTTACCTGTACCTGTTTCGCCTACTAAAACAATGTTACTTTTTTCGATTTCTACCTCATCATTATCTCTTGTCTGTAACAATCTTTTGTAATGATTGTAAACAGCGACTGACATTGCTTTTTTAGTCTCGTTCTGCCCAATGATGTATTCATCTAAAAATTCTTTGATCTCTCTAGGTTTTTTTAGGATAAGATCTTTAGATAAGTTTGATGTTCTTGCGTCTGAAATTTCTTCTTTAACAATTCCGTGAGCTTGCTCAATACATTTATCACAAATATGGGCATCCATACCTGCAATTAACAAATCGGTTTCTGCTTTTTTTCTACCACAAAAAGAACATTCTAAGTTTTCTTCCTTCGACATTAATTTAAGTTTTTAAAAGGCTTAAGATTTTCTTTCCAAAACCTCATCTATCATTCCGTATTCTTTAGCTTCGTAAGATTTCATCCAATAATCTCTATCAGAATCATTATGAACTTTTTCTACAGTTTGCCCTGAGTGATGAGCAATAATGCTATAAAGTTCATCTTTTAATTTTAAAATTTCTCTGGTAGTAATTTCAATATCTGAAGCTTGTCCTTGCGCACCTCCTAAAGGTTGATGAATCATAACTCTTGAGTGAGGTAAAGCAGAGCGTTTACCTTTTTCTCCTGCACACATTAAAACTGCTCCCATTGAAGCTGCCATACCTGTACAAATTGTTGCTACATCAGGTTTTATAAATTGCATAGTATCATAAATACCTAACCCTGCATAAACTCCTCCTCCAGGAGAATTAATATAGATAGAAATGTCTTTATTGGCATCTACACTTTCTAAGAATAATAATTGCGCCTGAATTATATTGGCTACTTGATCATTTATTCCTGTTCCTAAAAAGATAATTCTATCCATCATTAATCGAGAAAAAACATCCATTTGAGTAATATTCATTTGACGTTCCTCCATTATATATGGCGTTAAGCTACTTGTTATTTTGTTATAATAAGTGCTGTTAATTCCATGATGTTTGGTTGCATATTTTTCGAACTCTTTTCCGTAATCCATCGTATCTATTCTTTTTTCTAAATTATAATGTAAAGATAAGAAGTATTCTCTTAATATTGTGTTACACTTTCTAAAACAAAAAAGCTTGAATTATGAATTCAAGCTTTATATATATCTGAATTTATATTTTTACTTATAAACTTCTTTAATAAAGTCTTCATAAGAAACTTCTTTAGTTTCGAAAGACATGCTTTCTTTAAAGAAAGTTAATAACTTCTGACTAATTAATTGCGATTGTAATTTTTGAGCTTCTTCTTGGTTTTGTAAAATTCTACCAGCAATATCATTCAACTCTTTATCTTCTGGATTCATGTTTCCAAACTGAGCCATTTGAGTTCTGATAAAACCTTTAGCATACTCTACTAATTCAGCGTAATCTACCTTGATATCATTATCTTTCATCAGTTTACCTTCAATTAATTGATAACGAAGTCCTTTTTCAGACTTTTCATACTCAGCAATTGCTTCATCAGCAGTCAATTCCTTTTCTCCTGCAGTTTGTAACCACTTTTGTAAAAATTGAGAAGGTAAATCGAATTTTGTGTTTTCAATAAAATACTCAGTAACAGCATTTAATAATTGCTGATCTGCTTGTTGTTGAAATTGTTTTTCAGAATCTTCTTTAATTCTATCTCTTAAATCGGTAACTGTTTTTACACTTCCGTCAGCAAATAATTTATCAAATAATTCTTGATCTAAATCAGCTGGTTCTGTTTTAGTAATTTCTTCTATTGTTAAAACAACTTTTACATCTAAATCTTTAATATCTTCTTGAGATACACCTAAAATATGCTGTAATTTATTGTTGTCTTCGAAAAGTTTCTTAGTTTCTAACTCAACAATATCACCAACTTTAGCTCCGATTAACTTTTTCTCGTTTTTCTTTCCTTTCAAGTCATTTACCAAAAAAGTAGATTTTTTATTTATCTCTTTTTCTTCATTAACAAAAGTACCTGTTACATTAGATTGTTCAGTTGCCTCATCTAAAGAACTCATTTTACCATAACGAGTCTGGATATTTTTAAGCTCTTCATCAATTAATTCTTCTGTTGCAACAACATTATATTGTGTTAACTTTTTCTTTGGATTAAGATTCACTTCAAAGTTTGGCGCTAAACCTAATTCAAATTCAAATGTGAACTTTTCAGCATCCCAGTTAAAATCTTCAACTACTTTTGGTAACGGATTTCCTAAGATGTCTAATTTTTCTTCTGTAATAAACTTATTTAAAGAATCTTGTAAAAGTTTATTAACCTCATCTATCATAACTGATTTTCCGTACTGCTTTTTCACCATTCCCATTGGCACATGTCCCTTTCTAAAACCAGGAATATCTGCTTTCTTACGATAATCGTTCAATACTTGAGCTACTTTATCTTTATAATCTTCAGTAACAATATCTACTTTTACAATTGCATTTAATGCATCAATGTTTTCTTTTGTAATATTCATTCTAAATAGTTCTTCTAAAAAAATTGAGTGCAAAATTAATCATTTTAATTGACCCTGCAAAGCTTTAAACACTTCTATTTCAGAGAGTTTATTTTTATTAAGGATTTACTAGTCAAATAGTTAAATACAAAATAGAATAAATAAAAAAAATACTTAATTTTGCACAATCGTTTATTTTTTATCCTTTTCGGATATTAAAACACAAAAAACTAAAAAATGCAATACAAAAGAATTCTTTTAAAACTTAGCGGAGAAGCCTTAATGGGAGAAAGACAATACGGAATAGATCCTAAAAGACTTTCTGAATATGCCAAAGAAATAAAAGAAGTTGTTGAAAAAGGAATTGAAGTAGCCATTGTTATTGGCGGAGGTAATATATTTAGAGGTGTTGCTGGTGCAAGTAACGGAATGGATCGTGTTCAAGGAGATCATATGGGTATGTTGGCAACTTGTATCAATGGTTTGGCTTTGCAAAGCGCATTAGAAGACGAAAATGTACATACAAGGTTACAAACTGCTTTAGAAATAAAAGAAGTTGCCGAACCTTATATTAAGCGAAAAGCTATAAGACATTTAGAAAAAGGAAGAGTTGTAATTTTTGGAGCTGGCACAGGAAACCCATACTTTACAACCGATACTGCAGCAGTTTTAAGAGCAATTGAAATTAACGCTGACGCAATACTAAAAGGAACACGAGTAGATGGCGTTTATAATGCAGATCCTGAAAAAGATAAAAATGCTATAAAATTTGATAATATTACTTTTAAAGATGTTATTGAAAAAGGACTAAAAGTCATGGACATGACTGCTTTTACTTTAAGTGAAGAAAATAAATTACCAATCATCATATTTGATATGAATAAAAACGGAAACCTTATAAAACTGGTTTCGGGAGAAAAAATTGGAACTGTTGTTGATATTTTATAAATGAATCTTTAAATTTTAAAAGATGAACGAAGAAATTGAATTTATTATTGATAGTGCTAAAGAAGCAATGAATAATACCACTGCGCATTTAGAAAAAGAATTAAGAAGTATTAGAGCTGGTAAAGCTTCTCCTGCTATGCTTACGACCGTTATGGTTGATTATTATGGTGCTCAAACTCCACTTGGTCAAGTAGCAAATGTTAACACACCAGACGCAAGAACATTGAGTATTCAACCATGGGAAAAAAACATGTTACAACCTATTGAAAAAGCGATTCAAATTGCTAATCTAGGTTTAAACCCAATGAATAATGGTGATGTAATTATGATAAATGTACCACCTCTAACAGAAGAACGAAGAAGAGGTTTAGTAAAACAAGCCAAAGCTGAAGCTGAAGATGCAAAAGTTGGAGTAAGAAATGCGCGTAAAGAAGCTAATAACGATATTAAAAAAACAGATGCTTCTGATGATCTGAAAAAAAATTCTGAAGAAGATGTGCAAACATTAACAAACACATTTGTAAAAAAAATAGATGAAATTCTATCTTTAAAAGAAAAAGAAATAATGACCGTTTAACAACGATTATTGCTGAAATAAAAAGTTAAAAAAAAGGAGCGTAACAAACGCTCTTTTTTCTTTAAAAACAGCCTACTAAATTAATTATCTTTGCAAAAATAATTCGAATGAATTTCTGGACAAAAGTTGCGAGCTTAATTTTAAGAAATCGCTACCTAGTATTAATATTTATTGGTTTAATAACCGCTTTTTTAGCTACTCAAATGAAGTATATGAAATTTTCATATACAGAGGCAAATCTCTTACCAGAAAACCATGAAGCTAATATACAATACAACAAATTTTTAAAAATATTTGGAGAAGAAGGTAACCTGGTAATTCTAGGAATAAAAGACTCAACAATATTTACTCCTGAAAAGTTTAATGCTTGGAATAATTTAGTAAATGATTTTAAAAATTTAGATGAAATTGCATTTACTTTATCGATATCTGACATTCAAGAACTAAGAAAAGACACAAAAAATAGAAAATTTATTTTAAAGCCTCTCTACAAAGAGAGTCCTAAAACAAAAAATGAAGTATTAGCAATAAAAAAACAACTTTTTGAAAATCTTCCTTTTTATGAAAATTTACTTTTCAATAAAGAAACAGGCACACTACAAACAGCCATCTATATTAAAAAGGAAATTATTAATACCTCAAAAAGAAAACATTTTATATTCAATGAATTAATCCCAAAAGTAGAAAAGTTTGAGAAAGATTATGATGTAAATATAAGAGTTTCTGGTATGCCTTATATTAGAACTCTTAATGCGCAAAACATTCAAGATGAAATTCAATTATTTGTTCTTGGGGCTTTGCTAATCACAGCAGTGATTTTCTTTTTCTTTTTCAGGTCTTTTAGAGCAACATTCATAACACTTTTAGTGGTTATTATTGGCGTTACTTGGGCTTTCGGTTTTATTGGCTTATTTAGATATGAAATTACTGTTTTATCAGCACTAATTCCTCCATTGATAATTGTAATTGGAGTACCCAACGCTGTTTTTTTAATTAATAAATATCAGCAAGAAATAAAAAAGCATGGAAACCAAGCTAAATCACTTCAAAGAGTAATTTCTAAAATCGGAAACGCTACTTTGATGACTAACATAACAACCGCTTCAGGGTTTGCAACGTTTGTTTTTGTTAAAAGTAGTTTACTTCGTGAGTTCGGAATACTTGCTTCAGTCAACATTATAAGTATTTTTATTTTAGCCTTACTTATTATTCCTGTTATATACAGTTTTATGCCTCTTCCTAAAAAGAAACATTTGAATCATCTAGAAAAAAGATGGATGGAAAATGTGGTAAATTGGATGGAAAAAACTGTGAAAGAGCATCGTATTGGTATTTACTTTGCTACAGTATTTTTTATTGTTTTAGGTATTATTGGAGTATATAAAATTAGAGTTTCAGGTAGTTTAATTGAAGACATGCCTAAGAGTTTAGAATTTTATAAAGACATCAAATTTTTTGAAAATGAATTTGGTGGCATAATGCCTTTAGAAATTTTTATAGATACAAAAAAAGAAAAAGGTGTCATGAAATTATCCACCTTAAAAAAGATGGATAAAATAAATGAAACGATTGAAAGTTTTCCTGAATTATCAAAATCTATATCTGCAATAAACCTTGTTAAATACTCTAAACAAGCTTATTACAAAGGAAATCCTAAATATTATCAATTACCCACAAGTCAAGAACAAAGTTATATTTTTTCGTACACAAAAAATTCTGATAGCAACACAAGTATGCTAAATGCTTATGTAGATTCTACAGGAAGATATGCTAGAATGACAACTTTTATGAAAGATGTTGGTTCTGACAAGATGGATGTTATACAAGAAAGATTAAAGAGTGTAATCGAAAAAGAATTTTCATCAGAAAAATATGATGTTTCTTTAACTGGTAAAGCCTTAGTTTTTATAAAAGGAACAAATTATTTAATAAAAAACTTGGTATTCTCTTTAACCTTAGCCATCATTTTAATTGCATTGTTTATGGCTTGGATGTTTAGATCTCCTCAAATGATTCTAATATCATTATTACCTAACATATTACCTTTATTGATAACAGCAGGTTTAATGGGCTTTTTTGACATCCCAATAAAACCATCTACAATTTTAGTTTTTAGTATCGCTTTTGGTATTTCTGTAGACGATACAATACACTTTCTTGCAAAATACAGACAGGAACTCATAGCTAATAAATGGCGAATAAAACCGTCTGTTTATGCGGCACTTAGAGAAACAGGGGTAAGTATGTTTTATACTTCTATTGTTTTATTTTTTGGCTTTCTAGTTTTTACTCTTTCAAGTTTTGGGGGAACTATAGCATTAGGTGGTTTAGTTTCTGTTACCCTACTTTTAGCAATGGTATCTAATTTACTATTACTTCCTTCTTTGCTTTTAACTTTTGAGAAGAAGATTGCTAATAAAAAAGTATTTAAAGAACCGAGTATAAAAATTATACCTCCAAAAGAAATTAAGGAAAAAAATTAAAACCAGATATATATCTGGTTTTAATTTAAAAATCTAAAAAGAAATTCTTTGAAATTTCTTTTTAGATTTATTTATAATTGGGGGAAAACTATATTCAAATATTCATATGTTTTTTTGACAATACTAAATTAAAAATGAATTCTGATGTAAAAATACCTAGAAGTAAGTATTTTTCAAGTGTGACAGTATTAATCATAGATTTTTAAATGTCAAAGACTATTTATATTAGTTTAGAACTTTTATAAAATCTTCTTTTTTTGACATATTTAACTTCGATTTAATATTTATTACATGAATTCTTACTACATAAATATACAATTTTTTAATTAAAAAAAAGAACAAAAATCACTTTAAACATTACTGATCTATTTTTTATAAAAGAATTATATTTACAAAACATAAAAAAAACATTAGATAAGTAACAAAATTTGAAAAAAATGGCAGAGAAAAGTGTTGCAGAAATTTTAAAATCAGAAGATTTTCATCAAATAATTAACATAAAAGGATGGGTAAGAACTTTTAGAAGTAATCGTTTTATTGCTTTAAACGATGGCTCTACAATTAAAAACATACAGTGTGTTATTGATTTTGAAAAAACACCTGAAGAAATCTTAAAAAGAATAACAACAGGTGCTGCAGTAGCTATTCAAGGAACTTTAATAGAAAGTCAAGGTAGAGGACAAACCGTAGAAATTAAAGTATCTGAAATTAATATTTTAGGTGATTCTAATCCTGACGAATATCCGATTCAACCTAAAAAACATAGCTTTGAGTTTTTAAGAGAAAACGCTCATTTAAGAATGAGGACTAATACATTTAGTGCAGTCATGAGAGTTCGATCTAAATTATCTTTTGCTGTTCATAAATACTTTCAAGAGAACGGATTTAACTATGTAAACACTCCAATTATTACAGGTTCTGATGCAGAAGGTGCTGGTGAGATATTTAAAGTAACCTCTTTTGAAGGCAATAAAGCACCCGTTACAGAAGATGGGGCTATTGATTATTCTAAAGATTTTTTTGGAAAAGAAACCAACTTAACCGTTTCAGGCCAATTAGAAGCTGAAACTTTTGCAATGTCTTTGGGCAAAGCTTATACTTTTGGACCTACTTTTAGAGCAGAAAATTCTAATACAACAAGACATTTAGCTGAATTCTGGATGATTGAACCAGAAGTAGCTTTTATGGATTTAGATGGCAATATGGATTTGGCAGAAGACTTTATAAAAAGTGTTTTAAAGGATATTTTAGAAAACTGTAAAGACGATTTAGCTTTTCTAGATCAACGTTTAACTCAAGAAGAGAAAAGCAAACCTCAAGCGCAGAGAAGTGAAATGAGTCTTTTAGAAAAATTAAAGTTTGTAGTAGACAATAATTTTAAAAGAGTTACTTACACTGAAGCAATAAATATTTTACGAAACTCTAAACCTAATAAAAAGAAAAAATTTCAATTTCCAATAAATGAATGGGGAGCTGATTTACAGTCTGAGCACGAAAGATATTTAGTAGAAAAGCATTTTAAATGCCCGGTGATTTTATTCGATTATCCTGCAAATATTAAAGCATTTTATATGCGTTTAAATGATGATGGCAAAACTGTAAGAGCTATGGATGTTTTATTTCCTGGCATTGGTGAAATTGTTGGCGGATCTCAAAGAGAAGAACGTTATGAGGTTTTAGTTGATAAAATGAAAGCATTAGATATTGAAGAAGAAGAGCTTTGGTGGTATTTAGATCTTCGTAAGTATGGAACTGCTGTTCATTCAGGTTTTGGGTTAGGTTTTGAAAGATTAGTGCAATTTGCAACAGGCATGAGTAACATTAGAGATGTTATTCCTTTTCCTAGAACACCACAAAATGCTGAATTTTAATAAAATTTTTGTATTTTTCTATACATGCTAAAACAAAGTTTACATCAAAAACTACTTCAAAAATTATCTCCTCAACAAATACAGTTGATGAAGTTAATTCAATTACCTACTCAAGCTTTTGAAGAAAGGTTAAAACAGGAAATTGAAGAAAATCCTGCATTAGACACAGGTAAAGAAGAAAAAGATACATTTGAAGATGATTTAGCAAACGAATATGATGATACTGGAACAGAAAAGATTGACGCAGAAGATATAAATATTGATGAATATTTAAGTGATGATGAAATTCCTTCATACAAAACACAAGTCAATAATTATTCTTCAGATGATGATGAAAAGAATATTCCTTATGCAGCAGGCACTTCATTTCATCAATCTTTAAAAAGTCAATTAAACACATTTAGTGTTGATGAAGAAGAAAAGTCTATAGCCGAATTTTTAGTTGGTAGTATCGATGATAGCGGCTATATAAGAAGAGATATTTTAGATTTAGTTGATGACTTAGCATTTACAGAAAATATATTTACAACCGAAGAAAAGGTTATCTCTATTTTAAAAAAAATAGTTCAAAAATTAGATCCAATTGGTGTTGGTGCTAGAAATTTAAAGGAATGTTTAATAATTCAATTACAATCTAAAGAAAAAAATAAAAAAAGAGATTTAGCAGTTGATATATTAGAAAATGCTTTCGATCAGTTTGTTAAAAAGCATTACAAAAAACTAATAGAAAAGTTTAATATTTCTGAAAGTGAATTAAAAGAAGTAATTAACGAAATTTCAAAACTAAATCCGAAGCCAGGCAGCTCTTATGCTGGTAATAATAAAATTGCAGAACAAATAGTTCCTGATTTTACAATTAAAATTATAGAAGGGGAACTTGATTTAACTCTAAATTCAAGAAATGCACCAGAATTGCATGTTTCAAGAACATACAATGAAATGCTTAAAGGTTATCAAGAATCTAATTTGAAAACAAAGACACAAAAGGAAGCAGTGTTTTTTATCAAACAAAAACTAGATTCAGCAAAATGGTTTATAGATGCAATAAAACAAAGGCAACAAACGCTGTTAGTAACCATGAATTCAATTATGGTTCATCAACATGATTACTTTTTAACAGGTGATGAAAGGAAACTAAAACCAATGATTTTAAAGGATGTTGCAGAAAAGATAAATATGGATGTATCGACTGTATCTAGGGTTGCCAACAGTAAATACGTTACAACTCCATACGGAACAAAATTAATTAAAGAATTTTTCTCTGAGTCAATGAAAAATGATCAAGGAGAAGATGTATCTACAAAAGAGATAAAGAAAATTTTAGAAACAGTAATACAAGAAGAAAACAAAAAGAAACCTCTTACAGACGAAAAGTTATCTAATATTTTAAAGGAAAAAGGGTACCCAATAGCTAGAAGAACAGTTGCAAAATACCGAGAGCAATTAGATATACCAGTAGCAAGATTAAGAAAAGAAATTTAGTGTCTTTTAATAAATATATATCTATAATTTTACATCCGATAGTAATGCCTACTATTGGAGTAATGTTATATTTTTTAGTAGTACCAAATCACTTTTTAAAACAACAAAAATTTACGGTATTGAGTTTTGTTTTTGTGACTACCTATTTAATCCCTCTATTTATGATATTCTTTTTAAAAAGGATAAATGTTATAAAAAGTTACAAAGTAGAGAATATAAATGAAAGAAAATTACCTGTAGCTTTAATGATAATTCTCTTTTATTTTTTAGCAAAATCAATTGATAACATTACATTTTTAAGGGACTTAAGTTTACTTTTTTATGCAACATCACTGGGATTAACAATTTTATTTATATTGATATATTATAACTTTAAAATAAGCATACATTTATATTCTTTAGGAGTTCCGGTAGGTTTTTTCCTTACATTAACAAATGTTTATGGGCAATCTTATCTATTAATTATAATTATATTAATATTCCTTTCAGGAGTGCTAGCATCATCTAGATTAAAATTAAATGCCCACACTAATTTTGAAGTTTATAGTGGATTTTTTCTAGGTATAATATCAGTATTTATTACTAATTTATTTTATAGTATATAAAAGATTAAGCCAAATTTTAAGGCACTAGAATTTATTGCTTCCCCATTTAAAATGGCGTTTTCAAAAATTGGAGTTAAACTATAGAACACATTAATGTTAAAATCATCGTAACCTGCAGAAAGTGTTAATCCATATTGAAAAGATTTAAAATCGCTAACATTCTTATACATATAAGAGCTGTTATTCTCTTCAAAAGAAAATTTATTTGATACATTATAGAGGAATTTAATTCCTGTGTATATCCTCCAAAAGTTGTATTTTTTTGCATTAGAAGTCCTCCAACGTATTTCTAATGGAAATTCTAAATTATATGATTTAAAGACATTAGAAGCTAAATCATTACCGCTAGAAAATTGAGTTGAACCGTTAATTTCTTCAACTTTTAAATTATGATTAAAAAAATCGTAACCATAGCCAATACCAAGCGAAAATGAAAAGTTACCCTCTTTATTTAAAGTTATATCTTTTAAAAAACCTACTGAAAAACCGTAAGAAAATTCACTCTTTGAAACTAAAGTAGGTTGATTAAAAAATTGTGCGTAAGAAAGAGAAAGATATATTTGGTCTTCAGAATATTTATCACCTAATTCTAGAGAATTTTTTTGAGCACTCAAAGGCGCAAAGAACATCCATAAAAAAATAAAAAAGTAAATTTTTTTCATAATAGACAAAGACTTATAAATATACAATATTTTAAGAAAATGATATGATCACAAAATAAAAAAGCAACCTTATATAAGGTTGCTTTATATCTATATGTAAATTAAAAATTATTCAGCTCCTTTTTGAGTAGAGTAACTAACTTTTAATGCATTTACATCTCTTAATTTTAATCTGATATCAGTAATAGTACCAACGTTAGACTCTTTATCAGCTTTTATTGAAGTAGTCATAAAAGGATGCATAGCTTCTGCTAATTTATCTCTCTTACTAAAAATAAAAGCAGGTACTTGATCTGCAGATGCAATTTTATCATTCAATTGAATCTTGTTGTAACCAACACCATCTCTTTCAGTATCTTTAGATTTACCAACATATATGGTACTTACTAAACTCTTATCTTCTAACTTTTTTATTTCAGATGCACTTGGTAACCTTGGGTTTTCAACTCTTAAATCTGTCTCTCTCATAGTTGTAGTAACCATAAAAAAGAATAATAACATAAAAACGATATCAGGTAAAGCAGCAGTATTTACAGCTGGTAATCCTTTTTTCTTTTTTTTAAATTTAGACATAATGTTAAATTTTAATTAATTAAGAAGTTGGCTCTGCATCAGAAATAATTTGAGGATATGATACTTTTATATCTTCAACCTTTTTTCTTAACTCTTCAACTCTATTTTTTAAACCAGCGCTTTTTTTAGCATCTTTAAAAGATTCTTCAAGTTCATCGTAACTTGAACCATATCTTTGTTTCGCTAATCTGTTTCTTAATTGAGAATAAGCTCTCAGTAATTCATTTTGAACCTGAATATAAGTACCATACTCAGTACCTCTATCACTCTGAACAGATATAATTGCTTTGTTAGGATGATCTGAAGATGTTTCGCTTCTTTCTCCCTGACAATAATCACATGATTTTCCTGGAGTACCATCTTCAGCTGGTTTACCAGTTCCTCCACCATTATCTATAAACTTAACAGCAGCATCTTTAAGATCTTTAATTTCCATTCTTTCGCCCTCAACCAATAACTCGTTATTTCTATTGATATTAACTTCAAAAATGTTTTTTTCTTTAATTACTGGCGGAACATATTCTGGTGGTGGCTTTTCTGATAGCTTCTTAGAAATACCAGAATCTACATTCATGGTTGTTGTTACTAAGAAGAAAATCAATAACAGAAAGGCAATATCTGCCATAGAACCTGCGTTAATTTCTGGATTTTCTCTTCTTGCCATATTTTATGATTTAACTAATCCTTTTAATAAGTCAAAGACAAAGAAAAAACTTGCAATTAATCCTAAAATTACACTATACCAAATTCCAGCTCCAACCCATTTATTTGTAGAGGATCCTTCTTCACCTCCTGGTAAAACTTTTAATCCATTTGCATCATAAACAGCTGCGCTATCAGCTAAAAAGTAAGCTACAAGAAAAAGAACTACTAAAACTCCTATTGCACCTAAAGTTTTCTTTAAGTTTTCTGGGTTTCTAAACATACTTAATAAAGAAAGTACTATAGATACACCAACTGTAATATAGAATAAATATGTAGAGTAATAGATTAAGGGACTAATTACTTTATTTCCTAAATCTACATCTGTTTCAAGTGCTTCGGCATCTTCCATAAAAATTCTTATGAAAAGAATACCACCAACAACAGCAATTAATGTTATTATGATATTTAATATTTTATTACTCTTCATATCTGATATTATTTTTTATACTTCACTAATAAATCTACTAAAGAAATAGATGCATCTTCCATATTATTTACAATACTATCAATCTTAGCTACGATATAGTTGTAGAATATTTGTAATATAATAGCAACAATTAGACCAAATACTGTTGTTAATAATGCTACTTTAATACCACCTGCAACTACTGCTGGAGAAATATCATTAGCTACAGCAATATC
>JBELHK010000015.1:31113-34415 GCA_042091415.1 Polaribacter sp. | reverse complement strand
TAGAAAAACTAGTAAAAATTGATATAGAAACGCTAATCTTCTTAAATAATTTAGGAAGTGAACAATGGGATTTTTTTTGGTTGTCTATTACAAATCAATTCAATTGGGTGCCATTGTTTATCCTAATTTTATATTTAATTATAAAAACATACGGATGGAAAAGAGGAGGAATTATAATGTTATCAATGATTGTTTTAGTTGCTTTTTCAGATCAGTTTACAAACTTTATTAAATATTCTGTTCAAAGATTAAGACCAAATAACGATCCTGAAGTTATGAGTTTTTTACGATCTTCAATTTGGGCTTATAAGAATCCTCAAGGTTATAGCTTCATGTCTGGACATGCAACAACGTCTACTTTTTTTACAGTATATACCTTTCTAACTCTAAAAAAGTATTTTAAGAAATATATTTATTTGTTATTTATTTTTCCATTAATATTTTCTTATTCAAGAATATATTTAGGGGTACATTTTCCTTTAGATATATTGGTTGGTTTTTTTATAGGTACTTCATTAGCTATATTATATTACAAGCTATTTATTAGGTTATTTAAAAAAACTTTCGTTTAAAATTCTTAGAATATTGTCCTTTTTTAAAACGGAAGTCGCCGTTTAAATGATTGATATTTTTAATTTATGCTTTCATTAACTTTGACTAAATATTTGGTTCTTAAACTTTTTTCTCTAGTTTTTTTATTTAGAAAGTTTAAATTTAACTGACTTACTTTAAAGTTCTTAACTGAGTCAACAATTGTGTAATGAATACCTTTTCTTTTAAAAACCTTAAGATCATTTATGTCAGTATAAAATATCCTATCTTTAGATAAATTTATTGAATTTGAGTCAATCCTTTTAAAGTCTTTTTCTTGGTAAAATTCAAATCCAAAAAGATGTTTTCTATTATCAATTAAACTTCCTTTACCTATATATCTTTTATTAATTATTTTAGCTGCTTTTTCACCTCCTTGATATTCTAAAATTGTAGGATATATATGGGTAAATAAAAGACCATACACACATAAAAAAAGAACTGCAGAAGATAAACATATTTTAATGTTTTTATCAAAATTAGATCTAGAGAGACGGTTTATAAATACAAAGTAAAATAAGATAATTATTAAAAAAATATAGTTTATTTCTGGTTTAGATAAATAGCATAAAAAAATCATAAATAATAAAACTAAAACATTTTGCACTTTTAGAATTGCGTTTAATGTATTATCAAATTTTTTATATTCTTTATTTAATCTATATATAAAGTCAGCAACAATTATTGACATAAAAGGAAATACAATATTCGTATAATGTGCTAATTGAAATTTACTTAAAGAAAAAATAAGAATGGCTCCTAAGCTTCCAAAAATCGTGTAAAATTCTTCTTTACAATCTATGGAAGAAATATTTCTTTTTATTTTAAAAAAAGTCGCTATATAAAATATAATACCCCAGGGTAAAAAAGCCCAAAGAATAGTGTGAAGAAAATAAAATATATCTCCAGAACCTTTTATTGGAGCTGTATTAAAAAACCTTCCAAATTGACTATCCCAAAAAAAGAATTTTATTCCTGATGTATTTGTTTTATTAAAAATTACCTTTTCAGGATGTAAATCAAATTGAATATACAAGGTATATAATTCAGGTAAAATAAAAATGAAAATTAATAATATAGCAGTAATCCAAATTGGATTAAAAAGTTCATTCCATTTCTTTTTTACAACGAGGTCTCCGAATATGGCAATAATAATTGGGATTAGTATAAAAATCCCTTTTGTCATAATTGCAAATGCTGCAAATAAACATGAAAATAATAAAAATTTAATCTTCTTTTCAGAAAGATATTTATCGATAAAATAAATACTTGTTATAATAAAAGATGTAAGATAAGGTTCTGCTCTAACATCAAAATTAGAAATAACACTATGTGCTGAAGTTGCTAAAATTATAGCTGCTAATATTCCAGTTTTTTTATTATATCTTTTTTCAGAAAATTTATAAGTAAAATAAACTCCAACAAAAAATATTAAAACTGCAGGGATTTTATAAGTAATGTTAGAAACTCCAAACATCTTAAAAAAAAGAGCTGTTATCCAAAAAGGTAAATGAGGTTTATCTAACCAATCATAACCTAATGAATATAAATTTATAAAATCGTTTGTTTCATAAATATTTTTAGATATTGTAGCATATAAAGCAGCATCTGGTTCAATTAAACTTAAAGGAAGGCCAAGTATTGTAACGAATGCGATTAAAAAAAACACAAAAATGTAAATTGATTTTTTTTTTGAGGAAATATGAATCATATTTTTTTTGTAAAAATAATAATTACTACCTAATTGAGGTATATTTTTTTAATCCTATTTTTTAATATTAAGTTTTAATTTTTTGTTATTTAAGAGTCATTGAAATCAACTTTTTTAAAGGAAATATAATTTCATCTTTTTACTTTCATAACTAGAAAGTCTTTTATTATTTGAAGATCAATTTTAATTTAAAGGTATAAATTCTATGGACTTAATTTATTCTTTTCTTTAACACTATAAATAAGCAAAACATAAAGGTGTTTTTAATAATTTCAATCAAATAGATATTTAAGACAAATACTTGTATCAATTTTTAATAAAATTAGTAAAATTGGTTAATTTAGCCGCTGAAAAATTTTAAAAAGAACATGAAAATTTCTTACAGTTGGATAAAGCAATTTCTTAAAATAGATTGGGATGCTGAGAAGACCGGTGAATTACTTACCGATTTAGGTCTTGAGGTAGAAGGCATTGAAACAAAAGAATCTATAAAAGGAAGTTTAAAAGGTGTTTTAGTAGGTGAAGTAATTACTTGTGAACAACATTCTAATGCAGACAGACTAAAAGTAACCACTGTAGATTTAGGAGAAGGAGAACCTGTACAGATTGTTTGTGGCGCTCCTAATGTAGAAACAGGACAAAAAGTACCTATAGCAACTGTAGGAACAACGCTTTATGATAAAAACGGAGAAGGATTTAAAATTAAAAAAGGAAAAATAAGAGGAGAGGAAAGTTTTGGAATGATTTGTGCCGAAGATGAATTAGGCTTAGGCTCTGACCATGATGGAATTCTTGTTTTAAATAACGACTTAAAGCCAGGTACTCCCGTTGCAGATGTTTTTAATATTGAAACAGATTTTGTTTTTGAGATTGGTTTAACACCAAATAGATCTGATGCAATGAGTCACTTTGGTGTTGCAAGAGATTTAAGGGCAGGTTTAATTCAGAGAGAAATTAAAAAAGAATTAATATCGCCTTCGGTTAGTGATTTTCATGTTGA
>JBELHK010000015.1:19218-31013 GCA_042091415.1 Polaribacter sp. | reverse complement strand
AGTTAAAACGCTAAAAGAAGGAACTAAATTTACCACTTTAGATGAAGTAGAAAGAGAATTATCTGCTGAAGATATTATGATTTGTGATGGTGATTCAAATCCCCTTTGTATTGCAGGTGTTTTTGGAGGATTAAATTCCGGTGTTACAGAAAATACAACTTCTGTATTTTTAGAAAGTGCATATTTCAATCCTGTGTCAGTTCGAAAAACTGCAAAACGTCATGCACTAAATACAGATGCTTCTTTTAGATTTGAAAGAGGTATTGATATTAATATGACAAAATACGCATTAAAACGCGCTGCTTTATTATTAAAAAAATATGCTGGAGGAAAATTAGCTTCAGACATATCAGACCTTTATCCAGTAAAAATAGATGATTTTCAAGTGTTTTTGTCTTATGAAAATGCATACAGATTAATTGGTCAAGAAATCCCTAAAGAAACGATAAAAAATATTTTAGCTTCATTAGAAATAAAAATTAACAGCGAAACTGAAGGTGGTTTAGGATTAACAATTCCATCATACAGAACAGATGTTCAAAGAGAAGCGGATATTATTGAAGAAATTTTACGAGTTTATGGTTTTAATAATGTTGAATTTTCAAACAAATTAAATACATCAATTACATTTAATACAGATAATAATACAAAGGTTGAAAATGTTATAGCTAATCATTTAACCACTTTAGGTTTTAACGAAACTATGGCTAATTCATTAACAAAATCGGAGTATATTAATTTATCTGAAAACTTAAATGAAGAGGCAAATGTAGAGATGTTAAACCCGTTAAGTAATGATTTAGCAGTTATGCGTCAATCGTTATTATTTAGTGGTTTAGAATCGATATCATACAACTTAAATAGAAAAAATAACATATTAAAGTTCTATGAATTTGGTAAAACATATCATAAATACAATGAGCGCTATGATGAACAAAAACACCTTTCTATTTGTGTTACAGGTAATAGAACCAAAGACTCTTGGAATTTAAAACCAAATGCCTCAGATTTCTTTTATCTAAAAGGGATTATTACCTCTGTTTTATCAAAATTAGGAATCAATAACCCTAAAACATCTCCTGTAAAAAATGATGTTTTTTCAGAAGGAATCTCAATAAGCTTAGGGAAAACAAAATTAGTTGAATTCGGAAGTATTAAAATTAGTATCTTAAAAGAGTTTGGCATAAAACAACAAGTTTTATTTGCTGATTTTAATTGGACAAATATTTTGAAATTATCAGGTAATAAAAAGATTAAGATTTCTGAATTGTCTAAATTTCCATCAGTAAAAAGAGATTTAGCGCTTCTTTTAGATAATACAGTACAGTTTAAAGAGATTTATAATTTGGCTTTTCAATCAGAAAGAAAATTATTAAAAGAGGTAGATTTATTTGATGTTTATGAAGGAGATAATTTACCTGACGATAAAAAATCTTATGCAGTAAGTTTTGTTTTACAAGATGAAAACAAAACACTAGAAGACAAACAAATAGATAAAATAATGAATAAATTACAGCAAACATTCGAGAAGAATTTAAATGCTGTTTTAAGATAATTGAAAGCTCCTTTTTTAAGGAGCTTTTTTTATATTTGTAACCAATATGTATAAAATTTTAATCAGACCTGTTTTTTTCTTATTTGATCCAGAAAAAATTCACTATTTCACTTTTTCTTTAATTAAATTTTTATCCAAAATTCCATTTTTTCCAAGTTTATTTAGAAGTATGTATCAAGTTTCTGATACTAAATTAGAACGTAAACTATTTGGACTTACTTTTAAAAATCCTGTCGGATTAGCTGCAGGTTTCGATAAAAATGCAGTTTTATATAATGAATTAGCGAATTTTGGATTTGGTTTTATAGAAATTGGTACAGTTACTCCTAAAGGACAAGCTGGTAATCCTAAAAAAAGATTATTCCGTTTAAAAGATGATAAGGGAATTATAAATAGAATGGGATTTAATAATGAAGGTTTACAAACAGCAATTCATCAATTAAAAAAGAATAAGGGAAAACTTATTATTGGAGGTAATATTGGTAAAAATACACAAACAGCTCCAGATCATTATACATCAGACTATTTAGAATGTTTTAAAGGATTACATCCTTATGTAGATTATTTTGTTTTAAATGTTAGTTGTCCTAACGTTGGCAGTCATGCAAAACTAAATGATAAAGATTATTTAATAGAATTAATTACAGAGTGTCAAAAGTTAAACGATCAAGAAGATACACAAAAGCCAATTTTGTTAAAAATTGCTCCAGATTTAAATAATCAACAACTAGATGAAATTATCGAGTTAGTTGCAGAAACAAAGGTTGATGGTGTAATTGCTTCTAATACTTCTGTTTCTAGAGATAATTTAAAGGCATCAAAAGAAAGCTTAGATAAAATTGGTAATGGAGGTGTTAGCGGTCAACCAATTAAAAAAAGAAGTACAGAGGTTATCAGATATTTATCTAAAAATTCTAATAAATCTTTTCCAATAATTGGAGTAGGAGGTATTCATTCAGAAAAAGATGCTTTAGAAAAGATTGAAGCAGGTGCAGATTTAGTACAAATTTATACAGGATTTATCTACGAAGGCCCAAGTTTAATCAAAAAAATAAACAAAGCTTTACTTTTAAAATCATAAAACAATTAATGTTAGAAACATTATTTTCTTTTGTTTTAGCCACTTCCGTTTTAGCTTTTTCACCTGGGCCTGATAATATGTTTGTTTTGGTTCAAAGTATTACAAATGGGAAAAAATATGGTTTAGCAACCGTTTTCGGATTAATATCTGGTTGTTTAATTCATACGACTCTTCTTGCTTTTGGAGTTTCTACAATTATTAAAGAATCTGAAAATCTATTTTTTATCATTAAATTATTTGGTGCAATTTATTTACTTTTTTTAGCCTATAGAGTTTTTAAATCTGATGCTTCAATTATTTTATCTACCGAAAATGTAGTATTAAAAACAACAAAAGAGTTGTTTAAGCAAGGATTTATAATGAATGTTTTAAATCCTAAAGTATCTATTTTCTTTTTAGCTTTTTTTCCTGCGTTTTTATTTTCAGATAAAATATCAACGGTATTGCAATTCTATATTCTTGGATTACTTTTTATGCTTACATCATTAATAATTTTTTCTTCTATTGCAATTCTTGCAGGTTCAATTTCTGAAATCATTAAAAAAAATAATAGTATCGGTTTGTATTTAAAGTGGATGCAGATTGTTGTTTTTATTTTGATTTCCGTTTTTATATTGATTTAGTTTTAGTTGCTAAATTTATCAAACCAATTATAGGACCAACGCCTAATATTAAAAATATTAAATTTGGCGATATTACACTTTGTAATACTGTAAATAACTGAATACTAATTATTGTAATTGAAAAACCGATACAATTTACAATGGTTAAAGCAGTTCCTTTATCTTTATCAGGAGCATTTTTTGCAATTAAAGTAGAAAATAGAGGAGAATCTGCAATTACAACCATTCCCCAAAAAATTAAAAAGAATATAAATATAAATTCATTTTCTACTGTAAATAGAAATGGAGAAATTAAACAACAAAAAAAAGATAGTAATAAAAAGCTAAAAGCTGATTTTAAAACACCAATTTTTTCAGAAATAAACCCGCCTAAAATACAAGAAAAAAAGCCTATTCCAATTATTACAAAAGTTAATAAAGAGATATTTAAGTTTACGTTTAAATGTGTTTTTTGATATGTTATTAGGGCTAAAGGAACAAAAGTCCAAAAAGTATATAATTCCCACATATGACCAAAATAACCAAATGCCGCTTTTTTAAAGTCTGAGTCTTTAAATATTTTAACACATATTGATAAATCTAAAGACTTCCCTTGTACTCTAAAAGGACCATCTTTTACAAAAATAAGAAGTATTAATCCTCCACAAACTGCAAGTATTGAAGTTGATAATACAACAGTTTTCCAAGAAGTGTTGTTTAAAATATCTTTAAGCAAATGAGGTAAAGCAGTTCCTAAAACTAAAGCCCCGACTAAAAAGCCTAGAGATTTACCTAATCCTTTATTATAATAATCTGTAGCAATTTTCATCCCAACAGGATAAATTCCTGCAAGGAAAAAGCCAGTAAAAAAACGTAAACTAATTAGCGTTAGTAAAGTTTGTTCTTTACAAATTAATCCTAAGTTAAAAACAGCCCCCAATACAGCACAAAAAAAGAAAATCTTAGAAGGTGAAAACCGATCTACAATTGTGTATAAAGCAAATAATAGCGTTCCTGTAATAAAGCCAAACTGAACAGCAGATGTTAAATAACTAATTGCATTTTCTTGTAAATTAAAATCAGTAATTAAATTATTCATTATACCGTTACCTGCAAACCACAAAGAAGTGCAGCAAAATTGAGCAATTACAATTATAGGTAAAACTAGTTTTGAAACTTTCATCAAGGAAACTAAATTAGTAAAAAGACATTAATTATCACTATAATTTAATTTTACAAACTTCATTAGTTTGGCTATCTTTGATTCACATGAAAAGAGTCAAAATTATAGAATGTCCAAGAGATGCTATGCAAGGAATAAAAAGTCATTTTATACCTACAGAAAAAAAGGCATTATATATTAACTCTCTTCTTAAAGTTGGTTTTGATACAATTGATTTCGGAAGTTTTGTATCTCCAAAGGCAATTCCGCAAATGCGAGACACTGCAGAAGTTTTATCAAAATTAGATTTGTCGAGTACACCAACCAAATTATTAGCCATTATAGCAAATATTAGAGGAGCAAATGATGCATCACAATTTGAAGAAATAGATTATTTAGGATATCCTTTTTCAATTTCTGAAAACTTTCAAATGCGAAATACTCATAAAACTATTGAGCAATCAATTCAAACCTTAGATGAAATTTTAAATATTTCGGAAAAAGTAAATAAAAAGGTGGTTGCTTATTTATCAATGGGATTTGGGAATCCTTACGGAGATCCTTGGAATATTGATATTGTTGCAAATTGGACAGAAAAATTATCTAAAATGGGAGTGGAGATTTTATCACTTTCAGATACGATAGGAAGCTCTACGCCAGATGTTATATCCTATTTATTTTCAAATTTAATTCCACAATATCCTAATATTGAATTTGGCGCACATTTACACACAACTCCAGATAAATGGCACGAGAAAGTAACTGCCGCATACAAATCAGGTTGTTTAAGATTTGATGGAGCGATTAAAGGATATGGAGGTTGCCCAATGGCAAAAGACGAATTAACCGGTAATATGCCTACAGAAAAATTAATTAGCTATTTTACAGCAGAAAAAGCAGATATAAATATAAAACCAATGAGTTTTGAGAGTGCTTACAATAAGGCTTTAGAAGTCTTTATTTAGTATTTGATTCTTTTTTAGTAAGTATATAAATTCCACTTTTAATTCTAAAAAAATGAGTTAGTTCTTAGAACTAAAATGATAGTTTATCAGAAATTATTAAAAATAAAAAAGCCTTACTAATTAAGTAAGGCTTTTTATATATATTATCTTTCTCTACGTCTTCTTCCGAATCCACCAGATTTTCTGTCCCCAGAATTTTTTGGTCTTTCAGAAGAACGTTTTTCGCTTCTTCTTCTACTTCTGTCGTCAGATCTTTTAGGAGAATTTTCAGAGTCTCTTCTTCTGCCAAAATCACCACCTTTTTTACCAAAAGGTTTCTTACCTCTTCTTCTATTTCCTCCAGTTCTATCTTTCTTTGTAATTTCAATATTTACAGTTCTTCCATCGAAGTCTGGTTGATTTTCTCCAAAAGCTAATAATGTTTTCTCTTCATAATTTTTGTCAATTTCAAAGAAAGAAAAAGTGTCTAAAATATCAATTGCACCAATTTCAATTTTTTCACCAATATTTTGATCATTGATTAACCCAATTAATTTAGCAGGGTTTAAGCGATCTTTTCTTCCAATGTTTATGAAAAATCGAGTCATATCATCACTTGTAGCTCTTGCTCTAGAGTTTTCTCTTGATGATAAATCATTTAAATCTTTTGCATCTTTATAATAAGATAAAAACTGATTAAACTCTAAAGAAACAAATTTTTGAATTAACTCTTCTCTAGATAAACCATCTAGTTTGTCATATATACTTGGTAAAAAATCTTTAATTTCAGATTCATCAACTTCTATATTTTGCACTTTATCAATTAAATGCATTAATTGATTTTGACAAATTTCTTTTCCTGAAGGAACTTTTGTTTCTACAAATTTCTTCTTAATTATTCTTTCAATAGGTCTTAGTTTCCCTTTTTCTTTATTGTTTACTAAAACTAAAGAAATACCTTTGTTTCCAGCTCTTCCTGTTCTACCACTTCTATGGTTGTAATTTTCTATTTGATCTGGTAACTTATGATTAATTACGTGTGTTAGGTTATTCACATCTAATCCTCGAGCTGCAACATCTGTAGCAACTAAAAGTTGAATGTTTTTTGTTCTGAACTTAGCCATAACAGAATCACGTTGAGCTTGAGACAAATCGCCATGCAATGCATCAGCATTATAACCATCTTTTATAAGTTGATCAGCAACTTGTTGAGTTTCTCTTCTAGTTCTACAAAATATTATTCCGTATATATCTGGATTTAAATCAGCAATTCTTTTTAAAGCAGGGTAACGAGTTCTTTCTGTAACTAAATAATATTCATGACTTACATTATCAGAACCCTGATTTTTTTCACCTGAAGTAACTTCTACAGGTTTTGTCATATAATTCTTTGCAATAGCTTCAACTTCTCTAGGAAAAGTTGCTGAAAATAATAATGTTTGTTTTGTTTCTGGTGTAACTTCTAAAATATTATCAAGCTCTTGCTTAAAGCCCATATTTAACATTTCGTCGGCTTCATCTAAAACTAACCATTCAATATTTCCTAATTTTAAAGCTCTTCTATTTATCAGATCAACGGTTCTACCAGGAGTTCCAACAACAATTTGTGCACCTTTTTTTAGTGCTCTTATTTGTTCTTCAATATTTGAGCCACCATATACTGTTACAACCTTTATTCCTTTTAGGTATTTAGCAAATTCTATAATATTTTTACCAATTTGAACAGCTAATTCTCTTGTAGGAGATAAAATAATCGCTTGAGTATTTTTACTATTCTCATCTACTAATTCAAGAATTGGTAAACTAAATGCAGCAGTTTTTCCTGTTCCTGTTTGAGCAAAGGCTTTTAAATCATCTGTTGATTTTATGATTTGAGGAATTGCTTTTTCTTGAATAACAGTAGGTTTTTCATAACCTAAATCTGTTAAAGCTTTATTTATAGGTGCTTTTAAACCTAGTTCTAAAAATGTTGACATTACTGTGTTTTTTATAGACTCACAGAACGCCTCCCTGTAAATCTAAGTTTATTAAATCGACAATGCTTTTATCCAAATTAAGAATAAAAAACGCGCAAAGGTACTGTAAATAAAATAGATAAAGTTATTTTAGAAAGAAATTAATAGCTATTTAATTTTTCGAGATAAGGATTTAAATTAAATGAGGCTATAGAAGCGTATCCATTAATTATTTGTCCGGACTTATTAATTAAAATAGTTCTAGGCATTTTACTCGTTAAAAAATTATTGGCCTTGCTAATAGAATCGATATAGAATTGATTTTTTATATCTAGGTTTTTAATACTTTTTTTTATGTCTCCCTTAAATTTAATTTGTATGAAATCTATGTTAGAATAATTGCTTTGTAAATATTCCATACGAGGTTTTATATAAGAGTCTGATACATTGTTTGGGCTCCAAAAAAACAATAATACATTTCTATTTTTTATTACATCTTTTATAGAGTGTTGAATGTTTGTATAATCAAAAACATTAAAATTCGGTAATTTTTCTTTAATATCTATTGCTTTAGTATCATCAATTAAGTTTTTCAATTGTAATTTATCTTCTTCATTACTGCTTAACTTAAAATAAAGATCAAAAGGTTTTTTATTTATGTTACAAGTTGATTTATTGTAAAAATGACCAATTAAATTCTGTTTCAATAAAACATTTTTTGTTGTTTCTGATGATATTTCATCATTTATAATGTTTAATAAATCTATAGTAAATTCAGAAGTATATTCAGTGT
This sequence comes from Polaribacter sp., assembly GCA_042091415.1. Taxonomy (GTDB): domain Bacteria; phylum Bacteroidota; class Bacteroidia; order Flavobacteriales; family Flavobacteriaceae; genus Polaribacter. Next base: position 22,921 of record JBELHK010000015.1, on the reverse strand, counting down.
TTAATGGAGAATGGCCTAAAGTATATGTTTTATTGTATAAATAATTTCCGATATAGTATGAATAGGGAGGATAATACATCAAAGAATTTGTATTAAATTCTATTTCATTTCTAAATTCATAAAAGTCACTAGTTAATTTTGGAAACTTATTGTAATTTTTAATTTTTGAATGTGATAAAGGATATTTTTCAATTTTAGTATAAAGCGGATACGTAAGCGCAATTTTCAAAATTTTACCAAAATTCTCAGTTTCTTTAGGATGATTTGTTACAAATTGATTTAGTGTTTGTAACTTAATTTTTAATATTGAGTCAAATTTAGCTTGAAACGCAGAAGGCTCTAAATTATTAAAATTGTAAAATTTAACTCTATCTTCTCTATTTTCTAAGTAACAATCTACTAAAATATTATTTCTTTCAGCGCCCCTTCCTGCAAATACGATAGACTCATCAATATCCCAAGTGTTAAGACGAATAAGTAAGCTATCGTTAGGTTCTAAATAAAAATGTTTATTCTCATTTCCATGTTTAAAATAGTACAATCCTTCTTTAACATTATCTAATTTCCCGAAAAATTTGTTTGCTTTATCTAAAAAAAGGGTATCAATTACTTTGTCTTGTGAGTATAAAATTACTGTTTTACTCTTTGGATTAATAATTTTTCCACCAAAATAAGTAGATAACTGACTTGATTTTTTGTCGCAATTTGACAATAATAAAGTCAGGAATAAAAGAGATATGTAATAATATTTTTTTTGCATTTAAAACTGTTGTCACACAATCCTCAAAAATATCAAATAAGCAACTTTACGAATGTTAATGCGTTGTTAAAAAAGTGCTAATTAATAAATAAATCTTATATCACGATAGATTTGAAAAATCAAAAAAATATATAAGAAAAAAAGAAAATCTATTTATTACTTTTGCAAAAAAATATAAATTATGTTATCAGTTTCTAACTTATCAGTTCAATTTGGTAAAAGAGTTTTGTTTGATGAAGTAAATACTAAATTTCAAACAGGTAATTGTTATGGAATAATAGGTGCAAATGGTGCAGGGAAATCTACTTTTCTGAAAATTTTATCAGGCAAAATGGATCCTACATCAGGTCATGTGGTAATTGAGCCAGGAAAAAGAATGTCTGTTTTAGAGCAAAATCATAATGCTTATGATGATTATCCTGTATTAGAAACTGTTGTAATGGGTAATAAAGAACTATTTTCAATTAAAAAGGAAATTGATTTGTTATACGCTAATTATACTGATGAAAATGCAGAAAAGATTGGTGAATTACAAGTTTCTTTTGAAGAGATGAATGGTTGGAATGCAGATTCAGACGCTGCTGCATTACTTTCTAATTTAGGTATTTCTGAGGATTTGCATTACAGTTTAATGAAAGATTTAGATGGTAAACAAAAAGTGAGAGTTCTATTAGCTCAAGCTTTATTTGGTAATCCTGATGTATTGATTATGGATGAGCCAACCAATGATTTAGATTTTGAAACAATAGGTTGGTTAGAAAACTTTTTGGCAAATTATGATAACTGTGTAATTGTGGTTTCTCACGACAGACACTTTTTAGATTCTGTTTGTACTCATATATCTGATATAGATTTTGGTAAAATCAATCATTTTTCAGGAAATTATACTTTTTGGTATGAATCTAGTCAATTAGCTGCAAAACAAAGAGCTCAACAGAATAAGAAAGCTGAAGATAAAAAGAAAGAATTAGAGGAATTTATTCGTCGTTTTTCTGCGAATGTAGCGAAATCTAAGCAAGCAACTTCTCGAAAAAAGATGATTGAAAAATTAAATGTAGAAGATATTAAACCTTCAAGTAGACGATATCCAGCAATTATTTTTGAAAGAGAAAGAGAAGCAGGTGATCAAATTTTAAATGTAGAAGGTTTAGAAAAAGATTTTGAAGGAGAAAAATTATTCTCAAATATTGATATCAATTTACAAAAAGGAGATAAAGTTGCCATTATATCTAAAAATTCAAGAGCAGTTTCTGCTTTTTATCAAGTTATAACTAATAACGAAAATTCAAATAAAGGAAAACTTTCTTGGGGTGTAACTACTACGCAATCTTATTTACCACTAGATAATTCTAGCTTTTTTAAAGATGGTAGTTTAAATTTAGTTGATTGGTTAAGACAATATGCAAAAACTGAAGAAGAACGTGAAGAAGTATTTTTAAGAGGTTTTTTAGGTAAAATGATTTTTTCTGGAGAGGAAGCTTTAAAGAAAAGTAATGTTTTGTCTGGAGGGGAAAAAGTACGTTGTATGTTATCTAGAATGATGATGAAAAGAGCGAATATTTTACTTTTAGATGAACCAACAAATCACCTAGATTTAGAATCTATTCAGGCTTTAAATAATTCTTTAATAAATTTCAAAGGAACTGTTTTATTTACAACTCATGATCATGAATTTGCACAAACAGTTGCAAATAGAATTATCGAATTAACACCAAAAGGAGTTATAGACAGATATTCTACTTTTGATGAATATTTATCAGACAAAAAAGTTAAAGAATTAAGAGAGAAAATGTACTCTTAAATATATTTACTTTTTTTGTAAAGGACTTATAATTTTTACATCAGAGAATGAAATAGCGCCTCTTACAACACCATCAATTGTTTTGTTTAATGCTTTTATGAGTTGCATTTTTAATTGTGATTTATGGTAAATGAGGCTTATTTCTCTTGCAGGAGAAGGGTTTTTAAATTCGCGTAAATGTTTTTTGTCATCATCACTTAAATCTAACGTATGGAGATAAGGAAGTAAAGTCATTCCTAAGCCTTCTTTAGAGAGTTTTATAAGAGTATCAAAACTTCCACTCTCTAATTGAAACCCTTTTTTGTTGTCTATTTTATGATTTCTACAAATATTTATAATACTGTCTTTAAAGCAATGACCGTCTTCTAATAATAAAATATCTTCTAATTCTAATTCATCTGGAGAAATATTTTTATTATTAAATAATCTATGATTTTGAGGAACTAGACCAACAAAAGGCTCATAATAGAGGGGTTTCTCTTTGATAGCCTCGTTTTCTAAAGGAGTTGCAGCTATACCAGCATCTATATGACCATCCGTAAGTTTTCGTATTATTTCTTCTGTTGTTAATTCTTCAATAATTAATTTTACTTTCGGATATTTATTAGTAAAATTATTTAAAAACATAGGAAGTAATGTAGGCATTACTGTAGGAATAATACCCAATCTAAATTCACCACCTATAAATCCTTTTTGCTGATGAACAATATCTAATATTCTATTACTTTCATCAACAACAATTTTAGCTTGTTCAACAATTTTTTTTCCAACTTCGGTTAGTTCTATAGGTTTTTTTGAACGATTAAATATTAGTATATCTAATTCATCTTCAAGCTTTTGTATTTGCATACTTAAAGTAGGTTGCGTAACAAAACTGTGCTCTGCTGCAATTGTGAAATTTTGATACTCAGCTACAGATAAAACATATTTAAGTTGTGTGATTGTCATTGATAATAAATTTTGATAAAGATACAAAAAACTATCATTATTAATTATAGTTTATGTGTTTGATAGTTTTTTAGTTTATAAGAGAAAAGAATAACCAACTTCAACACCTAAAATATTATAGCCATCATTTGGCTTTTGAAAATTTAAGTTAGATACGTGTCCAAAATTAGATCCAATAAATAAAAATGAATTTT
>JBELHK010000015.1:10448-19118 GCA_042091415.1 Polaribacter sp. | reverse complement strand
AATTTTATTTTCATTAAAATTTATTAAATAAACATTTTAGCTACTTTTTCTGCTTTTCTACTTTCTGAATAATCGTAAAAACCTTCACCTGATTTAACTCCTAATTTACCAGCCATAACCATATTTACCAATAACGGGCAAGGTGCATATTTTGGATTTTTGAATCCATCGTACATTACGTTTAAAATTGATAAACAAACATCTAAACCAATAAAATCTGCTAATTGTAACGGCCCCATTGGATGTGCCATTCCTAATTTCATAACAGTATCGATTTCAGATACTCCAGCAACACCATTATATAGAGTTTCTATAGATTCGTTAATCATAGGCATTAAAATTCTATTTGCTACAAAACCAGGGTAATCATTTACTTCTACAGGGATTTTATTTATTTTTTTAGATAAGTCTACAATAAAATTTGTAACCTCGTCAGATGTATTATATCCTCTAATAATTTCCACTAATTTCATAATAGGAACTGGATTCATAAAATGCATACCAATTACCTTGTCTGGTCTATTCGTTTCTGCGGCAATTTGAGTTATAGAAATTGACGATGTATTTGTTGCTAAAATTGTATCTTCAGGACAAACTTCATCTAATTCTCTAAATATTTTTGCTTTTAAAGAACTATTTTCAGTCGCAGCTTCAATTACTAAACTTGCATATTTTACACCTTCTTTAATTGATGTAAATGTTGAAATATTATTTAGAGTTTGTGTTTTGTCGCTTTCTGATATTCTTTCTTTGGCAACCATTCTATCTAAATTCTTAGAAATGGTTGATAACCCTTTTTTAAGAGCCGATTCAGAAACATCAATTAATTGTACATTATAATTAAATTGTGCAAAAGTATGTGCAATTCCATTTCCCATGGTTCCAGCACCAATAACTGCTATATTTTTCATTTTTTTATTTTTAAAAACTATCTATTATCCATTGTGCAATTCTAAGTGCTTCAGCACCATTTTCTAACGTTACAACAGGGGTTGTATTGTTATTGATAGCATCTGCAAAAGTTTCTAATTCATCTAGAATTGCGTTGTTATTTTCTACTTTTGGATTATCAAAATAAATTTGCTTTTTAATTCCTTCGTCATTTTGTAAAATCATATCAAAATCTCCAGGATTTTCTGGAGCATCTTTCATTTTAACAACTTCTGCCTTTTTTTCTAACAAATCAACTGAAATATATGCATCTTTCTGAAAAAATCGAGTTTTTCTCATATTTTTCATAGATATTCTACTAGAAGTTAAGTTTGCTACACAACCGTTTTCAAATTCTATCCTTGCATTTGCGATATCAGGAGTTTTAGAAATTACTGATATACCGCTTGCGTTAATATTTTTCACTTTAGATTTTACAACAGAAAGAATGATATCAATATCATGAATCATTAAATCTAATACAACAGGTACATCTGTTCCTCTTGGATTAAATTCTGCTAATCTATGAGTTTCGATAAACATTGGATTGTCTATAATTTCTTTGATAGCTGTAAATGCAGGATTAAATCTTTCTACATGTCCTACTTGTCCTTTTACATGATATTGACTTGCTAGTGTTTTTATCGCTTCTGCTTCTAAATTTGTTTTTGCAATTGGTTTTTCGATAAAGACATGTCGTCCTTTTTCAATAGCTAATTTGGCACAATTAAAATGAGAAAGAGTAGGGGTTACGATATCTACAACTTCTACTACATCTATTAATTCTTCAATTGAATTAAATGGAGTATATCCAAATTCTTTAGCCACTTTTTGTGAATTTTCTTTAGAGGGATCAAAGAAACCAACTAATTCATATTTTGTAGATTCTTTTAATAATCTTAAATGAATTTTACCTAGATGTCCAGCACCTAAAACTCCAACTTTTAGCATAAAATATTGATTTTAAATATGTTTTAATTTAATAAAAACAAACCGAACAAATATACAATTTTACAAGAATTTAATTCAATTTATTACTACTTTTAGACCTCTTAAATAGGTTAAAATTTGAAAGATACTTCAAAACATCAAGGTCTTAGAAATCAATTAGCTAATGTGTTAATTGCTAAGGGGATTTCAGATAAAAATGTGTTAAATGCAATTCGAAATATTCCTCGACACTTGTTTATAGACTCAAGTTTTGAAGCCCACGCTTATCAAGACAAAGCTTTTCCTATTGCTGCAGAACAAACAATATCTCAACCTTATACTGTTGCTTTTCAATCTGAAACTTTACAAATTAAAAAAGGAGATAAAGTTTTAGAAATAGGAACAGGTTCTGGTTACCAAACTGCGGTTTTACTCGAATTAAATACAGAAGTTTATACAATAGAAAGACAGCATGAATTATTTAAAAAAACATCTAACTTTTTACCTAAACTAAATTATAATCCAAAGAAATTTATATTTGGAGATGGTTATAAAGGTTTACCAGATAAAGCTCCTTTCGATAAAATAATTGTAACTGCTGGTGCGCCTTATGTGCCAAAACCTTTATTAGCACAATTGAAAATAGGAGGGATGTTATTAATTCCTGTTGGAGATAAAACTCAAATAATGAATTTATTTATAAGAAAATCTGCCAAAGAATTTGAGAAAAAAGAACTTGGAGATTTTGCTTTTGTACCAATGTTAGAAGAAAAGAATTAGTTTATTTAGCTCTATTCCAATATTTTGTTTTTCCTAGTAAAGAAAAGCCAATATACCCTCTTATTTTTAATCGATTTGGTTCTTCTAATTTTATAAAGCATTTATAAACATTACCATTTCTTGGGTCTAAAATTTTACCACCAGACCATTCGTCACCATCTTTTTTTAATCCTGTTAATATTTCTAATCCTAAAATGGGTTTATTTTTATTATCACCTTCACATTTATCACAAACTTCTTTTTGTCTGTTAGGATCATTAATTTTTATAATTTTTGCGTATGCCTTTTTATCTTTTTCATACATTTCAACAACAGAATCTATTTCACCAGTTTCATCATTTGTTGAATACCATTTTCCGAAAATTGTTTGTCCATTTATAGAAAATGCCAAAGTAAATAATAATATTGTTAGTGTTTTTTTCATCATATTCATTTTTAATTATTCTTGAGCGTCAAAATAATCGTTCCATTTTCCTTTTACTTTTAAGACTTGCTCTATCACATCTCTAACGCATCCTTCACCGCCTTTTATATTAGAGATATATTTAGAAACTCCTTGTACTTCAGGAACGGCATCATTTGGGCAACAAGGTAAACCTACTTTTTTCATTACAGGTATATCAGGTATATCATCGCCCATATATAATATGTTTTCTGATTTTAGATTGTAATTTTTTATAATTTCGTTGTATTGCTTAATCTTATCGTGCGCACCTAAATATATATCTTCAATACCCAAAGTTGCTAGACGACTTTTTACAGCCGGATTTGTTCCTCCAGAAATAATACAAATTCTAAAGCCTTCGTTTAGCGCGAGTTTCATTGCATAACCGTCTTTAACGTTCATATGTCTTACTAACTCACCACTTGGCATAATTGTTAGCATACCGTTGGTTAGTACACCGTCAACATCAAAAATAAAAGTATCGATTTTATGAAGATTTTGCTTATAGCTTATTTCCATTTTGGATTGATTTTGTTAAAAGTTTATAAATTTCTTTTTGTTCTTTATCGAGCAAATTTAAATGATTTTTTATAGTTTCTTTATCATTTCTGATTGCAGGGCCAGTTTGAGAATTTTTTGGAGATAACATTTTTATTTTTGCAGAAGTCTCCATGATTAAAGGATATAAAACCTCAAAAGGCACATTATTTTCTAAGCAAATATCTTCACCAATTTTAAAAAGATGATTGGTAAAATTATTAACGAACACAGCAGCTACATGTAAAGATTTTCTTTGATTAGAATTGATTTTATATATATTACTTCCGATTAATTTAGCAAGATTTTCAAGGAGTTTATAATCATTTTCATTTTCAGCTTCTAAACAAAAAGGAATTTCAGAAAAATTAATCTTTTTATTTTTAGAAAATGATTGTAGCATATAAAAAACCCCTTTTCTAGTTTTGTTTTTTAACTCATTTAACGGAAAACTTCCAGAAGTATGAACAACAAAATTATTGGTTATTTTTGATGATACATCAGCAATTGCATCATCAGAAACAGCAATAATAGTAACGTCTGCATTTGGTATGTTTTTAAAATTTCTTGAGCTAATTTGTTTTACATTTATTTTATCTAACTTAGAAAAAGCCGCAAATAAATGGGCTGCTACTTTTCCTTTACCAACAAGCAAAACTGATATCATAAAACGAAGATATTGAAATTTTAAGAGTTTATATTTTTAAGTTTTGTTAATTTAGCGTTTATCAAATAATTTTATGGAAAAAACTAAAAATTTAGGAATAAATACAACATGCGTTCATGTTGGTGAAGTTAAAGATAATGAGTATAAAGGAGCAATTTCACCTCTTTATATGTCAACTTCTTATGCTTTTGATAATGTTGATATAAAACGTTATCCTCGATATTATAATACACCAAATCAACAAATGTTATGTGAAAAAATAGCGGCACTAGAAAAAACAGAAGACGCATTGATTTTTAGTTCAGGTATGGCTGCTATTTCGTCTGCAATGATGGCCTTTTTACAAAAAGGAGATCATGTAATTATACAGCAAGTTATTTATGGAGGAACATATAATTTTATAGTTTCAGAATTTGACAAGTATGGTATAGAATATTCTTTTACAGAATCAGATAATGTAAATGATTTCGAAAATTTAATAAAAAAGAATACAAAAATTATTTATATAGAAACTCCATCAAATCCATTATTAGGAATCACAGATATAAAAGCAATTTCAGAACTTGCAAAAGCCAATACTATTTTAACAATGATTGATAATACTTTTGCATCACCAATAAATCAAAATCCTCATGAATTTGGAATAGATATTATTATTCATTCAGCAACAAAATATATGGGAGGTCATTCAGATATTTCTGCAGGGGCAATTGCGGCATCAAAAGAACATATTGAACATATTTGGAAAACTGCTATTAATTTTGGTGGAAATTTGAGCGATCAAACAGTTTGGTTATTAGAAAGAAGCTTGAAAACTTTAAATCTGAGAGTAAAGGAACAGACTAAAAATGCTCTTTTGATGAGTGAATATTTACAACAAAATAATCATGTTGATGAAGTTTATTATCCTGGTTTAAAAACTCATCCACAGTATGAATTAGCGAAAAAACAAATGAAAGGGTTTGGCGCCATGTTATCTTTTGAACTAAAAGACAATATTGATGTTACTGAATTTATGAATAGTTTACAATTGATTAAGCCTTCTATGAGTTTAGCAGGTTTAGAAAGTACAATTGTAAGTCCGTCTAAAACAACACATGCTCTATTAAGTGAAGAGGAAAGATTAGAACGAGGTATTAAAGACGGATTAATACGTTTTTCTATAGGAATTGAAGAAATAGAAGATTTAATTTTTGATATTAAACAAGCTATAAAAAAAGCAAAAAAATGAAGTTAGATATTTTAGCGTTTGGCGCACATCCTGATGATGTAGAATTAGGTTGTGGAGCTACAATTGCCAAAGAAATTTCTTTAGGTAAAAAAGTAGGTATTGTAGATTTAACAAGAGGAGAATTAGGAACTCGAGGTTCTGCAAAAATTAGAGATGAAGAAGCAAAAAATGCTGCTGATATTCTGGGGATTTTAGTTAGAGAAAATCTAGGTTTTTCTGATGGTTTTTTTACAAATGATAAAAAGCATCAACTAGAAATTATTAAGATGATACGAAAGTATCAACCAGAAATTGTTTTATGCAATGCAATAGATGACAGACATATAGATCATGGAAAAGGAAGTAAATTGGTTTCAGATGCTTGTTTTTTATCTGGTTTGTTAAAAATTGATACCAATTTAGAAGGGGAAAATCAAGATAAATGGAGACCAAAGAAAGTATATCATTATATACAGTGGAAAAATATTGAGCCAGATTTTGTCGTAGATGTTTCTGGTTTTATAGAAGCTAAAACAAATTCAATTTTAGCTTATTCTTCTCAATTTTATGATCCAGCAAGTAAAGAACCTCAAACGCCTATAACAAGCAAAAATTTTTTAGAAAGCATAAAATATAGAGCAAAAGACATGGGAAGGTTAATTAATGTTGATTATGCAGAAGGTTTTACGACAGAAAGATACGTGGCTGTTGAAAATTTAGATAAATTAATTTAATTAATTCTTTTTGTAGAAATAAAAATAAATTATATTTGCATCCGCTAATTAGCAAATGGTGATTGTAGCTCAGCTGGTTAGAGCGCCGGATTGTGGTTCCGGAGGTCGCCGGTTCGAAACCGGTCTTTCACCCAAAAAAGTCCTTTTTATTTTAAAAGGGCTTTTTTTTATCTCTAAAACTTACATTTTATTCAATTGTTCTATTAATTCCCCTCTTTTACGAAATGAAACAGGAATATTTGTTTTGTCGTATAATATAAGATAACCTCCATCTGACTTTATGTATTCTTTAATGTAATTTTTGTTTACTAAATGACTTTGATGAACTCTAATAAATCCAATAGGGCAAAGAAGGTTAGCGTAATTTTTAAGTGTTTTAGAAACTAAAATTTTATTTCCGTTTTTTAAATAAAAAGTGGTGTAATTATTGTCAGATTGACAACGAATGATGTTTTCTATTTCTACAACAATTATTTTTTCTGAAGTATTAAGCGTTATTTTAGTAGGTATTTGATTTGGGCTACGAATTATTTCTTTTAAAACGTTAATTTGATTATTTCTTGGTATTATTTGTTGTTTCGCTTTTTCTATTGAGTTACTTAAATTTTCTAGAGAATAGGGTTTGAGTATGTAATCAATTGCTGAAAATTTAAAGGCTTTAATTGCAAAATCATCATTTGCAGTAATAAAAATTATTTTTGAATTTAAATTTGGTACTATTTCAAGAATATCAAAACTAGTGCCATCGCCAAGCATAATATCTAAAAATAAAATATCTGGCTTTACTGTCTGTAATTTTTTTGCGGCTTCGATAACACTTCTAGCTTTCCCAATTATTTCTAATTCCTGAAAGTTTGTTTTTATGTCATTGCATAACAGATTTAATGAGTCTAAATTGTCTTCTACTATAAATGAGGTAAGTTTTTTCATTAAAAGTCAGTTTTTACAGGTATTCTGAATTTAACTTTAGTACCAGAAACCTTATTATTATGGTAATATTCAGAAATTGAAAAGTTATTTCTTTTAGAAATATTATTTAGCCTTTCTTTTGTTATTTGCAATGCGAGTGAGTTATGTAAATTAGAATTATTTTTATGTTTCGAAGCGTTTAGCCCAACTCCATTATCAGTAATTGAAATATATAAAAACCCTTTTATCTCTTCAATTTTTACTTCTATGATTCCTTTTTTGGTTCCTTTAAAACCATGTTTTATACTATTTTCAATAAAAGGTTGAAATAGCATTGTTGGAACTAATATTTCTTCTAAATCTGAAGAAATTAAATCAGCATCAATAAAAAAATCAAATTCTTTAGAACTAATTCTTTTTTCTAAATTTAAATAATTATGTAAAGATTCTATTTCTTCTTTTAAACTTATTTCTTCTTTCTTAGAGTTATGTAAAATACTTCTTAATAAGTTAGAAAATTGACTTATAACAACATTTAATTCTTTAGTATTACCTGAATTACCTAGCGCTTTGATACCATTTAAAACATTAAAAATGAAATGCGGATTCATCTGTAATTGAAGCGCTTTTTGTTTTAAATTTAATAAGGTGTTTTCAATTTTAAGTTGATTAAGCTTTAATTGATTTTTCTTTTTAATTTTTTTGATATTGATGTCTACTAATAAATAAGCTATTACAATAATTGATAATATTATTAGCAAAATAAAATATGCGTTTAAATAAAATGGAGTTGCAATGGTAAATGAAATTGATTTTGTGTCACTTTTAACATCATCAACCATAGACTGAATTTCAATTTTATATGTCCCATATTTTAGATTGGCTAATTGCAAGCTTTTATCTTTTGACCATTTAGAACTTTTTCCATTTATTACATACCTATAAAATATATTTTTTGAATTTAGTAAATCGATTGTTTTATATCTAATTATTAAAGAATTACTACTGTTTGGTAATTCTATTTTTTTATTATTTAGTAGTTGACTTTTATCTTTATAATTAACCTCAAAACTTTCAAAATTAATTTGAGGTTTAATTTGTTTATTTTCATAAAAACCTTCTTTTTTTAATTGATAAAGGCCTGAATTGGTAGAAACCCATATGATATTTTGCTTGTCTTCAAACACATTATTTATGTTATCTGAAATTGAAGTATTGTACTTATTTATCTTATTTTGAAAAAATAAAGAGGGTAAAGAGTAAATTTCGATACCGTTTAATTTTGAACTAAACCAAAGTTGATTTTTGATTTTGTGTATTGATGAAACAACATTCTTTGTTTTAAAGGTTTCTAAGGTGTCTTTTTTAAAAAGTTTTACTTCATTTTTTGATTTTGAAGCTGTTAAAAGGGTATTATTATAAACTTCTAAATCTATAATATTATCGTTATCAATTGGTTTTGTACTATTGGAAAAAGTTAATTCTTTTAGAGACCAAAGCCCTTTATTTGTTGCTATATAGAAAAGAT